>JASJCE010000472.1 GCA_030066155.1 Desulfobacterales bacterium | reverse complement strand
GGATGGCATAGCCGTCATCCACGATTTCAAAGTCAGGTTTGCAAATCCAGCCTTTTGCAAATTGATCGGCTTTTCTGAAAAAGAGCTTGTCGGCGCACACCTCAAGAAATTTATTTCTGAAGAAGACTTTATCTTTATTACCAAACGATATTCCGACAGGATTGCCGGCATCAATTTACCCCGCATATATAAATCTCGGGTTATTCATTCGGACGGTTCTACGATTGATGTTGAATTAAATTTTTGCGTGATACCCTATGGAAGGTCGCTTGCGGCGCTGGTATTTGTGCGGGATATACGCGAAGAGGAAGCCTGGAAATATCTTATATGAAGTCGAAAACAGTTGAACTCAACAAGGTCGGAACGGTACTGCTGGAGCGCAGCAGCCGGGCCAAACGTATCAGCGTTTCCGTCAGGCCGTTTAAAGGGGTGCGGGTGGCGGTTCCCTACGGCGTGTCCTTTGAAGCGGCACAGTCCTTTGCCCAATCCAAGGCGAGTTGGATCTCTAAACACCTTATTAGAACGGAACGGCTGGAATTGCAGGCCAAATTGAAGTCAGCCGATGATCCGATCGATCGGCAGGCAGCCCGAAAATTCCTGGTTGACCGGCTTGATTATCTGGCAAAACGATACGGTTTCAATTACAATCGGGTGTTTATCAGAAATCAGAAAACCAGATGGGGCAGCTGTTCACGGATTAATAATATCAATTTGAATATGAATCTGGTGCGCCTGCCCCAGGAATTGATCGATTACACGATCTTGCATGAGCTGGTCCATACTCGCATTAAAAATCACGGCAAGCAGTTCTGGCATCAAATGGATAAATTGCTGGGAGACGCCAAAAAAATAGACAAAAAACTCGCTGCATATGAATTCCTTCTGATTTAGTCTATTTTTTCAAGAACACCAAAAAGACGTTCAATATCCTGATTGTCATTATAAACATGCGGTGATATGCGAATAGACTCCCCCCGGACACTGACATAGACGTTCTCCTGTGCCAGCAATTGGGGCAACTCCTTTTTGAAACCGCCGGGCTTTGAAATGCCGATGATATTGGGGGCGCGCAATTCGGCGGGCGCCGTTCTAAAGCCCAGATTCTGAGCTCTTTGTGCGATTTTGTTGGTTTTAGCCGAAAGCGTAGCGGCAATGCGTTCGACACGCCATTCTAAAATTTGTTTAATGCCGGCGGCGGCAACAGGTGAAAGAATGAAGTTGCTGGCTTCTCCCTGGTCAAAGCGCCTTGCACCAGCCTGATAGGCATCCTGATAGTCAACCAGACGACTGAAGTCCTCGGAGCCGGCGCGGTTGAACCAGTTTTCTTCGAGGGGCGTTCCCCCATGCCACTTTGGCGCGACATAGCAAAAGCCGAAGCTGTAAGCGCCCAGCAGCCATTTGTGCGACGCCGCGACGAGAAAATCCGGCTGCACATCGGTAACTGAAAACGGCATGGCGCCGATGGATTGAATACCATCGATGACAAGTGCGGCCTCCACAGATCGGCATTTATTGCCCA
Source organism: Desulfobacterales bacterium (assembly GCA_030066155.1). Classification (GTDB taxonomy): domain Bacteria; phylum Desulfobacterota; class Desulfobacteria; order Desulfobacterales; family JAFDCJ01; genus JAFDCJ01. Next base: position 4,254 of record JASJCE010000472.1, on the reverse strand, counting down.
CTTCAACGAGATCAACTAGCGTACCGTCCGTCCAATGGCAGTTTTGTACCGCAACGATGGCGGTACGATTATCGATAGCCCTGAGGATGGCCTTCGTCCAATCGCAGTCCGGGGGGCGTTTTACAGTTTTGAGTTCAGCACCCTTTTCCCGCGCGGTTCGCATCCAGGAGTATACGTTTGAGGGGAATTGGTCCTGCACAATGACAATCCCCTGCCCGCTCTGCACCGGGAGATTGAGGGCGGCAAGCGCGATTCCATAGGATACCGCCGGAACAAGGGCGATGTCATCGGAACTGCTGCCGATAAGCTCTGCAAACAGCTCGCGCGCGGTTTCGGCCGAGGTAAAAAAATCATTAGGCGTAATAGTCCAGGGATTAGCCTTTGACTGTAACGCGGAGGTGCCGGCCTGATGAGCAATTTTGAGCAAAGGTGAGGTATAGGCGCAATTCAGATAAGCGACATTTTTGGGAATATCAAACAGATCACGCTGACATGGGATCATTAAGGCCTCCAACCATCCCAATTGATCAAAAGAACGATCAATTAGGAGTTATTTGTTAATCGTTATTAGAAAAAGTCTGAAATTCTGCGGTTTGCTTTCCAAAAATGAAGTTCCAATAAAATAAGATTTCATTTCATTTAAACCAATAACCTATAACGAGTAACGAATAACTGCCTTCATAAGCCGCCGCCATTGTCCAGGTTTAGATCAATGATACGTTATTAAGCGGAATTGGAAAAACCTTTTCAATTACTACCAGCATAGCAGGTGGCTTGTGAAGGGAGATACTATCGTGTTTTCGTATATTTGCCAAGCAGGTGTTTTTGAATTTGCCTTTCAGCCCACTGCAAATCGTTTTTGCCGACACCCTCCTGATAGAAGTTCATGATCAGCGAAGCATGTCCTGCAGCAGTTTTGTGGCCATCTGACACCGCTTGCTCGATCCTATGCCAATCCCGGGTTTGCTTGAAATCTTGAAACGAAGCCGGGAGTTCGGGAAAAAACTCTTTCATCAGACCATCTAAAAATGCGACGTAGAAGCCCAAGGCGGCCGTGTTATGTTCTTCAATGATGTTTTGAAGTGTCCCGTATTCATTCGTATCGGCCAGAAGATCTTTAACGGCCCTGGCGAGATATTCCACGGGAGTGTATGGAAACGCCCCGATAATTTCCCGCCAGAGGTCGCGATCAAAAACAGACTCATTCAGTTCACCGATTTCATGGTAAATATAGGATCCCTTCTGGATTTCGAGAATGCCTGCCAGATTGCGCTGCAGCGTTTCGCTTTGCTGATTTTGAATACCACAGCTTTTTAGAGCAAATTCAAGCGCCGGCTGGGCCGATTTTTTGATGTAAAAAATGCTGTCCCATAAAAACAGTCTGGCTGAATCCTGTCGCAGTAAAACACAGTCATCCTGGGACAAAGCCGGAATCGTCAACAAATCGCGGGCCAGCTCACGCTCCAGAACATATATCCGGATTCCATCCAATTCTGATTTTTCTTTGATTTCAGCCAAAAAAAAGGTGGGTTTCAGGCTGTGGGCATAGCCGGCCCCATAAAATAAGCCATGTGAGGCTAAAACGGCATTAATGGCGGTCGTGTCGAACGGATCAAAACATTGGCCGTTTAAGGTTATTTGCTGGAATTCATCATCGGTGCACTGGTCCCACCGATTTTCTCTGGTTTCGATCCATTCCAGCACCTCGGCGGAATCCCGCTCTTCCCATGGCGGCAGGCCCAACTCCCACTTATACAGGTCCCGTAATCTCAAGGCCAGGCCGCAGATCGAATACATTCCGGCATTGTTCGCATCGGATATGTCGCAATTCTTTAGAATCTGGCGAGCGATGTCACATATATTGATCATGGGTTTTTCCTTAACAAAATCAAAATATAAGGTCGAAAAATAAATCTGCAATTTTGCCAGAGCCTGGTTCAAGCCGTTAACTATGGTGACAATTGAGGGTTTAGTAGGAAATAATCCCGAATTTTCGAATGTTGAATCCTGAACACCGAACCGGAAACACTCCTAACCATATAGTAGTTTTTGCCTATTAATGGGCCCTGAATCCTCTCATATTGTAAAATTGACAATAGTGTTAATTTTATAAATGTAAACGATTAACGACAAAAACTGAACAACAACACGAAGGAGAAATGAAATGAAGTTCACGGAAAAAGATCATAATTACATTGAAAGTGATGACGAAAGAGAATCCGGCCACGAAGATACCCGATATAAAAATTTTGAGTGTGAGACCAAAAACAGTATTGGGTGCAACTGGGGAGTTGATGTTGCCGGTTAACGAACTGATAGCATAAATACAGGGGTGGCAGCGTCTTGCGACGCTGCCATTTTATTTTGAAAACAATCTGATTTTGACCGGCTCTTGACTTCTGCACACTGGAGGGAAATCATGAAAACATATCGTTACCATTATTTTACCCTGGCGATTTTATGTACCGTTTTATCACTGTTAACTGGAAATCAGGCAATGGCAATTGAAAAGGCGAAATATGATGTTGTCGAAAGCGATCTCGAGTTCGAGATCCGAAGATATGCCCCGCAAATTGTAGCAGAGACCTTCGTAGAAGGTGAATTTGAAAAAGTCGGTAATGAAGGTTTTCGACGACTCTATGATTATATTTCCGGAAATAACCGTAAAAAAGAGAGCATTTCGATGACTGCTCCGGTCACGCAGGAAGGTGAGTCCCAAAAAATTGCCATGACTGCTCCGGTCAACCAGGTTCGAGAAAACAATAAGTGGCGGATTACCTTTCTGATGCCGTCCAATTATTCAATGGAGGAATTACCGGAGCCCTTGGATGATCGGGTCGTTTTAAAGGAAGATCCAGAACGGATATTTGCCGCGATAAAATATTCGGGCACCTGGAGTAAAGCGCGATATGTCGAGAAAAAATCGCTCTTGGAAGACTTTATTGCCGGGCGGGGCCTGAAAGTGAGCGGGGAAGCAATCTGGGCTCGCTATGATCCGCCGTTCATGCCATGGTTTCTGCGGCGCAACGAAGTACTCATACCAATTGAAAATTGAATATTGAAGATTGAATAATTAATGAATTCTGGCATCATATGACTGATTCTAATTTAAGGGCTTTTTAGATATAGCCAGTCGAGTTTATAATATATCATGAGATGTAAATCATTATGTTTTGTGATATGTTCGATTAACTTAATCTAAGCAACGGTCAGAGCGTGGTCCCTCGGGACAGGATCTGTACATCTCAGGGCCCATTTTTAGGATTAGAAACTGATAGAATTCCACCATTAATCATTTATCAATAGTCAATGGTCAATTAGATGTGAGCTTCATGTCGACAGCTTCGCCAATACCGGATGATCAAAATGCAACATCCCGGAGTGATGTTAAAACCCTTGTCGGTTTTTCCGTCGCTCACGGGATGTTTCACTTTATGCAGCAGAGTTTTGCGGTGATGCTGCCGGCAATTAGGGACAGTTTCGGTTTGAACCCGATACAAATCGGCGCGTTGATGACGGCCAGGGAAATTGCCATGGGGGTCTCATCACTGCCGGGCGGCGTGTTGTCCGATCGGCTGCGACACTACCGGGGCATTATTATGGCATGCTGCATCGCCATTTTTGGTGGCAGCTGGCTGTTGATCGGATTGGCCCCGGTTTATCCGGCCCTGATTGTGGGGATGGTTTTCGTTTCTGTTGCCACATCTGTCTGGCATCTGCCGTCAATGGCCGAAATATCGAAGCGTTTCGAGCATCGCAAGGGCACATCTCTGGCAATCTTCGGCATCGGCGGCAGTTTTGGGGACATCTTGGGGCCGGTCGCTACGGGTATGCTGTTGGGCGTGTTGGCCTGGCGTGAAGTTATTTCCATATACGCAGCCGTTCCGCTGCTGATGACCTTCTGGTTTGTCTGGAAATTCAGTTCAGCCGGAAAAATAAGTTTTTCAAATGGCCCATGCGGTGAGCCCAGTGCCGATCTTAAAACCCAGATCCGGATTACCTGGAAATGCTTCAAAACCACCTCGATCTGGAAAGTCAATTTGGTGGCAGGCCTGCGGGGCATGTGCTATACCATATATGTCACATTTCTTCCCCTGTACATGCAGGAAGAACTCGGTCTCAGTTCGAAGTCCATTGGATTTCACTTCGGCCTGTTGTGGACGATCGGAATTGTGGCCAGCCCGCTGATGGGAAACCTGTCGGATCGTTTCGGCCGCAAGCCGGTGCTTGTGCCGGCCCTGTTTTGCTCGGCTG
>JASJCE010000471.1 GCA_030066155.1 Desulfobacterales bacterium | reverse complement strand
CTGACATAATGATTTTCCTTGTAGGCGATTCCGCGGCCCTCCAGGTCAAGGTTAATCCAATTGATTGGCTTGATCTGGGTTGCGCCGAACAGCATGGGGATGGGCAGAAAGTAGCTTTCGGACTCTTTTTCACCGATATCATCCTGTTCGAGCTCGGCTCTGAAATCCAACAAACGGAAGTTGAGTCCCACGTCGATGTTGAGAATATTGCCGGTGGCGGCGCGAACGCCCGGAATGCCGTAGTACAGGGCGGCATCCAGGTGGTTCATTTTCAGTTCGGAATCGAAATCCACGTTGCCGCTGAAGTTTTCGCCGCCGAAGCTGAAATCCACGTTTTTGCGGCCCGTTTCATCCCATTTCATCGGCGTGTACATCAGGTAGACATTGGGAATCACAAGGGGCATATCGATTTTCAGCCGGGCGGTGGGTTTCCACTTGTTGTCATAGTTAAGGTCATCTTCCAGATCGAGATCATCGACATTGGTTGTTTTGTCATAGGATATAACGCCTCGGGGGCGCTGGTACCAGGCGCCTACAGAAAATTCGATGCCCCAGGCCAGTACGGTGGTCGGGGCGGCAAGTACATAAATGAAGCAGAACAGCCAAGATAATTTCCTCATAAATTCCTCCCGGGTCTAAAACCTAGCTTTAGCGAAATTAACGATAACGGGTACGATGAAAGGTCGGAATGCCGTCTGCAAAGATGCAAAAAAGCGGGTTCAGTCTGAGAAGCCCTGGGGATGGTTATCCCGTGGTTTAAGGGGGACGGATTTCGGCAGCCCGGCGGTCGATACAGTTAATTGTCAGATCCGTGGCTTTGCGTCACTGCTCGGCAGCTTTGCCCTTTCGTTCCAATCGTCTAAGTTTAACTATATTTTATAATATCGTGCTCAAAATTACAAGAAAATGCTGTGTTTTGTTGGGGTTGGGCCTTACCGTTGACCCCTGAACCCTGATGATTCGGTAAAATGCGAATATCCTCAAATTTTGATCTCATAACCTGTCGAATTTATTTAGTGAGAAATTTGTTTTTTGCGCTTTTTGCGCTTTTTTGCGGCAATACCAACTCTGAATCCCGGTACGGTTGCAAACTGATTCTCCATTGATCTAATTGGTTCGCTCCGGTATGGTCGAGGCATGCGAACATCATTATCCTACATTTTGGGACTGGTTGTCATGTTGGCAACACCATCCGCAAAATCCACGGCCTGTCCACTGGAATTGCCGACAGCCGCCATCTCGATAAAAGGCCATTCGCTGACCGTAGAGCTGGCAGCTACCCCCGCCGCCCGTGTTTGCGGATTGTCCCAACGCAGCAAACTGGCGCCGGACCACGGTATGCTCTTTATATTTCCGGACAGCCGTCCCCGCAGCTTCTGGATGAAGGATACCTACATTCCGCTGTCGATTGCCTATATGAATGATTCGGGACGAATTATACGTATACGCGATATGGTGCCCCTGCAGGTCGACCGGCAATACGCTTCGAACGGGCCGGCAAGTTACGCATTAGAGGTCAATCAAGGCTGGTTTCAGGATAACGGCATAGAGGTGGGGGATGTGGTTGAAATGAACTTGCCCCTGGTGCTGGATATCCGATAACTTCTCACTTAGTAATGCGGTCATAAATATTTGGACACGATATACTAAAACACTTTAGAATCTATGTTCACCGCAAAGTCGCGAAGAACGCAGAGAAGTTATTTTTTTGTTTGCCGCTGAGCCCCGCTAAACCACAGCGGGATGAGAGAAAGGGCGGCAAATGAAAATCCGCAAACACTTCGTGGTAGGATGTATATACCATTCGTAGTTCTATTGGTCCTGACCAACCGAATTCAATACTATTTTGCCCGCAGGGCCGTTGTATTTCACTTTCTGGCCTCTCAACAAAAAGTGAAAAGAAAAATCAACTCTGCGGTCTTGGCGTCTCGAGCGAAGCGGGCGGTGAAAACATATAACCGACAAAAAACCTTTAGGAACCATTCATATCAATAGGAACTATTCATATCAATTATCGGTTTTGCCTTTGAACAATTGGAAGCTTACGCTGTTGCCGGGGAACCATCGCAATTCGGTTTCAACTTGAACGATTCCGCAGCGGCATAAAAAACGGCCTTATCCGTTTTTTTGCTTGAAAAAGCCTTACGCCTGGATAATAGATAGGGGTACAAGCGCTGCCAGGGTCCGGAAGCCGATTTTCGAGGGTCACCTGCTGAGGAAAAACGTGGGCGGGTTCAATATGTCAGATAACAGGACTTAGACGCGGAAAGGGACTGCAAACCCGGTCGTCCCGAGAAAGGAGAGTGGTCGAAATGAAAACAGGTACGTTTATTTTGTTAATGGTATTCTTTGCCGGAATCGCGTACGCAGACACATGGCGGTATGGTTCCCCGGGAGATGTCCGCCGTGCCGGCATCCGGGCATCTCAGTACGGATATGGCGGCGGATGCGATGGCCACCGAGGATATCGAGGCTTCCGCGATCACGCGTTGTCGACCTGGATGGACATCGCGTTTCGTGCCGGCAGTCCTCAATTGTACCGACAGACGCTGCCGATTGGACCGCAAATCAATATCTACAATAATATAACGGTCTATGGCAATGGGTATCAAGGCAGCCCGGAGTCTACCGGAACGATTGACTACGTCAACCGTCGGGACCGTGACAACACGATCTATTATCATGTCCCGAGGTACCCGGCCGCTGCCGTGCCCTGATAGGCTAAGCATATAAATCCGAAAGCGGTCGCCATGAACTTTTTCAAGTTGTGTCCGCCCCCTGTATGATTTTGGCGGTCGGGTGTGCAAGGCCCGAGAATTTGAAAACGCCCTGTACTACCTGGCTGTGGCGGAGCGTATTGGACGTACCGATTATCTCCTCACAGAGAGCGTCCAAGAACGTCCACGAATTCTGCTTGATCAGCGCTGAAGAATGATTTTATTGGTTTTGATTTTCCTTGCTATGTCAGTAAGTATCATTCGTCATCATCGCCCCGTTTTTTCCGTTTTCTCCCACGCTTTTTCCCCAAATTGTAATTTAAACAATAGTGTGATATTCACAAATTTTTTGCTTTCTGATTTTGTTGAATTAATTTGCTATTGGCAGGAATTCCCAAATTTTTAATCACACCATATTAGAGGGATAAAAATGGATATTTTAGGAATTTCTTGCTTTTACCATGATAGCGCCGCTTGCTTTGTCAGAGATGGTAAAATTATTGCTGCTGCCCAAGAGGAAAGGTTTACCCGGAAAAAGCACGACCCGAGATTCCCGAAAAATGCAATAAATTACTGTTTGGAGGAAGCAGGTATCCAAATTCAAGACCTGGATTACTTGACTTACTACGACAAACCATTGTTAACATTTGAGCGACTGCTAATGAGTTATCTGACAGTGGCTCCCAAGGGGCTTAAATCATGGCTGGAAGCCATGCCCTTGTGGCTTGGAAAAAAGCTTTACATTCCCAAGGTAATTAGCAAGGAAACCGGCTACGAAGGGGATATACTGTTCACGGAGCATCATGAAGCCCATCAGGCATCAGCCTTTTATCCTTCGCCTTTTAATGAAGCCGCCATATTGACGGTTGATGGTGTCGGCGAATGGGCGACGGCAAGCTATGGTATAGGGAAAGGTAAGGATCTTATCATGTTAAAAGAATTACACTTTCCTGATTCTTTGGGATTACTCTATTCCGCCTTTACCTATTTTACAGGTTTTAAAGTAAATTCAGGTGAATACAAATTGATGGGATTAGCGCCCTATGGCACGCCTAAATATAAAGATATGATCCTTTCGGAACTGATAGACTTGAAGGAAGATGGCTCCCTGCGGCTGAACCTTTTATACTTCGATTTTTTAGGTGGCTTGAAGATGACCAACAATCGTTTTGCTGAATTGTTTGGCGGTCCCCCCCGTGAGCCGGAAACAGACATTACCCAGAGGGAAATGGATATTGCTGCCAGCATTCAAACCGTAGCAGAAGAAGCGGTTCTTAGGATGGCCAATCACGTGTACAGAGAAACCCAGCAGAAATATCTTTGTCTTGCAGGAGGTGTTGCTCTTAATTGTGTTGCCAATAGCCGCTTACTCCGGGAAACTCCATTTGACGATATCTGGATTCAACCTGCGGCAGGAGATGCAGGTGGTGCTTTAGGAGCGGCTCTTTGTGTTTGGCATCGCTTTCTTTGTAACGATCGGGATAACAATACCGGGCATGACACCCAACAGGGTTCATATCTCGGACCATCATTTTCTGCGCAAACTGTAGAAGATTTCCTATCAACCAATAATTACGTTTATCACCATCTTGACTCCGAAAAAAGGGCAAGAACAATTGCAGAGTTGATTTCGGAAGGAAAGATAATCGGACATATGTCAGGGCGGATGGAATTTGGACCAAGGGCATTGGGGGCCAGAAGCATCATAGGTGATGCCAGACGTCAAGATACTCAGACAGTGATGAATCTTAAAATAAAATATCGGGAATCTTTCAGACCTTTTGCTCCTAGCGTGTTGGAAGAGAAAGCTTCTGAATATTTTGAAACTGACAGGCCCAGCCCATATATGCTTCTGGTATCCAATGTTCGTGAGGAAAGACGTTTGCCACAACCTTCAAAAGATGGACTGCCAATGATGAAGCGACTTAAGGTGAAAAGAAGCGACATACCTGCGATTACTCATCTTGATTATTCAGCCCGTCTTCAGACAGTGAACAAAAAGGATAAGCCGGATTATCACGAGATAATTACAGAATTTGAGAAACTCACAGGATGTGCGGTAATAGTGAATACCAGTTTTAATGTTCGCGGTGAACCCATTATCTGTACCCCGGAGGATGCCTATAGATGTTTCATGAGAACCGAAATGGATGTATTAGTAATAGAAGATTTTATCATATTCAAGGAAGAACAGCCAACCTGGAAAGAGGAAGGAGATTGGAGAAGTGAGCTTGAACTCGACTGATACTAAAAATATACGAACATTTGGACTGATAGCTCTTATTTTTTTTGGTTGTCTTTGTGCCTTAGGAATATGGTTTGAGAAATCCCCTCCAACCTATCTTTTTGGAACTCTGTCTGCATTGGGTCTTGGATTTTTTTTATTTCCGCACCGATTAAGGCCTGTTTTTATTGCATGGCTGAAAATAGCCCATTTCATAGGCAGAATCTTCACCACATTGATTCTTACCTTCGCCTATTATCTTGTGATTACCCCGGCAGCTCTCCTCAAGCGCATATTCGGTGGTATTCCTCTTCCTATTAAACCTGATAAAAATGTTTCATCGTATTGGGTAACTCGAAAAGAGGCTGTTCAATCTAAAGAACAATTCTTTAAAAGATTTTAAAGAGGAGATAGATGGCAAATCAAAACCTTATAATCGAATTTTGGGAATTTTTGAGGGTTAGAAAACGTTTTTGGCTACTTCCTATTATTTTGGTTCTTCTTCTATTTAGTGCTTTAATCGTTTTTACCGAAAGCAGTGTTATAGCACCATTTATCTACGCGCTGTTTTAACTATATCCTTTTATCTTGGAGCCGTTTTTTGTTTTTGTACCGTAATTTTATCCCTTCTTGGACATGAGCGTTCCTTGTTGTTAGTAAGCATAAACTGAATACCCCAATTGGCCATGAAGCGGAGCAAAGTGTCAATTACAAAACATTATTTGCGACAACCTCAGGAAAGTTAGAATGATTTTAAAGCTCCAAGTTGCATTACTAAAAATATTGAAGGTCTGTCTCGATATTAGTATTTTGATTTATTTAGCTATTCTCTTAATAACCTTGCTCACAGGT
>JASJCE010000470.1 GCA_030066155.1 Desulfobacterales bacterium | reverse complement strand
TTTATTTTCACCACGGATTTTCACGGAAGCACACGGATTTTTTTCCGTGAATTTCCGTGTTCCTCCGTGGTAATGATTTTCCGGAGTCGCATCTAAACCACGCAATTTGATCCCTGAATCCGAAATCCACAATCCCAAATCCGAAATCCCTGGCCCAGACCAGCTTTATGAAGATATCCTATATTAGCTCCAACTCCACTTTCTCCCTCTCTGTACTAATAGATTGAAGCCGTCGCGCCAGGGCGGGCCGATATCGAAAGATTCCCCATTCCAAATTCTCAGTCCTCAGTCCTCATCCCTCAGTCCTTTCTTTTCATTTCCCCTTCTAACCTTCTTACCCTCTTAACTTCTAACCTTCTGTTTTTCCCCCCTTCCAGTCTCCCTCTCTCCCCGTCTATCACTGTTTGAGTATACCCAGCATCCGGGCTTTTTCTACCGCCTGCTGACGGCTGCTGACATTGAGCTTGCCGTAGATGTTGTCCAGGTGCTTTTTTACGGTTTTGGGTGAGATGAACAGTTTGCCGCCAATTTCTTTATTTTGCATTCTCTGTCCCAACAGTTCCAGAATTTCTTGCTCTCGATTCGTCAAGGGATCGACCAGAGGCTTGGAGATGGGATGGCGTTGAGATATGGAGAGGCGGAGACGAGGTGAAGGGGAGGCGGGGAGACTTGGAGACGATGACAAGCGGTGATCATCTTCGCTAAATGCATCCAGAATCCGTTTGATATATCCAACCGCAACATCTTGTTTGATGAGCCGCTTAAGTAAAGTGGTCATCTGAGGCCCCAAATCCACGAAAGGACGAATGAAACCTCCGGGTTCGGCCAGGTTAAGCGCTGCGGTTAACTTTTCCAGGGCAACCGAGTGCTTGCCCCGGGCATCATGGATTAGCGCCTGAAGGGCCAGGGCATCAATTCGGAAACGGATGTTGTGGATCGATTCGAGAAAATCGTGTAATTCGTCGATAAGCTCAGCGGCGCGGCGTCTGCTGTCAGCCGTATCCTGAGCCAGCAATATTTTGACGGCTGTTAATTGCGGCATGTAAAAGCGAAAGGTCGGTCGGAACGGTTTTGCCTGGTACGTTTCCACCCATCGATAGGCTTCTGCAAGGCGCCCCTGGCGGAGCGCCAGTTCGGCCTCGAAAGCCCTGGCGACCTGCAGCATATCTGAGCTATTGGTTTCGATTGAATCGGACACCACGGTCCTGCTGATCTCTCTGGCCCGGCCAGGTTTTCCCTGAACCTGATGCGTAAGAGCGAGCGCAAACGCACTGTGGGCGAAATTATACGGACTGGCGGCATAGTGCGCGTTGACAACCTCGGCTAGCTTTTCTTCGGCGTATCGCAATTCGTTGCGCTGATAGTGGATGATGCCCATGAAATATAACCCGTAAAAAGGAGAAATACCGGACTGTTTAGCTTTTTTAGCGATCTCTAATATGCTCTCGGCGGTCTGCTTCAATGCAATCAAGTCTGCGTCCACCCAGTTTGCGAGGCCGAGCTTTCCCAGAAACATGGCATGGTAGTTATGGTCCCGATTGATGTGGCGATCCATGGCCTTCTGATAAACTGACAGCCCCGTTTCAAGTTTCCCGATCATCTGGTGTGCCAAAATCTGACCGGTATGAGCCAAGAGATGTGCCCGCTTGTGATGGGAGGGAATCTTTTTAATCGAACGCTGGAGACAAGCTAATGCCTTCTCGCCCTCGGCTGCGATATAATGCAAAGATCCTTTAAAGGTCTCGAGCTGCCCTGGTAGATGCTCGAGGTTGACTAAAGTGTTTGGCGATAAATTGGAAGCCAAAGCTTCAGCCCTTTCGACGCAGTCCGTCACACCGGAGAAATTATGACGGCCGAGGTGAAGCCAGGCTCCCAACAGGAGCATCGCAGGATCCCGTTCGATTTGGTCCCGGGGCAGCTGAGACAGGCAGCGCTCCAAGCGTACCCACTGCTGGTCATTCAGCAACTGTGGGCTGAATCTTGCGACCAGACGGCAGGCGGTGTCCGCTTTTCCGGCAGCCAGGGCGTGCTGAAGCGCTTCTTCGACCAGGCCGTTATCAGCAAACCAGGCACTGGCCTGGCTGTGGAGTGCCTTGATATCCTCGGCGCTGAATTGACGTTTCAACTGGTTGAACAGTAGTTTCCGAAACAGATGATGGTAGCGCAACCACCGATTTTCGGTGTCCAGGGGAATCACGAACAGATTTTCCTTTTTCAGCCACGCGATAAAGTCCCACCCGCTGATTTCGCAGGCGAACGGTTCAGCGCCCGGTTCACACACGGCCTCGCATAAGGGGCCGCACAATCGATCAAGAATAGCGCTACCCAGCAGATATCGGCTGATTGCCGGCGGTTGGGAAGAGAAGACCTCGCTGAAAAGGTATTCCATCACAAATTGAGCGTCCACATGCGGTTCCAGCAATTTAGGATCGATATCCGTTCGCTGCCGCATGGAAAGCGCTGCAAGACGCAAACCCGTCACCCAGCCCTCGGTTTTCTTTTCCAGAACGGCGGTTGTGGCAGCGTCGATCTGTATTCCCAGCGTCTGATTAAAAAACGACTCTGTCTCTGCCAGGGAAAAACGCAGATCTCTGGCTCGGATCTCCGTCACCTGAGCTCGTGCGCGCATCGCAGAAATCGGAAAAGAGGGATCACGCCGCCCGATGATAACCAGATGAAAGAATCGCAGGGGACGTTCCAGCATTGGAGAGACCAGATTATGGATGTCTTTTTCTTTGATTAGGTGATAATCATCCAACACAACCACAAACGGCTGCTCGATCCGGTCGAGTTCTCCCAGCAGCATGTTGCTTAGATTCATTAGAGGCGGCAGGTCGACCGACTTCAACAGGCGCTGCGTATTGCGGCAGGCCTCTGGGAAAAGTGACTGAACTGCCGAGACAAAATAAGTTGCAAATATTCGCAGATCATTATCCTTTTCATCTAAAGACACCCAGGCACCGGGGATATCACACGCTTCCAGCCATGAGCTTATCAAAGTCGTTTTACCGTATCCGGCCGGAGCCGAAACAAGGGTTAGCGGACGGTGACGGCATTGACCAAGCCGTTCCAATAAATGCGGCCGGTGGACATGGATTCTATCTATCGGGGGCCGATGCAGCTTTGTATTGAGAAGCGGAGCCGTCATTGTTTCGTCGGGACATGAAAATTTTTTAAAGGAAATTGGATATGTAAGAGCGATTCGCCAAGAGAATTATCACAGAAGAACCAAAAATCAATAAATTAATGTTAAAAAAGAGGTCAGATAGTAATAGGTGTAATTCCATAATTATCGCAAAAGCCGATTGGATCTTACTAATTCCAATCTAAACTAATTTAGACAGCTTCGGATTGTATAAAGCGTGCCTAAATCAAATCCGGCCAACAATTTAATTCTATGTTATATTTGTTGAGATAACCTAAAATCAGTCCGTCTATCTTCTCAATTAATCGCAAAATTTTCTTAGAGCTGTTTAATTTTTCACACAGTTTAGGAAAGGATCTCCCAGCCTTCTTTTCTCCGAGCCATTTAAATGCTATGAATCATAGCCCGGATGGAGAATGGTTATGAGGCAGTTCGCAAAGGGGATGCCAAAAAAGCAGAAAAGCCCAATCTTATCGATTGGGCTTCCTGCGCACTTATACTATTTGATTTGAAGATTATTCTGCACCAAGTGTTTTCAAGTATTCATAGCTTGCCTTAATAGCGTCAGCGCCGGCAACTTCAAGGGTAGAGTGCTCAACCGTATCCTTCAGGATCGAATAAACACCTGGAAGGTCAAGAATTCCCGTACCTAACGCAACCGGTGCCATGGCTGCCCCATATATTTGACCGCGTTGCTCTTCCATTTCCGTTGGCATATCTTTCCAGTGAATATGCTGGATCCTGCTTTTGAAATGTTGGGCGAATTCAACTGGATCGGAACCACCAAGCCAGCAGTTACCGGTATCGAGGTTGACACCTAAATTTGACGAATTGCCGCATCGTTCGAGTATCGCTTCCATCCCATTGATCGTATCTGTTACAGGGCCATGGGGTTCCAGAAGAATCGTTACACCCAAATCCGCGGCTAATTCAACCGAGTCATGGATTTTTTCAGCAATAATTAAAGCACCTTCATCCATGCTTAGGCTCTTACCCCAGGCAGTATCCGGCTCCATTTCAGTGGTAATCACGTAAGGAACCTCCATTTGGGAAGCCAACTTTACAGCTTTCCATATTTCATTTACACCATATTTTGATGGATTTGATGGATCCAACAATTTGGCATGCGCGCAAACAGTGGTTGCAGTTATACCATGTTTTTCAAACAGTCTTTTAAGGGCTATCGGATTGCTATCAAGGCTAACCGATGCTGTCATACCAATGGTATCAATGAGTGATCCACCGGAATGACTGTCAGTTACATCCGCATATTTAAAGCCCATGTCTTCGATTATTTGTAACTGATGATCAAGGCTACTTAAAGGTTCAATTAATGCGAAACAACCTACTTTCATAATTATCTCCTTTTGCAATTTTTCCAATGCCTGGAAATTTATCCCGCCCCGGCGGGACTGCCGCTTCCATACTGAGTGTGATAAGAAGTCTCTTTTTGAGACGGATAAGAGAAAATTTGAGGTTGTGTGTCGCAACAGGCTGCATTCCAATATGCAGTAGGGTCGGATATCAGTCCGCAACCATACTGCGGCAACAGATGCCTTGGATCCAGATACCGGATACCGGTCGTATTGTCAAGACGGAATTTTGTGATAAATTGGCTAAAAATCCGGGATGTTGAGCTTTTGGGGACATTCCATAATAATATAATTTTTGCGATCGAGCAGCTGTATTAAAAAAACCGTATACTTTGCGAAGCTCTCATCGATGCTGCTGGAGCCCTGCATCAAATCATCATACGGGAATTTTGCGTCATCGGCAAAGCGTGGTGAAAGGATTTCTTTCGGGGGAATTGTAATCATGTGTTACGTTTTTCTATTTCCATAACTGTGGCTAATACTACTGATTGGTCAGCAGGAGTCCTCTCAATCATTTCATACAGGTAATGAGCAAGAGTGTTGAAAGGAAGCTCTATGTTTTTGTTTTTAAGAATCAGATCAACATATCTTATAGCTCTGTCTATCAACTTATTATTACTTGCCCTGACATATGTCATGACATTACTTTCGTATCTGCGAAGCCTGCCCATCACAAGTGTTGAAAGGGAATTAAGTATCATTTTAAGAATCAGATGTGAGAAGAGTGGTACTGTAAAAGGTGCCGGCAAATAATGTCTGTAGTTCCCCAGGATAAAATTGATCCCCTCCTGATCACTTTGTATCTTAAATCGGTGTTGCCTTATAGATTTATATAACTGTTTTCTTCTGTTAATAACTTTCGCGCTGAAATCAAAACCAATAAGTTGTTCCCTGGAAGCTATTCCATCAATTTCAGGCCACTCGATAGTCCTTGCCGTCCTGCCTAACAAATTTTCCCAGGCCCTTTCACTATCTAAGGCATCAGGCATGAAAAGATAACAGAGGGACAAATCCGGATCGGTTTCATTTGCATTTTCAAAGGGAAGCAGGCTGAAAGTTGGTGAACGTTCCGTAGTATCAGTAATTACAGTTATCCCTAACTGCCCATCTGTTTCATATAATAAATAATCTCCATCTTTATAATATTGCGATTCCTGGACAATAAATCTTTCAATAAACTGGATATCAAGCGAATCCCAATATTCATAAAAGTGATCTATTGCCTCTTCTATTGATTTATCATTTTCATTATAATAGAAAAGTGCAATTCCTGCTGCAGCCAGAAGAATAGTAGATGCCTGCATCCTTGTACTTCCGGTAACTGCCATTGGTCCGACAGTAAGATTTATTTTCTCAATACCCGGATTTTCAATAACCAATCTGGATCTTTCTGCAACTTCGCATAATAAATCATCAGGATTACAGTACAAAAAAAATGGTTTATTATTGGAAATCTGCACTGCTTCTTCCACAGCACCTATCACAAAAGGAGTTTCTCCACCCTCAGAAGAACCGATTAACAGATCGCCATCTTTAAACCCGGCTTCATGAATCTGACGAGCCCCATAGTTTGGGAAATCTTCAAAGTTCTCTATTGAACGAATTAAAGCAACATCGCCTCCCGCCATAAAACTAAATACCCTGTCTTTAATATTATCCTTGCTATTTACCTGTCGCCACAGGGTTTCAATTGTAATAGATAATCTCCCGGTGGCCCCGCACCCACAGAAATAAATATTATTTCCAGATTTTATGGTATCATGAATAATAT
>JASJCE010000469.1 GCA_030066155.1 Desulfobacterales bacterium | reverse complement strand
CGGTCCAGTTTGGCCAACTGGATCCGGGCTTCATTGGCAATCGCTTCATGGCCGGCCTTCTCGGCGAGCTGAGCAGCCCGGTTCAGCCAGATCCGGGCCTTTCCTAAATTGCGCTGCAGGGCTGCACTGCGTCCGGCGCGCAGGTATCGTCTGGAAGCTGCCGCCGGCCGACCGGCCCGCTCGCAGGCTTCGCCCGCTTTGGCCAGAGCCTGGACCATACTGCGGTAGTCAAGAATCTGCCGGCGGATTGCAGCGGCCTCGTCAAATGCCAAAACAGCTCCATCCCAATCTTTTTCGATCAACAACAGGTGCCCGGTCAGCTCTTGATGATCACCCCGCTGCATCGCAGAATTCGAGTTGTCTAAAGCTGCAATTTCCCTTTCGATTCCGGCAGGGCTACCGCGTTCATTGGCGATCAATCCCCGCAGGAAATGGGTTTTGCCGATAACTGCCGGAGCCGATTGTTCAGCTGTCTCCAATATCGCTTCCGTTAGCATCCAGGCATCTTGCGACCGCTCCAGACGAAAAAGAATAGTGGCTTCCAACAGCAAAATATCGCCGGGAACCGGTTCGTTTCGGAGGGACAGCTCTTCGTGTGCCTGGGCGATGAGACTCAATGCCTCCTGATCCGATTGCAACAACGTCAAGCACAGGGCTAAATTGTACCTGGCGTCATTGATGGCTGCCGGATCGTCCCGCCGATAGGCCAGATCCAGGGAACGCCGATACAATTTGGCAGCCTGCTGAATTCGGCCGTTGTCGAAGGCGATTCGCGCCACCCGATTGGTCTGCTGGAGCGATTTGTCCACAGGAGGCCCCTGGGGTCCGGTTTGCCGGGTACTGCATGCGCCTGACACCAGCAGCGTAGCGGCAATCAAAACACGGGCCAGGCCCCAAGGAGAACTGGAAGGATGCGAGGATATCATGGCCGCACCTCCAGCGGTGATATGCGCGCGTCAGCCGGTTGACTTTTGCCGGTATTGCCGCCAAGCAGCCAGCTGGACTGAAGCTGCACGATCAGCTGCTCCAATTCAACCATAACCTGCTGGGTCTGCAATATTAGCATGGGCACATTGTCAGCGGTTTGGCTTACATTCTCAGCAAGACGGGGCAGCTGCGGCGTCGCCCGGCTCAGATCTTTCATAACGGCGCGGACGGATGCCACCAGTTCCTTCAAATCCTGGGATATTTGAGGCAGGTTTTTGGCCTGTTTGTTGATCTGGGTCGATGTCTCGGCGATGTTGCCAATCATGGTTTCAAAATCATCAAAAAGGGGTTCGAAACGGGCTATGCTTTCATTGATGCGGCCCAGCAATCCGGTAAAATCCTGCATCAGTTTTTCTTCCATTACCAGGCGGCCGAAGGCTCCTTCACCCCGGGCGATCTTACCGGAAACCGTGTTCAGATGGCCCAACAATAGTTGCATATCACCATCGGGGTCCTGCAATTGCTGAACGATCGTCAGAAACATGCGGATAGCCTGCTGGGTATCATCGATCACCGGAAAAACTTTGGCGCGGAACTCATCTATAATCTCACCAATGGATTCGGTGGGCGCACGGTCAGCCACAGCATTGATAACAGCAAACTCCCAGTCAAGTTCTGCGCCGAAGCCCCGCGCTATGTCTAAATAGGAACTGCCGGCCACTCCGAAGCGCTTGCGAATGATGGCTTTCGAATCCCGCCTGACAAAGGGTTTCATATCCTTTTGAATTCGAACGTCGGCGTGCATTTGCTGGTCGGGGTGAATGACAAGTCGCAGTACTTTGCCGGCTGTCGTTCCCATAATCTCCACATCGGCGCCTTCCGACAGCCCGAACAGGCCATCCGAAGGAAGGATTACCTTTATTCGTTCACCGGGTTCCAACCATTCCCGAACTTGACCGGAAAACAGAAAAGCGGCAGCGAAAATTATGATGGTCAGGATCACGAAGACACCGACGGCCTGATTGGCATAGCGAAAGCGGGTATGCTGGTAATTCAGACTCACCTTACGACCTCCATCAGTCGGTGTGCAGTCAACCGATAACGATCGGTTGCCGGCAATATGGGATGGTTCCAGATTTGATCCGTTAGAGTCATCCAGATGACGCCCGCTCCCCGGTCGCAGGCCCTGCGGATCACATTGATTAACGGCGGCAGTATTTCAGGATAGAGCCCGGTGGTGGGCTCTTCCATCAAAATCAGAGAGGGTTGACCTATAAAGGCCCGTACGCAGGCGGCACGCTGATTGTCCGCCCGCATCACGTCGTCCGGCAGCCCGGTGGGCAGACCCGGAAGTCCAAAGTGTTCGGCCAACCGCACAGCCTCATCACGAAGTTCGGAATACTTTTTCCGGGTATGGTGAAGCTGCGGTAGCAAAATATTCTTCACCAGCGCCAGGCGATTGACCCAGTTGCCGAAGGTAAACACCCGGCCGATTCGTCCGCGCAGCGCGTTGGCGGTATCGGGTGGAAGCCCCGACCAATCTTTGCCCAAAAAAAAGATTGACCCGTCGTAAGCCTGATGCAGGCCACAGCAGGCATCGGCCAGAATGGTTCCGAACCGCGGACGTTCGAGGTTGATCAGCACCAGATCACCGCCATAAATTTTCAGATCCAGACGAATCGTCTCACCGCCGCCACCCTGCTCGGTAAACAACGTAACCTTTTCAAGACGAAGGATGCTCCGGCGTGCTGTAATGCTTTCAATCATCATTAACTTTCAGCCGCCTGTCACAGCAGCAGGGTCATTAAGACGGAAATTAACAGAGCGGCCAGGGCTGATTTGGTAATGCCGCGCGGCATTGCCGCCAAAAGCTGGGTCCTGGAAACGGTGACCGATAAACCGGTTGTGCAGACAATTAATGCCACGACAAAACCGATGGAAACCGTTTTCAACGGAACCATCGCAAACTCTGCAATTCCCATCTCCATTACAATCCCCGTAATAAATTGCTGCAATGTCATATTCATGGAACCCAGCGCATTGCCCGTCAGGAAGCCTGAGCATAGGGCAACTGCAATAAATACAACCGTTAAGCTGAACATGCACACCGAAATCGCCACCACCCGCGGGATAACCAGGAAAAGAAACGGATCGATGCCCTGGGCGTCCAGCATTCGAATTTGCCCGTCAATTCGCATGTTGCCGAGCTCCACTATAATGACCGATCCGGAGCGCCCGATCACGATCAGGGCCACAAACAACGGTGCGACTTCACGCACCAGGACCGTAACCAGAACAGGAGCTGTAAATTCGGTCTGACCGATAAGACCCAGCCAGTAAATCGCCTGATAAACAAGTCCGAATCCGACCAGACTTCCGGTGATCAGGATAAATGGCAGTGCCTGCAAGCCGACCTGAAGACATTGCTCCGACAATTCAGCCCGTACCGTACGCCGCCAGGTTAGCGGCCGAAAGCTCTGACGAATGACAGCGACTGCAATGCCGCTCAGCTGAATCAATCCCCACACCTGACGAATTGACCATTGACCGACAGTCGCCGTCAAGCCGACCGCCTCCGCTTCAGCGGCGGCCTGCGAATTACGCCTTGCAGCCGTCTTCTGGAACCCGTTCATATTCGCCCCGTTAACATATAGGTTGAAATTTCACCGATATTCGGCACAAAATAGCGTCCACGAGCCCTGAAGAGATAGCTCTTGCGCAGGCCGCGATAGGCCGTCTCACTCACATGAATGCCGCCGGTCACACCATTTTCGGCCATCATCGATGCAGTACTGACGGCCTCGCCCCAGATATTGTATGATATCTGCCGTCTTCCGACTGGGCTGCCGATGATACCGCCGGTGTCAATTCCAATCTTAAAATCCATTGGCTTGTCGAGGTCGGCAAATAAATGACTGCATTTCTCCTGCACGCTCAGGGCCAAATCAGCAATTGCATGCGCCGGGCGACGTGACTGGCCGGAAATACCGGCGGCGCAAACAATCCTTTCGCCGATTATTTTCCAATAATCGATCCGTTTGGCATCAAAAAGTCCTTCAAAATCACATATTAGATGATCGACGGCCGTTGTTGGTTGGCCATCTCCGCCAAAATGCTCGGCCAGCGCGAACGGATCTGAGAACTGCAATACGAGAGCGGTAACATCTTCGAAGACATCAGCCATGAGACTGTCCCGATCCAGCCCCTGTTTTAGCAGACGCTCTGCATAGCTGCTTTTCGGAATTTTGCTTTTGTTGGTCCCGCTGACTGGTTTTAGTAAATCGGAATCGCCGCGATCGGAATTTTCGGTGGTTGAATTGGTTGGTTCACTTTGCGTGGCAGGCAGGCGGTCATCCAAATCGCTTGTCGCATCGCCGCTCCGAGTTTGATCGGCAGCTTCACCCTGCCCCTCGGTCACCGCCAAACGCAGGGCCCACATCCCGGCAATGGCCCGGGCAAATGATATATCTTCAGGCTTCCATTGGCGAATGGTATCCTCATGTTCCAACCAGATGGCCCCGATCAATTGGCCGCCGGGCATAACCGGTATCGCCAGCAGCGAAGCACTGCCAAGGGGTTCAAAGTAAACGCGGTGCAGCTCAGACGTCCGGGGATCGGTGGCGGTATCGGCGATAATGATATCCTCGCCCTTGATCAGG
Organism: Desulfobacterales bacterium; assembly: GCA_030066155.1. GTDB lineage: Bacteria > Desulfobacterota > Desulfobacteria > Desulfobacterales > JAFDCJ01 > JAFDCJ01. The sequence continues at coordinate 1,703 of JASJCE010000469.1, read as the reverse complement.
TCACCCAGCAGGAGGGGGTAGTCGTTTAAATCCAGCACGGTCCCCCGGGTGTGGCCGTTGGTCTCCTGATCATAACTGTCTTCACACTTTAGAATGTTTTCGCCTTCGTAGTATCCCCATGCGCTGGTCCGTCTGACCGCCATGGTCGCAGAAACAATTTCTGTCAGCTCTTCGAGGGAATGGATGTCATCCGGATCCCACAGGGCCGTCTTCGATGCCAGTTCCGAAAATGCCCGGCTTTGCGCCTCGATTTCCTGTTTGCGTTCAAGCACAAGCGAGGCATTGCGATCGGCCCTCAGGCCCTGATAGACCATCAAAGCAGCAAGACTTCCGGCAATTGCGACGATGACAGCGGTCATCAAATACACCTTGCGCAGGTCATCACCGAGAAAGCCGATAAAATCGTCTTCGGGAACGACGATCATGACCGACCAGTCTCGACCGACGGCCGACTTCAAGGACGTTACGGTATTGAGATATCGCCGGCCCTCGACAACCAGGGCGCGCAGGCCGTGCCCTTCGACTTTAAAGCGATCAAAGGCTCGGGTCAGCACCGGATCGTCGAGATCATTCAGCATCACTGGCTCCAACAAATCGCCGGAGCGTTTATAGGCGCGATCCAGCTGGGGATATGCCACTAGCGTCCCCCTGTCTTCAATGATCATTGCCCGGCCGTTTGTGCCGATCTTTAAATTGGCAAGAAATTGGCTGATCCGCTCCAGATGAATATCGATTCCCAAAACGGCAATCAGTTGCCCATCTATCGCATATAAAGGATAGGATACGGTGACGCCAGGTCGCTTACCGGTAAAAAAAATATAAATATCAGTCCAGTGAATACCGCGGGATTTCAGCGCCCCTGTATACCAGGGACGCACACGCGGGTCGTAACCATCGTCGCCGGCTATCTTAACATTGACCACCCGGTTTTCTTTATCCCGGTAAATCCAGGTAACTTTAATCTCAGAAGAACTGCGTGAAATGACTTTGGTATCGATGGTACCGTTCGGATTCTGACGGTGCATGAGAAAGTTGCCCTGTGGGTCGGCACCAAAAAAGTTTGATAGCTGCGGGTAGGTTTTTATGATTTGAAGCCCGAGAGGGGTTTTGTTTGGCGACCAGATCTCATTAATATATTCGCGCGACGTTTCGGCACCGATCTCGACCAGGTTGGATGCCGGCAGCAGGTAAGCGCGCAGTTCGCTATGAATGCGCCGATCCAATGCTTTCAGCAAATCTTCCGACAGAGCCAGTGCATCTCGTCGGTTGTTTTTGTAGATCACCATGGTCACCGCCGTTATCGATGCCAAAATAAGGATGACGGCGCTAATTGGAATTATTACACGCAACAGTCGACGTAGTAAACGCTGTCGGCGCATCTGATAATCCAGATTGATGTCAACGAGCTCTTGTGCCTTCAAGATATGTGCTCCGTAGGAACCACAGATTCAACTGGGGCTGAGCAGAATTGCAGGTCGTAATATAACCGGCAGTTACATTGCATAATTAGGGCCTCACATTTCGGGGCAATCAGGGCCCGGAATTCGGAATCGACGGCGGACCAACGCTAAAAGGCGATCCCGGTCCAGGGCTGTCTGTCCCAGCCTACCTTTCTTAGACTGTCGTCGGCTTAATTACAAGCGTAATCCATTGAATTGATGTATAAAATCATAACCGAGCTTGGAGATAATACGCCTTAATCG
>JASJCE010000468.1 GCA_030066155.1 Desulfobacterales bacterium | reverse complement strand
CCAAATTGTCAGATCTCGAGATCAGATCAAACAAGCCGCTGCTGGTATTGAGATCGGCTATTCTCGCGCTGAGATTATTCTGCCGATCATTATAGGCAATTCCTTTGATTTGGATTCTCCCGAACCATCGCAATGACCAGGTCTCGACCTGCAACTGCCCGGGGATCCGCTGATTGACTACTTGCAGTACATGGGGTCTGATCGTGTCGCTGGAGACAATCGCCGGCAGCATCGCGATCAGAATCAGCAAGGCTATGATGACGCCCGCCACACTAATCACTATTCCTATTTTTTTCATAATGTTTTTACCAATTTCCCTGATTCCCAATCCTATTTGGGGGACGCGGGTAAACACGGTTATCACGGATAATTGCGCAAATATTTGACAAAGAATATATTATCGGTGCGAATCTGTGTATATCTGTGTCCAAAATTATTTTTCCAGTACGATCTCTACCCGGCAGCTATTGCACGCAAAAGCACCTCCGGGCGACCCTGCGTCTTCGGTCAGCACATTGACGCAACCGCCCTCATCGATTCCCTTTTCATCCGGCCGAAACCAGGCTCCGGCATCAAGGCTGGCCACGCCCGGCATGATTCGGTCCGTGACTTTTGCCGTCGTACGCATTTTACCGCGGTCATTGTAAACGATCACGACATCATCGCTGGAAATATTGCGTTGCTGCGCATCAGCCGAATTAATCCAGATCCTGTCGTCGCCTTTTTGCTTCAATTTTTTTATGTTGTCGAACATTGAGTTCGACCGCGTTCTGGCATGGGGACTGATCAACTGGATTGGATATGCTTGGTTGCCGCCATTGTCCGGATCTGTCCGCGATTCGATAAATGTCGGTATCGGCGGGATTAGCTCATTCTCCATTTCTGCTATCCGGCGGCTGTAGATTTCAATTTTACCCGAAGGGGTTGGAAAGGGATAATCTCCCGGATCTTCGATCTGCCGGGAAAAGGCAACCCAGGGCTGATCCAAAACAAGTCGGTGGACCTCCTGCTGCTTGAATTGATCGTAGGCCGGTAACCCTTGCGTGTTCGCGACAATATACTGAAGGTGTTCTTCGTCTGATTTAAGATTGAAGTTTTTCAGATCCAGCCGCATGGCAAGCTCGGTAAAAATTGCCATGTCGGAGCGGCATTCCGGTAATGAGGCCACGCCCCGGTTCATAAAAATGTTGTAGGGTCCGCCGAGCCAGGGTTCACCGATATCTTCTTCTTCCAGAAAATGTGTTACCGGCAAGATGATATCTGCGAAACGGGCCGTAGGCGTCATAAAGAGTTCATGGGAAACGATGAATTCCGGACATCGCAGAGCCTGGACGCCCTTGTTGACATTTGGGAACTGGTTCAACAGATTGCATCCCACAATATAGGCCAGTTTGATATCTGCGGGATATCCGCCTGATTTTCCTTTCAGCAGGGCGTCGAATATTTTGGACATGTGGATTTTCGGATTTTGCCGCCGGGGCACATCAAACGGATCGGCCAGCGCCCCCAATTCCAGACGCCCGGTGCCACCGGCCACGTATCCGCCAGGGCACCCGATATTGGCCGTCATGGCTGCCAGGGTGATGGCCGCTCGATGGAACTGCTCGCCGAATGAAGTCCGACCGGCTGCCCACCCCGTATAGAGCGCAGCCGGTCTCGACTGTGCATAGTCTCTAGCCAGGGATGTGATGTCATCAGCACTGACCCCGGTGATTTGTGATGCCCAGACGGGTGTTTTGGCCACTCCGTCCTGCCCCCCCAAAACGTATCGCTTGAAAGTCTCGAAGCCCTCGGTATAGGTTTCAATGAATTTTTCATCGTAAATGCTTTCGGCTATCATAACATATGCCATGGCAATCAGCATGGCGACGTCAGTGCCCGGTCTGATCGCGATCCATTGATCAGCCAGGGACTTGGCCGACGGGCTGAAGCGCGGATCGACACAGATGACCCGGGTGCCTTTTTTTTTGGCCAGGTTCAAATAGGCGACAGTATCCGAACCAAAGCGCGTGACCACCGGATTCCAGCCCCACATAATGATCAGTTTGGAATGTAGCAGATTGTCCCGGCTGTTGCCGGTAATTTTTGTGCCCAATGTGGTCAGCGATGCAAATATAGCGGCTTCCATGGAGGTGTTGCCCTTGATTACACTGCAACCGCCAAGCAGATTAAAAAAGCGTCGGGTGGCTTTACCAGCCGTACTTCGCAAAGCGCCCTCATTGCCGGAGTAGTCGGCAAGAAAGATGGAACCCGGGCCGAACTGCTGTTTTACACGATTCAGTTGATGTGCGACTTCGTCAAGGGCCACATTCCAGGATATCGGCTTAAATTGTCCGCTCCCCCGCTCTGCGATTCGTCTCAGAGGGCGGTTCAACCGCTGTGGCGATGTCACCACATCCTTCTGGGACAATCCCCGGATACAGGCTTTCAAACCCGGTCCACGCGATTGGTCGGTGCTGATTTTTACGATTTCGCCTTTAGAAATATGAACCTTCAAAAGACACCGCCCGCCGCAGTCGAAAGAACAGGTCGTTGTGATTATTTTATTAGATCTTGGTGATTTGGCTTTTGTGTTCATGTCGGCTATCTTATGGATTTCGTGTCAAAATTAAAAAGATAACTGGTATTTTCAATGTCATCATATATGTAATCTATCGTTCCTTGACATCAAGTTATTTCTGTTCGATACAATAGCCCATATGAGTGAACTTTTGAATGAAATTGTTGGACTGATCGATAAACTGGGTAAATTGAATCCGATTTATGGGAGCAATGAACAGATTGCGGTGGACCATCTGAAGCGATTGAAAGATGCGCTTGAGAACACGAATGATCTCAGAACCCTCGAGCCGGCCTTTGCCGGTTTAGAGCAGTTTCAGCTGTCCTCAGTTGCATGGTGCTCGCAATTATCTAAAGATATCGAAAAGATAATTATCATCTATCAGGAGTTGTTATGACCTTTGAAGAATTCACTGAAAGTATCGCCAATGAGCGTCCCGATCCCGGGCTTTCCGAGACGCTTACCTCCCTCTGGTGGGATAAGAAAGGCGACTGGGATACCGCTCACTCCATTGCGCAGGATATTCCAACCAAACAGGGCAGTGCCGTTCACGCCTACCTTCATCGTGAAGAAGGCGTTATATGGAATGCCGATTATTGGTACTCCCGGGCCGGCAGGGTGCGGCCGGACATTTCTCTCGATGAAGAGTGGATGCAGCTGGTGCATGAGATGCTGGGCTGAATCAGTTCGCTCCGGGATATTCAGATTTTGTCTTTATAGAGGATTTCCCGATACAGCTCTTCGGCGCATGGTGGACAAATGCCATGGCTGAATTGCGCGTCAGAATGTTTGCGGATATAATTTTCAATCTGATTCCAGTAGCCTTTATCGTCCCGGATTTTTTTGCAAGATGAGCAAATGGGCAGCATTCCGCTCAATTTCTTAACTTTCGCCAGTGCTGCCTGAAGTTTATCTCTCTCCTCGAGCAGCTTTTCTTCCGCCTGTTTGGTCTCGGTGATATCCTTGGCGAAAATGGCAAGTGCTCTAATCTTACCGTCATTATCAAAGACCGGGTATATATTGTTATCAAAATACCTTCCAGCCCGTTCATCCTGAAAACGAAGAGGTTCTCCGGATTTAATAACCTCAAGCGCTTTCGTTTTTCTGGAAACCGCGAGGTTAAATGGAAGGTATTCAAATATTCCCATTCCGATCAGTTCATCGGCAGGTTTGCCGATTCTCCGGGCGGCGATTTCATTTATGGCCAGGATATTTCCATCCAAATCAACTAAAATGGCCGTTTCAGTTGGTGCGTTTAGCAGAGCCCGCAGGGTTCCCTCACGAATTTTGAGAACGTCTTTTTTGCTTTTAAGCGTCTCGACCTCCCGCTCCAGTTCCAGAATCCGCTTTTCCAACTCATCATAAGTCGGTTTATTAGGCAGCATTGTTGTACCTCCATGTGAAACTCAGACGACCGGTCATGTAAGCTGTAATTGCCTCTTTATCGAAAAATGCGGAGGATACCGTAATTTTTACCTAAACAAAAATATGAAAATTACAATTAAACGCCTTTTTTATGATGTCAAGGGGTTGAATGTGCCGGGGCCTTTTCCTGCCGGCAGTCTTGATATGATACCGGCTGAATTGAGAAGATAGCGGGACGCAATTGATGGCGATTAAACGGGGCACAAGTTCAATCTCCCCTGGTAAATGCCAATTCATTTTCTGATGATATTGTCGGGTTGAATTTGTAACCTTCCACATTGAAGGATTTTAATTCTTCAACACGCTTAAGCTGGTTCCGAATAATATAATTGCACATCATTCCGCGGGCTTTCTTTGCGTAAATGGTGACAAATCGGTAGGCGCCGTTTTTGTTTTCTTTGAACACCGGAGAGATGATTCTGGCATCCAAATCACTTGGTTGAGTACTCTTGAAATACTCCAACGAGCACAAATTCACCAACACACCTGACTTTTCCTGTTTCAGCATCTTTTTCAAGTAATTGTTGATCTTATTCCCCCAGAATTGGTACATATTCTTGCCTCTTGACGTATTTAGTTTAGTTGCCATTTCCAGGCGATAGGGCTGCATGAGGTCCATGGGGCGCAAAATTCCATACAGTCCGGACAGAATCCGCACATGTTTCTGGGCAAAATTAAAATCTTTGGCTTTGTAATTATCGACGTCCATGCCGGAATAAATATCTCCCCTGAATGCTACCAGAGCCTGTTTAGCGTCAGACGACTTCAAGTCCGACCGCCACTTTGCGTAGCGTTCGATATTTAAATCAGCCAGTTTCTGACTTACCTTCATTACCTTTGAAAACTCCGATTTTGAGAGCTTGCGCAGTGTTTTTACCAGAATTTGAGCATCGTCATTGAATTCCGGTACCGTATGTTTGGTGATATTGGCCCTGTTTTGGAAGTCCAAGGTTTTGGAAGAGTTCATCAGAACAATCATAATTTATCCTCCATGCAAATAAACAAAACTTGGGAAGAAGGCTGTTAGCTAAAACGAATGAAAGTTGATAGATCGAAAGTCAGACGGATAAATTAGTTTTTGCTGCGCAAATTATAATATCTAAAACCTCGTTCCCTAAACTGGGCGTCGATGCTGCAGTCGGGGATCAGAAAGAGGCTGCTTTGCTACGAAACGATTATATGCGTAAATTAAAGCTTGATAATCCCCGACTAAGTCCTGTACGTCAAGAGATATTCTATTTGACCCATAGTTTTCGGAAACTTTAAAAGGGAGAGGTTCAAATGTCAAAAATTGTTGAGAATCCTGAAAGTTATTTCAGAAATTTAGTCCCGTCGCGGGATGAATTGATGACAACGCTGGAAATCCAGGCTGAAAAGGAGAGCATTCCGATCATCGGGCCGGTTTTGGGTGAGTTGTTGTACATTCTAGTTTTTGCCACCAAGGCTAAAAAAATCCTCGAACTGGGCACTGCCACCGGTTATTCAGCAATTTATCTGGCCAGAGCCTGTGAGGCGGCAAATGGTCAGGTAACCACCATTGAGAATAATCACAGCATGGCGGAACAGGCTGAACAGAATTTTCAGCAAGCCGGTGTAGCGGATCGTATTCAGATTGAGGTGGGCGACGCATCAGAACTGATATCTCAGCTGCAGGGAGATATTGATTTCATTTTCCTGGACATAGAGAAGCAGGAATATATCAAACTTCTGCCGGATTGCCATCGCCTGCTCATCCCGGGAGGCCTTCTGGTGGCCGACAATGTCGGCTTTAAGGATGCTGATGAATTCAATCGTGCCATTGCCGGGCACAGTGACTGGAAATCAGTCTCTCTTTTTTCCTTTCTGCCATTGCATTCCCCCGAAAATGATGCCCTGTGCTTCGCCCTGCGATGTTGAAATGTATTCGCTTACTTTTAAATTGCTTTTCGTTTGAAACTTGATAGAGTGCAAGCATACTTTAATTACACTGCCGGATCTTAAATCAAACAACTTTTTTTATTTCAACGAACAGTTTATCCCTTGGAATTTAAAAAGTTTAAGGGCGGATTAATTTACTATTTAACTGATCAACCAACCAGCCATTTAACTAAACATATGGGAGGCAATAGTTGACACTTTATTCAGCATTTGGTTTCGCGCTGGCGATGCTTATACTGGCCGCCAGCCCCGGGCCGGGGGTGTTCGCCACCACGGCCCGGGCCATGGCGTCGGGATTTCGACCGGCACTCGCCGTGATATGGGGCATTGTTCTGGGTGACATCATTTTTCTGTTGTTCGCCGCCTTTGGTCTCTCCATGGTTGCACGGGTC
>JASJCE010000049.1 GCA_030066155.1 Desulfobacterales bacterium | reverse complement strand
TGACCTCGGTCTGCGCTCCAAAAAACCGTATAACCGCCTCCTCGCCTTCGCCGTAAGCGATTCTTGGAACAATCCTGAGATGGACCAGATCTCCGGCAACAGTCGGTGTAACATCAAAGCCGGTTTCAACATTTTGGAACCGGATTGAACCCCATTGGCCGGAGTATCGCCGGGTGTAATCCGGCCATCGGCCGATATACGGTATTTCTGTTGCGGCCCGGATAAAAGCCGGCCGGCCCGAAGTGGCGAATACAAAAAATTCACTATGCCGCTTGCGGTACAGTTGGCGATTTTCCAATGAAATATCAGATCCTTGTTCTTTTTTGCGACCAACGGAGACTCGCACATTGTTTCCCGATGCCGTCCCCCGGGCCGAGGCCCTTTTTTCCGAGACGGCCATTGTCTCGTGAAATCGAACAAGAATTCTAACCTGTTCCAGCGGTTTGTCGAATTCGTCCAGGTAGGCACGAACCCGCCGGATGGCGTCTGAGCTATCGACCACAACCAATGAATTGATTCGTTTGCTGACCGTCACGGTGCCTTGCGGGGAGAGCATGCTCTGCACGATGGGCAGCACCTCCGAAGCCCAGCGATATTTTACCCGGATAACGGCCACTTCCGAAGCCATCGACGGGCTGAATGTGCATGCCAATGAAAGGCAAAATCCAATACACAGCAATCCCGATAATTTGTAACTATTTGAATTGTTAAGGAGTCGCATGGTCTTCGGAAATAACACACCCCGATCCCAGATTCATACGTTGGATCGGGGTGTTTTGATTCCTTCATACCCTTGAGAAACAGTTCCCGAGCCATTGGAGACGTAAGGACCGTAACTTACGGCACGCCAATAGTAATACCCTCTTCGCAAGATCGACTATCATCTCCGCTAAGCGGCTCATTCGTTTTGACATAAACCGAACTTGCATAGCGTATATTTCCGGTTCGCGAGTTGATTCTTTGGCGCTTGCCCGGCCGGACGATTCCGCGCCAGATTAGCTGTCCCTTATTTCCCCGCCGGTCTTCTTCCCAGACTTCAACCCTGACGTCCGTTGTGTTAGCCTGCAGAAAGCAGTATAAATCTCTTACATCGGCCCGGAGCGGCGATATGACCGCCGAGAATATGATAGCAAGAAGCACGAGCAGCGATATTTTACCGATTCGATACATGGCTGTTTCCTTTGTGCGGTTATACTTTGAAGCGCTCTTCGATACTTAAAGCATACCATATCTATCTAAATTGTAAACATTTTGACCCTGCTTCACATTTCGGTTAATGATGGCTCTTGCGGCAACGAATGTAGTTTATAAATTCTTTAAGCCTTGATATGAATAGGTTTTATTGTCAGGAGCTTCATTGTATGGAATTCGAATGTGATCGGAGGGGAAGTGATAACCCATGTCATCTATTGTTCAACATGCGCCTTGTTTCAATGAAACCGATGCCGGTCGAATTGCCGCTGATTTATATGGAATCGATGCGGTGGCCAAATTGCTGCCCAGCGAGCGGGATCAGAATTTTCACCTGACCGCCGCCAATAATACTGAATTCGTATTGAAAATCGCCAATTCCACCGAGCATGAAACCGTACTCGACTTTCAGAATCAAGCTATGATGCATTTCAACAGCAAGGACGATTCTGCGGATACGTATCTGTCGATTGCGCCCCGGGTATGCTCAAGCCTTGACGGAAAGTCGATAAGCACCACCCGGACGGCGGACGGGAAGAATTATTTGGTGCGCTTATTGAGTTACCTGCCCGGTAAACCGCTGGCCCTTGTCAAACCCCACAATGATCTGTTGTTGCGGGACCTGGGACGGTTTTTCGGCAATATCAGCCGTATGATGCAGGAATTTGATCACCCGGCAGCGCGGCGCGATTTTCATTGGGATCTTAAGAATGCCCGGGACATTATTACCCGATTTGTGAAGCGCATCGCCGAGCGTGAGTTGCGGGAGATCGTCTCCCGGCTATTCGAACGCTATCAATCCGAAACTGAGCCAAAACTGGCGGAATTGCGGACCAGCATCATACACGGTGACGGCAATGACTATAATATACTGGTGGAGCCTGACGGACGGTGGAACCACAAAGTTACCGGCATCATTGATTTTGGGGACATGGTGCATACGCAAACCATAAACGAAATTGCCATCGTTTGCGCCTACGCCATGCTGGAAAAGGCCGATCCGATTGCGACCGCTAAACGCATTGTGGCCGGGTACCATCAGGTATACCCGATTATGGAATCGGAATTGGCAGTTTTGTTCGATCTGATTTGCATGCGTCTTTGCATGAGTGTCTGCCACTCCGCCAACCAGTATCACCACGAACCGCATAACGAATATCTGCGCATCTCGGAACAGCCGGCCCGGGAGCTTTTGAAAAAGCTGGCCGTTATCCCGAATCGCCACGTCCATTTCAGCCTGCGGCATGCTTGCGGGTTGCCGCCGGTGCCCGGCTATCGGACGGTGACGACCTGGTTGAAGCAGCATGCCGATCAATTCGCTTCCATTGTCGATGATGATCTGCGGTCTGAAAAACAATTGGTGCTCGATTTGAGTGTCGGCAGTTTGCTTCTGGGCGAAGACGGGTTCGGCGCCGACCTGCCGACAGTTACCGCAAAAATCTTCAATCGGATAAAAGCCGCCGGCCTTGATGTCGGTATTGGTCGCTATAACGAGTGCCGCCTGATTTATGCCAATGATATGTTCAGCGCCGAGGCGGAGGAAATGCCCGAGCACCGGACAGTGCATCTGGGTATCGATTTGTACAAGTCCAGTGGCTCGCCGGTCTATGCACCCATAAGTGGAGTCGTTCACAGCCTCGAAGACAATGCAGCACCGCTCGACTACGGCCCGACCATCATACTGGAGCACAAAATCAGTGAAACAGATTCATTTTACACACTTTACGGACACCTTAGTTCGGAATCTCTGACCGGACTCGAAGTCGGTAGGCCGGTTGAGAGCGGCCGGCAAATCGGCACTATCGGAGAGCCGCCGGCCAACGGCGGTTGGACGCCGCATGTTCATTTTCAAATTATACTCGATTTACTGGACGGGTCCGGGACCTTTCCCGGCGTTGCCCGGCCGAGCGAGCGTGAAGTCTGGATGAGCATTTGCCCTGATCCAAATCTTATTCTGGGAGTTCCGACCAACTGCTTTTCAACCGGTACCCGCAGCGATGCAGAAATTCTGAGGCTGCGAAAACGGAATATGGGCCGTAACCTGAGTATTTCCTACCGGAATCCGCTGAAAGTCGTGCGCGGCAGCAGGCAATACCTATATACGGAGGACGGCCGGAAATATTTGGATGGCGTCAACAATGTCTGTCATGTCGGGCACTGCCATCCGCATGTGGTCAGGGCCGGTCAGCTTCAGATGCCGGTTCTGAACACCAATACGCGATACCTGCATGACAACATCATTGAATACGCCCGGCGCTTGTTGTCGACGTTTCCGAGACCGCTGGAGGTCTGCTTTTTTGTCTGCACCGGCAGCGAAGCCAATGAACTGGCCCTGCGTCTGGCCCGCACCTATACGCAGCAGGATGACATCCTCATGGTGGACGGGGCATACCACGGCAATACCCAGGCTTTGATCGACATCAGTCCCTACAAACATGACCGTCCCGGAGGGCGGGGTGCACCGCCTTGGGCCCACAGAGTCGTCAAGCCGGATGGTTATCGCGGCCCCTACAAAGGTACCGGCAGCGAGACGGGCAGGCGCTACGCCGCGGAGGTCCGCAAGACCATTGATCAGATCAATCGCCGGGATAAAAGATTTGCGGCCTTTATCAGCGAAAGTATGCTGGGATGCGGCGGTCAAATCGTGCTGCCGGACAACTATCTGCAGAAAGCGTTTCAGCATGTGCGTGCGGCAGGCGGGCTTTGTATTGTTGATGAAGTTCAGGTGGGTTTCGGGCGTGCCGGCAGCCATTTCTGGGCATTTGAAACCCAGGACGTGGTGCCCGATATTGTGACACTCGGCAAGCCGATTGGCAACGGCCACCCTCTGGCCGCAGTCATTACCACGGCTGAGATTGCCGATGCATTCGCCAATGGAATGGAGTATTTCAATACCTTCGGCGGAAATCCGGTATCATGTGCCGTCGGCATGGCCGTCCTGGACGTCATCGAAAATGAGAATCTCCAGCACAATGCCCACCGGGTCGGCAGGCATCTGCTGAAGGGCCTGCAGGAATTGATGGACCGTCATCCATTGATCGGTGATGTGCGGGGGTTGGGGCTGTATGCCGGGATCGAGTTGGTAACCGATCGTGAAACTCTCGCGCCCGCTACCGAACATGCGAATTACATTATCAACCGCCTCAGGGATCACGGCATTCTGATCAGTACCGACGGCCCGCTGGACAACGTGCTGAAGCTGAAACCGCCGATGGTTTTCGATCAACAAAACGCCGATCAGGTGGTCGAGGTGCTGGACAAAGTGCTGGGTGAGGATTGTTTGCAGGTGTAGAGGGATTCAGGGATTGAGGAATTGAGGAATTGAGGAATTCAAAAATTAAAAAAAAATAGATAGAATTCTTTTAACTCCTATAATTCCTAAATTCCTAAATTCGCAATTCCTAAATTATTTATCCTGAACACTGAACACTGAAACCTGCTTGTCCTCCGAAGCCTTTAAGGCGAAGGGGGAAACCCCGAACCTCGCTTATTTGCCTTTCAGCAGTGCCATCGCCTTCGACACCACGGCGGAGGCCTTCATGCCGTATTTTTGCATGACCGTGCCACCGGGCGCTGAGGCACCAAACCGGTTGATCCCGACGGCAGCTCCCTGACCGCCGATATAGCGTTCCCATCCCTGGCTGATACCGGCTTCCACCGCCACTCTGGCCGTAATTCCGGGAGGGAGTACTTTATCCCGGTAAGTCTGGGAAGCCCGTTCAAAAAGCTCCCAACTCGGCATACTCACAACCCGGGCAGCGACACCCTTCTTTGCCAGTCGATCCCTGGCTTCGAGACACAGGTGGACTTCCGAACCGCTTGCGATGAGAATGACATCCGGTTTGCCGTCCGTATCCGCCAAAATATAGGCCCCTTTGGCAAGGGCCACCGCCGAAGGATATTGTTTGCGATCGATGACCGGCAGTTTCTGGCGGGTCAGGACCAACGCCACCGGGGCGTTTGTCTTTTTAATGGCGACACGCCAGGCTGCCGCCGTCTCGGTCGCATCCGAGGGTCGAATGACTACCAGGTTCGGTATGGCCCTCAAAGCTGCCAGATGCTCCACCGGTTGATGGGTGGGGCCGTCTTCGCCCAGGGCCACGCTATCGTGGGTGAAGACATAGGTCACCGGCAACTTCATTAATGCAGCCAGACGAACAGCGGGGCGGCAGTAATCCGAAAACACCAGGAAGGTCCCGCCGTAGGAGCGTATTCCACCATGCAGCGCCAGGCCGGACAGGATTGCGCCCATTGCGTGTTCGCGGACACCGAAACGAATATTGCGGCCGTCATATGATCCTTTTTGAAAATCGAAAGACGATTTTATCAAAGTATTGTTGGAGGGCGCCAGATCAGCTGATCCACCGATCAGATTCGGCAGTTTCTCTGCCAGAGCGTTCAGCACCTGGCCGGATGCCGCTCGGGTGGCGATGGGCGCAGCATTGGCAAAAGTCGGTACTTTGGAATCCCACCCCCGTATAGGTTTGCAGTACACGGCGGCCAGCCATTGTTCGGCCAGGTCCGGATGTTTGCGCTTGTAGGCGGCAAATTTCTTGTTCCAGGCGGTCTCGGCTTTTTTCCCGTTAACCACACATCTGCGGAATCGTTTGAGCGTATCGGCCGGTACATAGAACTTCTTGCGGGACGGCCAGCCGAGATTCTCTTTGGTCAGGAGAACCTCCTCGTCACCCAGCGGCGCGCCGTGGGCGTCGTGGGAATCCTGTTTGTTGGGGCTGCCGTATGCGATGTGAGTGCGCAGTGCAATCAGCGACGGCCGGCCGGCTTCGGCCCGAGCCGCTTTGATGGCATCACGGATTGCGGCGAGATCGTTGCCGTCATTGACCCGGACGACATGCCAGCCGTATGCCTTAAAACGAGCTGCCACATTTTCGGTAAAAGCGAGCTCGGTTCCGCCCTCGATGGAAATCTTATTGTCGTCGTAGATGCAGATCAGTTTCCCTAAACCCAAATGGCCGGCCAAGGAGGCTGCTTCAGAGGTTACCCCTTCCATCAAATCACCGTCACCACACATAACATAAGTAAAGTGATCAACGAGCTTGTGGCTTTTCTGGTTAAAAACTGCTGCCAGATGCCGCTCCGCCATGGCCATCCCGACTGCATTGGAGAAACCCTGTCCCAGCGGTCCGGTGGTCGTCTCGACGCCGGGTGTGTGATGATACTCCGGATGTCCGGGCGTGATGCTGCCCCATTGACGAAAGTTTTTTATCTCCCTCAGGCTGACCTTGTAGCCTGTCAGATACAGCAAACTGTACAGCAGCATGGAAGCATGCCCGCCCGACAGCACAAACCGGTCCCGATCCATCCAACCTGGATTTTTGGGATTGTGTTTTAGAATTTGAGTCCACAGGACATAGGCGGCGGATGCAAGCCCCATGGGAGCTCCCGGATGACCGGAATTCGCAGCCTGGACGGCATCCATTGCCAGAGTCCGAATCGTATTAATGCACAAACTATCGGCGGCTGACTGACTTTTCGAAGCGCCTTTCTTCATTCCTGAATTCTCCTTTCAAAAGAATAAGTCTAATTTAGGAATTCCCCAATCCTTAAATTCTGTCCTAGCGATTGCTCTTCAGTGACGGCTTGTCGGGGGAAAGCACTGCTTCCTTAGCACAATATGTTTCACCTTTTCAAGGCCTTCCCTTCGGAATCGAATAGAATGTCCGGGGCAACCTCGGCGGATACCCGTTCGCCAAATATCTCGACCTCAAAATGGGATTTTTCAATGGTCAGATCTGCCGGCAGATATGCATAGCCGATATTCTTTTTGACCGTATGTCCGTAGCCGGCGCTGCGCAGGCGAGAGATGACTTTATCTTTCCAGATAATTGCCTCACCACCGTGAAGGCTGAGATACTCATCTTCGCCAATAATCAAGGTGTGCAACCGCTGGTTTAGGCCTTTGGACTTTTTTCGCAATAAGGCCTGCCGACCGATAAAATCACCGGATTCTGATTTGACGCAGAAGCCCAGTCTCGCCTCATAGGGGGTTTCGGCGGCGGAAATATCAACAGGAAACGCCGCATATCCCTTCTCGAGGCGCAATGCATCGACCGCCTTGTAACCAAAGGCCTGGACACCGTAATCAAGGCCGGCCTGCCAGAGAAGATCCCAGACAAAGACCGCATCACTTGCCGGAATATGTAATTCCCAGCCCAGCTCGCCAATATACGATATCCGCTGAGCCAGGACCTCGAAACCATTGATGTCGACCGTGCGGGCCGTCATATAGGCCAGACCGCGATCGGATACGTCACTTTCGGAAACCATTGCCAGTACCTTACGTGAAAGCGGACCGTACAAACCGATGACCGCATATTTTTCGGTTACATCCCGAATCGTTACCGACTGTCCTTCGGCATCATGATGAGATCGAATCCATCCCAGATCTGAATCCACATGCGCCGAGCCGCTGACGACCCGGAAATGATGATCCGTCAGACGGGTGATGACCACATCCCCGACGACCCCGCCCTGGCGATCAAGAAACTGGGTGTAAATGACAGCTCCCTGTGGCCGATTCACATCATTGCAGGCTAATCGCTGCAACACGGGCATTGCTCCCGGTCCTTTAAGGTCTATTTTCCCGAAACTGCTCAGGTCAATCATTCCCACCCGGTTGCGGACGGCTTCGCATTCCTTCCCAACGACATCGAAATAGGCCGGCTTTTCCCAGCCGCCCCACTCTCTTTGTTCCTCGCCGGCCATTCGCCAGCTCCGGTCGGGATTGAAATAGTTGACACGCTCCCAGGCGTTTTTAGTGCCGAAAACCGCTCCCAGATCCTGCATCCGCTGATGAAGAGCACTGATGCGGCGCGGCCGACATACCGTACTTTCATCGTGGGGATAGTTCGTGTAGTAATAATACTTGTAGCATTCCCGGGCCCGCTCGGCAGCGTAATACGGGTCATTGTAGGTGGGGCTGAAACGCCAGGCGCGATAGGCATAAAGGTCCCACTCGGTATGACCGTCAATGATCCACTCGGCCATCGCTTTGCCGATGCCCCCGCCCCCGCCGAAACCCTGCATCGAAGAAGCACAGGCCAGCCAGAAACCTTTCCGGTCCGGCCATTCCCCTAAAAGCGGGCCGGCGTCGGGCGTGAAGGCATCCGGGTGCGCGACAAGCCGGATCATTCCGGCTTCGGCCAGAAACGGTATGCGCTTGATTGTATCCGTCAGCATCGGGGCAAAACGATCGAAATCATGCGGCAGGTCCGTCGCCTCGTGTTCCCAGGGCACGCCGTCAATCCAGCAGGTCGGCGGGTTGGACTCCCAGCCGCCCACCAGATACCCTCCGCTTTCGGGACGACCGTAAACCAGATAGTCATAGTCGCGGAAGGTGGGGCTATCACCGGAAACCTCCTGTCCGGGAACCGGCTCCAGGGCAATATGCTGGTGAACCACCGGGGTGGAAGGAATAGCGATACCGGCCATGGCAGCCACCTGGGCGCCCCAGATGCCGGCGGCATTCACCACAACCTCACAGCGAATATCGCCTTTTTCCGTCCTCACGCCGATGACCTCGCCTGAGGCCGAAACGTTTATGCCGGTCACGCGGGTGCGGGTATATATTTCAGCGCCCATCTGCCTGGCTGCTCCGGCCAGGGCATAAGTCGTTTCATGAGGATCGACATGCCCGTCTTCCGGCAGGTAGACGGCTCCGTAGAGATTTTCGGAACTCATCCACGGAGTCAGTTCCAGGATCTCCCGCGGTGAAATGATACCGGCATCCAGCCCGATTCCCCTGGCGCGGCTGACGTTGCGCTGCAGGGTTTTGAGCATTTCCGGGCTGGAGGCAATATTGACGCTGCCCACCCGGTGGTAGGCGTTAAGCTTTTGATACAGCCCGACACTATACTGACGCATGCGCATGATCGTCGGTGACGTATTGAATTGGGTCAGCATTCCGGCCGCATGGCAGGTCGCCCCGCTGGTCAGTTCGCCTTTTTCCACCAGAACGACATCCGTCCAGCCGGATAGCGCCAGGTGATACAGGATGCTGCATCCGGTGATACCACCACCAATTATGACTGCTCGTGCTTGATTCTTAATAGTATAAACTCCCTAGAAATTGAAAAATGATTATTGAAAATTGAATATTTAAGGAATTCTATCTTTCAATTCCCTTTCGAACTTCTGACTCCTGAAACCTCTTCTGAAACTTTGTATAGATTATATTTCAAAGTATTAAACGTTCAGTGTTGGACGTTCATTAGTTTCTTTTTTTTCAAACTGGGGTCGCCTCCAGCTGAACACCTGAAACCCGATACCTCATATGAGACTTCGTTGATCCGATGCTGTTTTAACACGATTTGTATTTATTAAACCGGCAACCGGGCAATGATGAAAATCCCAAATAACAAATTACAAATCTCAAATAAATTCCAATATTCAAATTCCAATATTCAAACAATTCGCTCCGCAAATTTCCAGCAATTGAGCAAAGCACAATGCCATGCGGGTTTTGGTCATTGAAATTTGGGATTTGAGATTTGTTTGTAATTTGGTGCTTGTAATTTGGAATTTGCTCCCATGCTTGACTTCATTTTAATGTTCAATAACCTACCCATTTCGCATCACCCGGCACGAGATCTTTAAACCGCTCCCGTATCCTGGCTTCAACTTGCGGGGAAAGTACTGCGGGATTATCCCGCATTAGGATCCGCGAGGCTTGATCAAGAGCCCTGGCATTGGCATCGTACCGGCCGTTTTTTTCCCAGATACCGCGCAACTCTCGGGTCGCAATCGTCGGTATTATCGCTGCGGTTCGCATGTTTTCAATAGTATGAGCAAGTTGCAGATAACTTCCGCCGTGACCGGCTTCAGCGATAACATCCAGCGCCATGCCCTCCTGGCTGAACTCCAATCCTCGACCGATACGCTTGATCATCAGGGCCATTTCACTGTCAATGACCGCCTTGGCAAAATCAAAGGCCATTAAATTGCTCATTAGACCGCCCGAATTGAGCATGTGGGTGCGTCCGAGCATGGCAGCCGTCATGCTCATGCCGGATTCATAGCCCGACTGGGCATCGTTGCCGTGGGCCCCGGTCAGACCGATGTAACCGCCTGCAGGCACGTTGTAAAATTCAGCCATCTGGCTGTGGGCCATTTGCAGGATGCCGGTTTCCATGGCACCCGGTGCATAGTTCCCGTTACGCATGTCAGCAACCGTTGATAGCACGGCATAAATATTCGAAGATTGGGGTTTGACCATCTGCATTAATACCGCCACTGCCAGGAATTCGGTATTGCCCAGCACCAGGGTGCCCATCAAACTCATGGGAGCCGTCATACCGGCATTGGGTGCGACCGTTGCATAACATGGCAATCCCCTTTTCGTCAGGTATAGGATCGCTTCAGTTGAATGGATATCCAAAGTTAAGGGCGAAACCGCCGCACAGCAGTGGTGGGTAATCAGCGGTCTTTCCTGATAGGCCTCCGGCCCGCCGGCAATAATCGCTCCCAGCTCCAGGACGCGCACTAGATCTTTGATGTCAGGCGTGTTACCCCGCACCGGTTTGAGGCAATTCTTGAGGGCCGGATAAAATCGGGCCAGGCTGAATTGCCCATCGGGGGCATCGTCCGCCAGGGTGGATATGGAAAAAATATCATAGCCCGGCAATTCGTTAATCAGAAACGCGATATTGGCAATATCCACAGAAGTGGCCCGCCGCAGTTCACCTGAAAGGGGATCAACGATGTCAGGTGCAGAGCTGGCGGTGACGAATACCGGGCCGTCGTCGGGAATGGTTTTGTCAAACTGCGGATCCCGCCCTCTAAAAGTAAAGGTCGGTGGGAAAGCCTGGCGGAAATTTTCCACGATTCGGCGGGAAATTTTGACGATGTGCGTCTCAGGGTCCACCTGGCATCCGTGCCGTTTAAATATTCCGAGAGCGTTTTCGTTGTGGACCAGTATGCCAAAAGACTCCAAAAGTTCTAAGGAAGCGTCATGGACCTGTTCAACTTCCTCCAGACTCAACAGCTGAGCATATTGCATCGATACCTCGTAGTTTTAGCGAATCCGATTCGATCCAGATCTAATTTAACTGCTCACGTCGTCAGGCATGCCAGGTCTCCAACGGGCATCGTGAATTTCATCATCAATGGATTATTTTTTTGCGCTCCGGATCATAGAGACTACGGCTGGATTCTAAAGTCGCATTATATATAGTTTTGTAAGTTTCAATCTCAAAGGCATTATTTGGATCAGCCTGTTCGACCGGAATATAGGCGTAACAGATGTTTTTCCTTACCGTATGCCCATAGCCGGAACTGCACGTCACTCCCAGCACCTTTCCCCCTTGAAGAATCGGGGCACTGCCCTGAAGCATCAGGGGATGGCCGGCATCGATCGTAAAGGAGCAAAGCTTCCATTTGGGTCCATCCGCCTTAGCTTTGGCCAGCGCCGCTTTGCCGATGAAGTCATCTTTGTCAAGAGCGACACAGAAGCCAAGGCCCGCGTCGAACGGGCTATACTCGGGTGTCAGCTCCGACCCCCAGTCCGCATATCCCTTTTCAAGGTGCATGGACGCAATGGCACGATATCCGGCATTTCGGATATTCAAGGACTGTCCGGATTCCCACAGGGACTCATAAACATACGCGGCAAATTCGGTCGGGATGTACAGTTCATATCCCAGCTCACCGACGTAAGTCACGCGATACGACAGAACCGGCGCGTATCCAATCGTCAAGTTCTTGCAGGTTCCAAATGGAAAACCGTCGTTGCTCACATCGGCTCCGGTCAATTTCTGAATGAGTTCCCGGGATTTGGGCCCGATCACATTAATGACCGCATAGGCGGACGTCATGTCTTTCATCTTGACCGAGCCATCCGACGGCAGGTGTTTGTTGATCCAACATGAAGCCCGCAATCCGAAGGCGGTTCCGACCACCAGCATAAACCGATCTTCAGCCAACCGTCCAATGGTCAAGTCGCACTCGATAGTGCCCCTGTCGTTGCACATCTGGGTGTAGATAACTTTTCCAACCGGTTTGTCGATCTGGTTGGCGCACAGCCGGTTCAGGAATGTCAACGCACCGGTCCCCTCGACTTCGAATTTGCAAAAGGATGACTGATCGATCAGGACCACATTTTCCCTGGCATTTCGATGCTCGGCCGCCACATGCTCGAACCAGTTGGGGACTTCAAACGTATGGTCGTCTGCGGGTTTGATGCCAGCCGGGGCAAACCAGTTGGCACGTTCCCAGCCGTATTTGGCTCCGTATACAGCACCTTTTTCCTTTAACAGAAAATAAAGCGGGCTGCGCCGGACGCCGCGCGCCGAATCGTGCTCCTCCCCCGGCCAGTGAATGGTGTAATGCTTGCCGTACAGCTCGGCTGTACGTTCGACATTGTATCTGCGGCTTTTGTGATAGGGGCCGAAACGCCGAATATCCAGCGGCCAGATATCGAGGCTGGGCTCCCCTTCAATGATCCACTCGGCCATCATGCGGCCGGCCCCGCCGCCGGCAGCTATGCCGAAGGCGTTGAATCCCACGGCGACGAATACATTGTCTCTTTCGGGTGCCGGTCCCATGATGGCATCGCCGTCCGGCGTGAACCCTTCCGGACCGTTGACCAGTCGCGAAATGCCCGCTTCCGCCAGGCACGGCGTGCGCCGCATGGCCGGGTCCGACAGCTGCTGAAAATGATCAAAATCCCCTTCCAGCAATTGGGATATAAAGTCGTTGGGCACCCCGTCGACGCCCCAGGGGATACCATTGCGTTCGTAGCCACCCATGACCAAACCACCGACTTCATCTTTGTAGTACAGCAGGCTGTCTTTGTCCCGAATGGTCGGCAGGTTCGGCGGCATGCCCTCTATTTCTTCGGTCACCAGGAACTGATGCTGAAAGGGAACGACCGGAATATTGATCCCCAGCATCTCGCCGACCTGATAGCCCCAGATACCGGTGCAATTTACCAGAATTTCGCATTTGATATCGCCCTGGTCGGTTTTCACAACCGAAACCCGATTTTTATCAAACCCAAAGCCGGTCACCAGCGTGTGCTCGTAGATGGTTGCCCCGCGATTGCGGGCCCCCTTGGCGAGAGCCTGGGTGATTCCGGCGGGATCTGCCTGCCCGTCAGTGGGCATGAAGGCTGCCCCGACAATGCCATCCAGGGAAATGATAGGACACAGGTCATAGGCTTCCGGTGGGGAAATGATCTCCATCTCAAGTCCGAAACTGCGCGCGGTTGTGGCCCCTTTTCTCAGCTCATACATGCGCTCCGGGGTGCTGGCCAGATGCAGGCAACCGCTCATTTTCCAGTCCGTTGCCAGACCGGTCTCCGCTTCCAATTGATCGTAAAGGCTGACGCTGTATTGCAGCATGCGGGTAATATTACGTTCGGACCGCAGCTGGCCGACCAGCCCGGCCGCATGCCAGGTCGATCCGCTGGTCAACTCTCCCTTTTCGAGAATAACGACATCCTTCCAGCCCATTTTCGTGAGATGATAGGCTGTGCTGCAACCCACAATGCCACCGCCAATGATAATAACTTGAGCACTATCCAGCATGATTTTCCCCCTGACGAATCCGCCCTGGAAAATAGCACTTCGGGGTGTAAATTTGTTCTTCGAAAATTGAGGAGAGTTGTCAGATCGAAGCTGCTCCGGACGAATTAAAATTCATTTTTTCTGTGTGCTAAAAATAATTATATCACAATTTCTTGAGATTTCCATTTATATGATCCGGCGAAGTGTTCCTAAATTCGTCAAATGGAATGCGACACTTATCTGCCGCGGGAGGATTTGTGATTGTCTTCAGGAAGAGACTTCATCGATAATTTCAGCGATATCTTTGACGTCGATCTGCGCCTCGAGATCGTTGAGGCCGTCTCTCAACATGGTGATGCAAAACGGGCAGGCAGCTGCAACCCGGGTGCCGCCGGAAGCGAGGATCTCTTCGGCCCGCTCGTGGTTGATCCGTTTGCCGATGGTCTCTTCCATAAACATCCGGGCGCCACCGGCTCCGCAGCAAAATCCTTCGGTCCGGTTGCGGGGAAGCTCTAACACCACATGTCCGCCGTTTGCAGCCCGCAACAGCTGCCGCGGTTCATCAATGATGCCGTTCCAGCGTCCCAGGTAGCAGGAGTCGTGAAAGGCCAGATGAGGGGTGACTGACCCGTCGGTCTTCAATCGGCCGTCCCGCACGAGGCCAAGCAGAAACTGGCTGTGGTGAACAATGTCATAGCTGGCGCCAAATTGCGGATATTCATTTTTGAGAGTGTTGAAGCAGTGCGGGCATCCGGTCAGAATTTTTTTCGGTTTGTACTGGTTGAGTATCTCGACATTTTCGGCAATCATCATTTGAGCTAAATACTCATTTCCGGCCCGCCGGGCAATATCCCCATTGCAGCGTTCCTCTTCCCCTAAAATGGCAAAATTCACATCCGCCTTTTTCAGAACACGAGCCATGGCCTGGGCGACTTTTTTGCCCCGATCATCAAATGAAGCGGCACAGCCGACATAATACAGGACATCCGCCTCCGGGTTGTCGGTCATCAGCGGTACGTCAAGGCCGTTGGCCCAATCGGCCCGGGAATCGCTGCCGAACCCCCAGGGATTGGACTGGTTTTCGAGATTATTGAAGGTTTCCTGCATTTCCGGCGGAAAGCTGGATTCCATCAGCACCTGATATTTGCGGGCTTCCAGGAGAATGTCCAGATGCTGGATGTTGACCGGGCAGATGTCTTCACATGCCCGGCATGAGGTGCAAGACCACAGCACGTCTGAGGATATCGGCGAATCATCGCGGACGAGCGGCAGCACTGCTTCGGAATCTTTTGCCAGAATGGCCCGGGACTGGTCAAACAGATCGATCTTGCAGTCATGAATCACGCGTTTGGGAGAAAGGGGTTTGCCGGTGGCATCTGCCGGGCAATGCTCCTCGCAGCGGCCGCATTCGGTGCAGGCGTAAAGATCGAGGACGTTTTTCCAATTCAGTTCGGACACCTTTCCCAGACCAAAACTTTCAGCGTCTTCATCTTCAATATCGGTAACCCTCATGGCCTTGGGTCGTTCAAGGGGCTTTAAAAATACATTGGGCACCGCAGCCAGCAGATGCAGGTGTTTGGACCCGGGGATGTAGATTAAAAACCCGAGGATTGTCAGCACATGGATCCAGTAAAAGATTTCAAAGCCGACACGGGCGCCCTGGGGTGAAAGGGCATTCAGATTTAGTCCGTAAAATACGATTTGAGATAATGTCAGGTAGCTGCCGTAGCGGAAATCGCTGCCCCCGATCGACGGCAGCAGCAGGAAGGCATTGACCAGGTAAAACGTAATGATGATGACCGACGTAAATAGAATAATCAACCGGGCATCCAGTCCGTCGGTCAGATATTTGGGTTTGATAAACAGCCGTCGATACAATGCATATCCCAGCCCGATCAGGACCGGAAAAGCCAGAATATCGGCCACGAAAATATAGGCACCGTAGAGAGGTGGTAGTAGACTCCCCACGTGAAAGGCGGGAATTATACCGCGAATCATCAATTCCAGGGAGTGCGGCTGGACCGCCAGAAAACCGATAAAGATCAGGGTGTGCGCCCAACCCGGCCCGGGTTTGCGCCTGACGTTGCGCTGCCCCAAAACATCCGTTATCAACACCTGAATCCGCTCACCGATGCGATCCGGCTTGGTTTCCAGATTTCCTTGAACGCCACGCATCAGCAAAACCAGATGTTTGACCCTCACAAAAAACAAACCGAAAGCCCCGATCATGGCCATCGCCACCAGTACCGATTTTACCCAGGAATACGTGTTCATTGCGTCATCAAGGCTCCGCTGTAGTTTAATATGTTGATTGGTTTATTGAGTTGATTAAGTCTAAAGCGCCGTCAAAATACATAGTGTGTCGGCTCCACAAAGCGCTTTTCTATATCCTGATCTTGCCGTTAAGCTTTCGCCTTTGCCCCTCTGCCTTCGATCCTTGATCTATCAGATATGAGCCTTCACTATCCCTACAACCAATTGACCAATCAACCGAATCAACTAATCAACCAGATCAACCCTGCTCCTTGAGCACTTCGGTTAGTGCCGGTACAACCTCAAACAGGTCCCCGATGATTCCATAGTCGCATTTGCCGAAAATGGGTGCATCTTTGTCGGTGTTAATTGCAACGATAATCTTGGAAGTTTTCATGCCGGCAAAGTGCTGTACCGACCCGGATAGTCCGCAGCCGATGTACAGTTTGGGACTGACAGTTTTGCCGGTCTGCCCGACCTGCATGCTGTGAGGTGCAAAGCCGGCATCCACGGCGGCTCTGGAGGCGCCAACCGCCGCACCGAGAAGATCGGCACATTCTTGCAGAATCTTGTAGTTGTCCGGGGCGGCTATCGGTCGTCCCCCGGTAATAATGATAGCGGCTTCGGTCAAATCCACTGTTTTCGACTGACTTTGTTTGACTTCCTTAACAACCAGCTTGCCGGAGGTTTGTGCGGAGGTGTCATAGTTCAACACTTCCGCTGTGCACGGCGCGGTCTGGGCTTCGATCGTATTCGGCCGCAGGCTGCACATAAAGGGATTGGAATTTACTTTTATCGAGGCCACAGTCTTGCCGGAAAAATGGGATTTGGTTATCGTTTTTGAGGTTAGATCAATCCCCACACAATCCTGCAGCAAAGGTGAACCGGTCAGCGCAGCCACCCGGGCCAGTATGTCCCGTCCGGACGCACTGCTTAAACCCAGCAGCGCTTCAATTTCAAAATGGTTGATGGCATCCGCCAGAGCAGCCGACAGCAGTTCAGGGTTTGACGCTGGATCTACTCCATCTACCGCCAATTCGACAACCTTCTGAACGCCGTATTCCTGCAGCGCGCCCACCACAGAATCGGCCGACACGCCACAAACAAACGCATAAATGACATGGCTCCCTCCCCCGTGAGCAGCAGTGAGCACACCAAAGTTCGCCTCCTTAACGCCATCGTCACTGATTTCGATTAAAACACCGATGTTTGACATCTTCCCATGTCTCCTGAATATCTCGATTAAATTGTAGTCTTTCGCAATTAACGCATTAAAAACTGTATAACAAAAAGTTACGAGTTGCGGGTTACGCGTTACGCGTATCGGGTAACGAGTTTCGCGTAATATGTTGTAAAATATATTTTAAAGGATCCATAAAGAGTCCAGCAAAAGAACAGGATCGATAAAATTCCGCTTATCAATCCAAAATCCGCATTCCACAATCGAACAACCCGAACCCTGCAACTCGCAACCCGAAACTCTCACCTCGATGCACGTCTCATTGTATATGCTATTTCACACTCTGCCCTATGCACCTTGCGCTCTGCCGACCATCCCGCACCTCGCAACGCGCAACCCGCACCTCGCAACCCGCATCCCGCAACCCGCACCTCGCACCTCAGAGCACCTTCTCCTCCTCCTTCAAAATTCTGACCAACTCCGCCACCGTCTCCCGTGTGGAACCTTCGATCATCCGGGCCTGCCCCCTTTCGGGCACCGCTTCCAGACGGACCAGTTCGGTTTGCGGTGCAGATAGGTCTATGCCGAGGTCCGCAATATCGATTTGCTTCACACTCTTTTTCTTGGCTTTCATGATGTCCGGCAGTTTCGGGTAGTGGGGCTCATTCAATCCCTTGGTCGCACCGATCACACAGGGCATATCCATCTCCAGAACCTCTCTGGCCCCGCCACCGACTTCTCTCTCTACAACGGCTTTACCATCTGCGATGCTGAGACTGACGACTTCCGTGGCCACCGGCATGCCGAAACGGCATGCCAGACGATAGGGCGTCTGCATGCCTTCACTGTCGATGGATTGTTTGCCGCAGAGTATCAGATCCGGCGCACCATCCTGCTCGATCGCCTTCTGTAGTGCCTGGCCGGTTATGTTACTGTCAAGAAATTGGTTGTCGGTTTTAACCAGGATTCCGCGCTCGGCGCCCAGAGCCAGAGCGCTGCGCATGGTTGTCATGGCTGATTCCTTACCCACGGTCACGATGACAACCTCACCGCTGCCGGCCTGCTGCACCTGTTGGACCGCCTCCTCCACCGCATATTCATCATAGGGATTGACGATGAACTTGCATGTTTCTGCAAAACCGGTATCCGCCACCACCGTAATTTTGGCCGCCGTGTCCGGAACGTGCTTGACACATACATAAATTTTCATACTGAATTTCCTTTGCCGCGTGAATAATTAGAGTGCACAAAAATGTTGTAGAATGGGTTACTACAATAGCGGTTTTGAATGCAACTATAAATTAATCCGCTAATTAATCCGCCGCTTATGAAATAAGGGGTTCAAAATCGTGGATCGAAAATATAGGCCAGCAACGTGCCGGAAAATAGGGTCGGCGGATTAATTATTGATTAATTTTTCCGCCGGACCCTCGGTATCAGAACAATCTTCGCCCACTGTTGTTCGCCTTAAAAAAAATAAATTCCGGTTTCCAATGGGCGGAAAAATTACCTGAAATACGATTTGATGAACGACAGGAACCTCTCGTTTTCCTCGTCCGTTCCGGGGGTTACCCGGAAGTAACCGCTCTTGCCGTGAATTTCACCGATCTTTTTCAAGAATATATTGTTGTCAAGACCGGCCTGGACAATCTCCTCGGTGGTTTTTCCGGTCATGGTGCCGTCGATCAGCATGTAATTGCCGTGCGCCGGAAACGGCTTTAAACCCAGATTCTTAAGCTCTTCGGAAAATATAGCCATCCATTTATTATTGTGCTCGACTTTAGCCTTGACCTCTTCCGGGTTATCGATGATGGCTTCGGCGGCCGCGGCAGCCATGCGGCTGACGTTCCAGGGCAGGAACATGCGATTGAATGCGGCGATCATCTCTTCGGAACCCAGTACAAAGCCGAATCGAATTCCGGCAAATCCATAGGCTTTGGAGAAGGTCACGGACAGGAAGACCTGGGGGTATTCTTTAATCAGGTCTGCCTTGGTAGGCCGATCCGGGTTGTAGTCCAGGTAGGCCTCATCCACGCACAGAGGCACGCCCGTCTCACAAAAGCGCTTGAGGTCAGCATCGTCGATAAAAACGCCGGTGGGATTGTTGGGATTAATGATCAGAATCAGTTTGGTCCGATCATTGATGGCATTGAGCATTGCGTCTACATCGTAATTCAGATCGTCTTCTCTAACAGGAACCTGAACGACCTTGGCGTTGCAGAGCTCGGCCCGGGGCGGAAACAGCTCAAATGTCGGTGTGGACAGTAAAAATTCGTCTCCGGGCTGCAGAAACACGCGCATCATGGCATCGATGGTATCCGACGATCCATTGCACAGGGTGACATTATCCGGTCCCAGACCGTACATTTCACCGATCTTGGTTCTCAACCGCAGGAAGCTGTCCGGGTACCAGTTGCCATGCCGCAGGGATTCTACGACGGCTTCGATAACCTTCTCCGACGGCGGAATGGGATTTTCATTCAGCATCAGGCGAGCATTGCCGGGATTTTCCATGGCCTTATCCAAAATGCCGACGTTGTATTCTCTGGATGTAAAAAGCCATGGAACAATCCAGTCTTTCAGTTCTTTTTTCATTTCCGTCTCCTTCTAGATTTTATTCGAAATTTAAGCTATGATGGCTTCCTTAAAAGCCTCACACTCCGGTCATTAATTACGTCTTATCAGTCCTAAGCTTTGTTTCTGCGCATTTTGCGCCTTTTTGCGGCCGTATCAATCTTCAATTCCTACAGCAGGGTATCGATCGGGGTATACGCCAATCCGAATGCATCCGACACACCCTGATAGGTGACTTTGCCTTTAATCACGTTGGCGCCGGCCTTGATCTCGGGATTCTCCTGCATAGCCTGTTGCCAGCCCTTATTGGCAATTTCCACCGCATACGGCAGGGTTGCATTGGTCAACGCCAGGGTGGATGTTTTGGGTACCGCTCCCGGCATATTCGCCACACAATAATGAACCACACCATCAACCGTGTAAATCGGCTCGCCATGGGTGGTCGCTTTAGATGTCTCAAAGCAGCCGCCCTGATCGATGGCCACATCCACCAGCACGGCCCCCTTTTTCATGGTTTTCAGCATTTTCCGCGTCACCAGTCTGGGAGCTTTGGCACCTGGTATAAGTACAGCTCCGACCACCACATCGGCTTCCTTGACGAGCCGTCGAACCGTAGTCGGCTTCGACATGAGCAAAAAGCAGTTGCTGGGCATGACATCACTCAAATAGCGTAACCGCTCCAGATTCATGTCGAGGATATAAACTTTGGCGCCAAGGCCGCAGGCCATTTTGGCGGCATTGATCCCCACAATCCCGCCGCCGATGATGACGACGGTTCCGGGATCGACGCCGGGCACACCGCCCAGTAAAATACCGTGGCCGCCCTGGGCCATTTCCAGGTATTTCGCGCCCTGTTGAATTGCCATCCGTCCGGCGACCTCACTCATGGGAGTCAGCAGGGGCAGCGAACCGTCCGGTTTTTGAATCGTTTCATAGGCAATGTTGATGGATCGACTTTTAATTAAGGCATGCGTCAATTCCTCGGCCGCAGCCAGATGAAGATAGGTAAAAACAATTTGATCTTTGCGAATGAGATCGTACTCGGCCGGCAGCGGTTCCTTGACATGCATCACCATACCGGCCCGCTCGAAAATTTCTTGTGGCGTATCCACGATTTCAGCACCGGCAGCCCTGTATGCGTCATCGTCGAACCCGCTGCCGACGCCGGCATTGGTCTCAACCAGCACATCGTGGCCGTTTTGCTTCATGACTTCCCCACCGGCGGGTGTCATACACACCCGATTTTCCTCTGCCTTGATTTCCTTTAAAATGCCTACAATCATTTTTAGCTCCTTTGATATAGGATATTAGATTGCGACTAATCTTTCCTGTTTAAATAAGCACAGGAGATGTATTAAAATCCGACGGAACTCCTTAATTCTTCAATCGTCATTCGACATTCGTCATTTATATTCCACTGAACCCAGAACCCTGAACCCTGAACCCTGAACCTCTAAACCGTTTATCCTTCAGTTTACAGCAACTCATCGATCGGTACATGCTCGATGCCAAAAGCGTCGGCAACCCCTTTGTAAGTCACCTTGCCGTCCACGACATTGGCCCCGGCCCTAATGGCCGGATTATCCCGCATGGCCGTTTTCCAGCCTTTATTCGCAATTTCCACCGCAAACGGCAGGGTGGAATTGTTCAAGGCCAGCGTGGATGTTCTGGGCAGCGCACCGGGCATATTGCTGACGGCGTAGTGCACGATACCATCCAGCGTGTAGGTCGGATCGGCGTGGGTTGTCTCGCGAGATGTTTCAAAACAACCGCCCTGGTCAATGGAGACATCCACCAATACCGATCCTTTTTTCATCATGGGAAGCATCTCCTTGGTGATCATCGTCGGGGTCTTACTGCCGGGAACCAGAACCGCCCCGACCACGACATCAGCCTGGGGTAGAACGTCACGAATGCTCGCCGGGCTTGACATCAGGGTGATGCACTGGCTGGGCATGACGTCGCTCAGATACCGCAGGCGATCAAGATTGATATCCAGAATATAAACTTTGGCCCCCAGCCCACTGGCCAGTTTGGCGGCATTGAGGCCCACCGAGCCGCCGCCAATGATCATTACGGTACCCGGGTCGACACCGGGTACACCGCCGAGCAAAACACCATGTCCGCCCTGGGCCATCTCCAGATATTTGGCACCTACCTGAATCGCCATGGGTCCCGCCACTTCACTCATCGGTTTCAGCAGCGGCAGGGTGCCGTCCGGACTTTGGATGGTTTCATAGGCAATGCAGACGGCCCCCCTATCGATCATTGCGCGGGTGACGCTTTCCGAAGCTGCCAGATGAAGATAGGAAAAATAAATCTGGCCTCTTTTCATTAATTGATATTCTGCGGTCTGAGGTTCCTTAACGCGTATCAGCATTTCGGAGCGATTAAATATTTCCGCGGGTTTATCGACAATTTCAGCTCCGGCTGCCTTATAGGTTGCATTATCGAATCCGCTCGGCATGCCGGCATTGGTTTCCACCAGAACCGTGTGGCCATGTTGACACATCACTTCAACTCCTCCCGGAGTCAACGCAACACGGTTCTCATCAGCCTTGATTTCCTTTAGAATGCCAACAATCATAATTCCTCCACATGAAAAGCGCTCCACCCGAAGCGATTCTCAGCTTTCGAAATAATTAATTAACTGATCCGCATGCAAAACACCGTCGAATTCAAATGGCTTATCGGATGCTTTCAGTAGGCCTTTTTCGCCGTCGGGATCACCCAGAGAGGTCACGACAATCGATGCGTCGCTCAGATCCTCATTTTCCGTGTAAATGTTGGTGGTCGCCACCGTCCTCAGGCCAGCCGCTTTGGCTGCTAAAATTCCGTTGTGCGAATCCTCTATGACGACACATTCATCCGGTGAAAGGCCGGTTCTTTCCAAAGCCAGAAGATAAATCTCCGGATCCGGTTTTTTCTTGCTGACCACATCCCCGGCCAGCACAAATTCAAAGTTGATATCGCCAAGCATTCCTTTGGCAATCGCGTTGGCTGACCGTTCATTGGCTGTGGTGCACACTCCCAGACGCAAACCGGCTTCCATGGCTTCCTTCATAATCCTTTTGACCCCAGCCCTCAGCGGAAGTATACGGCTTTCGATCATTTCAACAAATATGGCCGTTTTCTTCTTGTGAAGCGTTAACAGCAATTCATTGTCTTTCTCGGGTATCCCTTCCAGCAAGATACCCTTTTCTGTGAAATAATGGCGCATTCTCTCCTTGCCGCCCGAAATTTTGAGCAGTTCACCATAGGTGTCGACGTCCCACTCAAAATCGTGGCCGAATTCCTTAAACATGTTATTAAAGGCAACTCGGTGACCGTCTTTTTCGGTATCGATGATTACCCCGTCTTGATCCCAAAATATGGCTTTTAAAGATGACATTGTGCAACCTCCTGAAAACTATAAAGTTAATAGAAAACTGCTCTCTCAGCTCGAATACTACCCTAAATGAGCGAAAAGCGCTCTCATTTAGGAGTTATTGGTTATTTGTTAATCGTTATTAGAATGGGCTGAGCTCCTGATGTTATAATTCTGCCACCTGGGAGTTATAAAAACAGATTTCATTCCTTTTAAACCATTAACCAATAACGAATAACTAATAACAGCCAATTGGTTTTTAACTCAATTGGGGTACTAAGGATCAGTATCGGTTGTATTTTGTCGGTTGTCTGTGGTTTTCCAAAATTGCAACGGATGACTGACTGCCGACAGCGGACAAATACTATTGCGCTTTTCCCGCACACCCCAGAAGATCAATCCAGTATTTGATCTTATCTTTAATGGCTTCTTTAACGGCCACATCAATCTTGCCCGGATTGTATTCATCGCGGTGGCCTGAGATATAGTCATAGGTGGTGTCGATCAGCGTGTGCTTTAGATCCGTTGACACATTGAATTTCGATCCGCCCAAAGACACTAATTTTTTAGCAACATCCGGTTGCAGACCGGTTCCGCCGTGGATAACAAGCGGTACTCTAAGCTGCTGACCGTTAATCAGGGATGCTATTTTTTCAAGGCGATCAAAATCAAGTTTTGGGTTTTTGGTTTTATAGACGCCGTGTGCTGTTCCAATTGCAGGTGCAAAAATATCGATTCCGGTCTGATCCACAAACTCCAAAGCTTGCTCAGGATCACACAACTGGGCCTCGTCTTCGGCTACCTTCACCTGATCTTCAACGCCGGATACGGTGCCCAACTCCCCTTCCACCGAGATATTGCCAAGTCCATGGCAGTAGTCCACCACTTCTTTGGTTTGCCGGATATTTTCGCTGAATTCCTGTTTGGACGCATCGATCATGATATTCGTATAGCCGGCATCGGCGCAAACCTTACAAAATTCTACATCATTGCAGTGGTCCAAGTGCAGGCAGATCGGTATGGGTGCGGATTCCGCCAGGGTCTTGTAAATGGCCCCGATCACCTGCGGACCCAAGAACTTTGATGGCGCCACCGAGGCTTGAAGAATCAGCGGCGCCTTCGCCTCGACGGCCGCCTCCACGACGGCCTCCATCTGTATGAGATTGGTGCAGTTAAACGCACCTACGGCATATTTTTCCGCTGTTGCCTTCAACATCATCTCTTTTGCATTGACGATAGCCATGGTCCCTCCTTTCGCTAAATTGTTTTTCCATTAGCTTATAAATGCCTTTGTTGACGCCATGCTACGCGCGAAAACCCACTCAAATTCTAAGTTGTTTCGGCAAACAGAACTATTTTATCCGATATGCTGCGATAGCGTCCGAGTTCAATTTCAAGAGTGTATTTATCCCCCCGATAATAGGAATGCAAAAGTTCGATCGGCATGCTTTTTTCATCAAAAGTCAGGTATTCCGCAAAAATGGCAGCTGAATTTGCCGGTACGTTGAGTATCTTGGCGATCTTTGCATTCAGATTGACGGCACTGATGGTTTGCTTGCCGCGGGCCAGCTCGATGTTGAAGTGTTTGGATATGAGATCGTACATGGACCCGGTCAGATCATGCTCCAGTATGCCCTCAAAAAGGTCCGCCGGCAGATAGCTTTTTTCGTAAATATAAGGAGTTCCATTCCCGGCCCGAACCCGGGAAATGACGATGACCTTTTTGCTGGAGCCCAGGAAGAGGTTGTCGGCCACATAGTCTTCGGCAGTTTCAATTTTTTTGCCGATGACTTTCGTCCTGGCTTTGATGCCGCTTTGCCCCAGCATATCGCGGAAACTGGAAATTCGTTCCAATTTGTGATGCAGTCCCCGCGGTGACGGGCGACTGACAAAGGTCCCGGTGCCCTTTTCTTTTCGCAACAGCCCCGCGGCAGTCAACTCACCGATGGCTTGGCGCAGGGTATTGCGGTTGACACCGCACATTTTGGATAGCTCGACTTCGGAAGGCAGCTTTTCATCGGCTTTGTAGCGGCCGGTTTGGATCAGCTCCTTCAACCAGGTGCTGATCTGGAGATATTTGGGAATGGGATTGGAATCGTCGACGATTTTCAATTTTAACCCCTTAATTCATCCATTTTGAAGAGGGGATGAATCGTCTGAATCTTGACACCGAACTAGGATTATAGATGTATATACAGGTATACACGTTTTTGCAACAAAAATATAGTTTCCCAAGGGTTTGGGACTTCGCCCTTTAGGCTTCGCTCTTCGAGCTACGACCCCTACAGGTCGCTTTTTGCTTCGATCCGATACGTCGAGCTACGACGGGACAAGACGACCCCACAAGCTGGGTTTAGGGACTCAATAGCTTTTTTCGTAACCTCCAGAGCCGAAATGCCTTTGCTTTTCGGTCCATTTCACACTTAAACAGACTTTGTCCTGTAAGTGTACTGTCCACCCTTTAGTAGCAATGACACCATCTGCTTATTCCATCCAGTACTCGCCCTCAACGGTCGCTTCGTTTAGACCTTTGGTGGGATCGAATATACCCGTGTACTTATATGTTCCTCGGATTCCCCTTAGCTTGCCTGTGCCGCCAGTGAGGGTTGAAGTCCCGCTGAATGTCGACTTGGCCTTGCCCTGGGGGAGTGGGGTCGTGTAGGTGGTGCCGTCGTGCTTAGAGTACGTCCTGTCTCCGTTCTCCATTATCACGATTTCGTATCCATAATGGCGTCCACTCCAATTGACATAGTCGCTGACGGAGTGC
>JASJCE010000467.1 GCA_030066155.1 Desulfobacterales bacterium | reverse complement strand
TCTTATTTCGATTCTCACCAAAATAGTCGGATTATCGTTACTCAAATCCTGCGCAAACATGATTTGATTACAATAAATTAGGTACTAAGTTTTTTCCGAGACTGCGCTCGGAAAAAAGGGCCCCGGCCGGGCAGCAGGACCGGTCGCCATTTATTGCCGTAAAGTATAGGTGCCAGAAAGGCGAGTCGCTAAAGCCTGAACACCGAAACCTGAAACCTGAACACTGACACGTGAAACCTTTGGTTCTGACAACATGTAGTCAGAAATAGGTGCTTAAGCGCTTAGCACCATAATTATGACGACCGGAATAACCATGACGAAAGGAGGCCACGATGGCGGTAAAAATTCTAATCAAACGTCAGATCAAAGACGGCAATATGCAGGCTGCCTCCAGGTTGCTGATCAACAGCCGCAAGGGGGCCATGTCCCAGCCGGGCTACATTTCATCCGAAACAATGCGCAGTCTGGATGATCCCGGACAGGTCGTGGTGGTATCGATGTGGCAACGTAAAGAAGACTGGCAGGCCTGGAAAAACAGTCAGGAGCGTGAATCCATTCAAGCTGAATTCGAAGGATATTTGGAAGGACCGGTCCAGTACGAACATTATTCTTTAGGATTGCAAGCGGATTAGGGTCGAAATACCGGTTGTCTCAGGATAGATTAACCGTAATATAGTATCCTTGATCTCCCCGCTGGAGTAACAGCACAACCGAATTTTTGCGGCGAAATTTTATAATGGCTTTTTTAAAATCCTCGCCATTCCGGATCGCTACGTCATCGATCTGCCGGATGACATCTCCGGGTTCGGCACCGATGCGGGCCAGGTAGGACGTTTTCTTTACTTTGGAAATGACCACGCCCCGGCGGGACTCGATGCGGTACTTTCGTCTGATTCCGGATGTGATGTCATCAACCTGAATGCCCAGCAACTTTAATGCGAGCTCATCAGCCAGCTCAAGCGGAAATAATTTTGTTTTAATCGTCACGGAGTTTTTCTCACCGTTGCGCCAGAATTGTACCTTCATTTGGTCACCGGCGGCCAGGCTCTTGGCCACGGTCTCATATTCACTGACCGAATTCACTGTCTTTCTGCCGATCGAAAGGATGATATCGCTTTCTTTTAATCCGGCTTTTTCAGCGGGACTTTTAGATTCCACCGATTTAACGATGATTCCTTTCCTACCCGGAACTTCGAGATAGTTTGCCAACTTTTCATCCATTTCCTGGGCGGTAATTCCGATCCAGGCCTGTTTGACTTCCCCATATTGAATCAAGTCAGAGATGATCTTGCGGGCTTTGCTGATTGGAATCGCAAATCCGATTCCCTGGGCCTTGGCATAAATGGCCGTATTGATTCCAATCAGGTTGCCATTGATGTTTAGCAGCGGCCCGCCGCTGTTTCCGGGATTGATGGAGGCATCGATTTGAATAAAATCGTGATATACACGGTCATCTGATCTGATGCTGCGATTGACGGCACTGATGACGCCGGTTGTGACGGTGTGGGAAAATCCGAAAGGATTGCCGATGGCAATCACGGTTTCTCCGATCATTAAATCGTCGCTGCTGCCCATTTCAACTTCCGGCAACCGGTTTTGGGATTCAATCTTGAGGACCGCCAAATCCGAGTCCGGATCGGCACCGACAATCTGCGCTTCAAACTCCAATTCATTTTGCAGAATGACCCTGATGGTTCCGGTTTTTTGGATGACGTGGGCGTTGGTTAGGATCAGGCCCCTTTTACCGTCGATGATGACGCCGGATCCGAGACTGGTATGCTGTTGCCGACGTTCGAAGCGCGGGTCAAAAAAGTCCCTGAAAAACTCTTCGAAAAACGGGTTGAGGCCGAATCCTGAAAATGGATTGGATCGCTTGCGAACTTCATAAGCCGAGCTTATGTTTACCACTGCTGGGCTGACCTCGCGCACAGCTTTGACAACAGCGGTCTCGCGGCTTAGTTCATGGGCTGACATCTGAGCGGGATAAACAACTCCCCAGATACAGATCGCCAGAAGAATAATCATCAATTTTGTCATTTTTCGCATTTGTATATCACGCTATATCGGCATATTAATATAAGGTGCGGAAGTAAAACTGAATATTACGAAGTAACGTTTTTGCTACCATAATAATCATCAAATACGGATTTTCAGCGTGCGCGGGATTGAAAATTAGGGGCGCTTCATTTGTCGTTTCAGCGGTGCATGTCTGCCGCCAGCTGCAACTCTCCGTCAGGCGGATAAATATCACAGCATATTGATATGATTAAAAATATTTTACCATTGGTCGAAAGGCCCAGCCGCTATCTGGGTACCGAGATCAACGCTGTTAAAAAAGACCTCAACCGGGTAAAATTGCGATTCGCCCTGGCCTTTCCTGATTTATACGAGATCGGCACGTCCCATTTCGGGATGCAGATTCTATATCATTTGCTAAACGTTGACCCGGATATTGCCGCTGAAAGGGTATTTGCGCCGGGTTTGGATCTGGAAGCCCTCCTTCGGAAGACGGGCAAGCCGCTTTTTTCGCTGGAATCCCATGCGCCGCTGAATCGATTTCATATCATCGGTTTCAGCCTGCTGTATGAACTGAATTACACCAATGTTCTCACCATGCTCGATCTGGCCGGGATTCCATTTCTGGCGGCCGATAGAGACAATCATCACCCGCTCATCATTGCCGGCGGACCCTGTACCTGCAATCCCGAACCGATGGCCGATTTCTTTGATGCCATGATCGTGGGGGATGGCGAAGCGGTCATCATGCAATTGACGGCGGAGTGGCTGCGCTGGAACCGATCGAGTTCCGGCGACAGGCGTCTTTTGCTGCAAAACTGGTCGCGGATCGATGGGGTCTACATTCCGTCTTTTTTCGAGGCAAATTACGATGAGCACAGTTTTCAGACACTCAGGCCCCTTTTTCCCGACTATGCGGAAGTCAAGCGCGCTATTGTCGATGATCTGGAACGGACACCGTTTCCGGATAATCCGGTTGTTCCCTTTGGCCGGCCGGTACATGACCGTTTGCGTCTGGAAGTGTCCAGGGGCTGTACCAGAGGCTGCCGATTTTGTCAGGCCGGCATGATATATCGGCCGGTGCGGGAACGCTCTCCGGATAATTTGATGTCGCTGGTGTCCGATTCCATTGCGAACACGGGATATGAAGATATTTCCATGCTGTCCTTGAGCACCGGCGATTATGGCTGCCTGGCGCCGCTGATCGAACGGCTGATGGCTCGCTTTGGGCCGGAACACGTTGCCGTTTCGCTGCCTTCCCTGAGAGCGGGAACTCTGACCCCCGAGTTGATGAAGCTGATCAAGCAGGTCCGCAAAACCGGTTTCACCATCGCCCCGGAAGCCGGCAGTCAACGTCTGCGGGATGTGATCAATAAAAACATATCTGAAAAAGAAATATTCGACACGGTACAGGATGCGTTTCAACTGGGGTGGCAGGTCATCAAACTGTATTTTATGATCGGCCTGCCGACGGAAACCGATGACGATCTCAAGGAACTCGTGTCCCTGGTGCAAAGGCTGCGGAAAATCAAAGGCACAAACCGTCGCCCGGGTAAGATCAATGTCAGTGTTGCGACCTTTATTCCCAAATCACATACGCCCTTTCAATGGGCAAGTCAGATCGCCCTGGCGGAGTCCCGGAATAAAATCCAATGGATTCATCATCAGTTGAAGATTGCCGGAGTTCAATTCAAATGGCAGGATCCGGAGGTCAGTCACCTCGAGGGGCTGTGGGCCCGGGGGGATCGAAGGTTGAGTCGTTTGCTGGTCGCCGCCTATGCGCGGGGCTGTAAATTGGACGGTTGGAGCGATCATTTTGACTACCGTTCGTGGCAGGAAGCCTGGGCCGAAGTCGGGATCGATCCGAATTTTTTCACAACCCGCGCGCGGGACTTGAATGAACCCTTGCCCTGGGATTTGATCGACAACCGGGTCAGCAGGTCTTACCTGCAAAGGGAATGGGCTAATGCCTGCGAGCACAAGGTGATCGAGGACTGCCGGCAGGGTTTCTGCAATCAGTGTGGCGCCTGTGATTTTGAGACCACCGAGTTGAAACTCTATGAAGCATTCGGCGAGGATTCGAATCCGGCCTGCGAGCCGCTGAATCCTGCCGGAGTTGTCTACCAACACCTGTGTGTATCATATTCCAAAACGGAGCAGGCAAGGTATTTCGGCCATTTGGAAATGATCAACATTTTTCTGCGAGCGCTCAGGCGGGCCGGAATTCCGTTGAAATATTCCCAGGGCTTTCATCCCAAACCTAAAATTTCTTTTGATGATCCGCTACCCGTTGGCATCGAAAGCCAACATGAACAATTTTTCCTGAGTGTTTCGGACACCATTGATCCGGCTACCATAACCGGTTTGCTAAGCTCACACCTGCCGGAGGGCCTGAAAATTCATTCATGTACCCTTGCAACACGGACTTCCAGGCCTAAACCGTCTGAGACGACCTATCTTGTCCGCCTTCATGATGGCCGGTTTAATCAAGACCGTCTGTCATTCTTTCGAAACAGTTCCGAGTTCACCATTTCTCTGTCGAATCGAAAAGGAAAGTTGAAAAAGATAGATTTAAAGGATATGGTGAAAAGGTTGGAATTACTGGATAGCAAACAGCTGCAGGTGTCGCTTTCAGCCGGAAACGGGGGGACCTTGCGGCCGGCCCAGATTCTGGGACCGATCTTCAAGCTGAGTGAACTTCAGATCAAACAGTCACGGGTCATTAAGTTAAAATCGGCCTATCGTTAGGGGCATGTACAAGCAGCTTATCATCAATGTTGCGGAACACGAAACCCGGGTCGCTTTGTTGGAAGACGGCAACATCGCCGAGCTTTATGTCGACCGGGGCGATGATTCCGATATTGCCGGCAACATATATAAAGGTAAGGTGCTGAGGGTCCTGCCCGGCATGCAGGCGGCTTTTGTCAACATCGGTCTCAATCAGGCGGCGTTCATCTATGTCGATGATGTGTTCTGTGATGACTTCAAGGAGTATGAGCGCTTGTTTAATATTGAACTCGACGATGACGAGGGCGAAGGAGCGGAAACAGAACCCAAACAGCCATTCTCGAAAAAACGCGATTTCAACATTGAAGAGCTGTTATGCGAGGGGCAGGAAATTTTAGTTCAGGCCGCAAAGTCTCCCATGGGCACCAAAGGCGCCCGCATATCCTCTTACATATCCCTGCCCGGACGGTTCCTAGTATTAATGCCGAATTCAGACCACATTGGCATCTCCCGGCGGATTGAAGATGAAGTCGAGCGAGATCGTCTGAAATCAATGGTGCAGTCACTGAGAAACGAAGACTACGGTTACATTGTGCGCACTGCTACTGAAGGCGAGCAGGAGGAGAAGCTCGCCTATGAGATGAGTTTTTTGAACAATCTATGGCAGAACATTTACAAAAAGTTCTCCACCGCACCGGCGCCGTCTCTTGTGCACCGGGAGCTATCCATCAGCCTGAGAGCAGTGCGCGATCTCTTGATTCAGGAAGTTGAGAAAGTGGTGGTCGACTCCAAACCGACCTACTATGCGATATTGTCGTTTCTGGACACCTACATGCCCAGTTTGAAAGACCATGTGGTATTATACGAGGGCTCCGAGCCCGTGTTCGATGCCTATAATCTGGAAGGTGACATATCCAGAGCCCTCAAGCGGAAAGTGTGGTTGAAATCAGGCGGGTATATATTAATCGAACATACCGAAGCGCTGGTCGCCATTGATGTGAATACCGGCCGCTATGTCGGGAAGCACAATCTTGAAGAAACGATTCTGAAAACCAATTTGGAGGCGGTTAAAGAGATTGCCTATCAAATCAGACTCCGGGATTTAGGCGGCATCCTGATTATTGACTTCATCGATATGGAGAAGAAAGGCAACCAGGAGAAAATTTTCAATGCGCTGAAAGAGGCCCTGAAAAAAGACAAAAGCAAAACCCATGTATTGCCGATGTCGGAAATGGGATTGATTCAGATGACCCGCAAGCGAACCCGGGAACCGCTGACCCGAATTATCTGTGAGCCCTGTTATTACTGTGAAGGAGAGGGCTACACAATTTCGCGGCAATCCATCTGTTATCGAATCTACCGCGAAATGTTGCGAGATGCCCACGATATGAACGGCACACGTCTGACC
Source organism: Desulfobacterales bacterium (assembly GCA_030066155.1). Taxonomy (GTDB): domain Bacteria; phylum Desulfobacterota; class Desulfobacteria; order Desulfobacterales; family JAFDCJ01; genus JAFDCJ01. Next base: position 152 of record JASJCE010000467.1, on the reverse strand, counting down.
CTCAGAGTTAACCCGCAAATCGCAGAGCTATTGCTTGGAGAAGAAGACAATCTGATCACCAGCCTTGAACGTGAGATCGGAAAGCAGATCGTCATCTATCCCGATCAGGAGTTTCATCTGGAGCAATTCGACATCTTTGAAGTTCTCAATCC
>JASJCE010000466.1 GCA_030066155.1 Desulfobacterales bacterium | reverse complement strand
CAAAGAATGTTCGAAGCGGGCAGTGATTCCGGCACATCAAACGCAACCACTTGTAGAATACGTGAGAAATCAGACAATTGTGCCGCTAAACCAAATTCGGAAAGAACCGTCCGGGGAAGTGCCCCGCCGAACATGGGGTTCACGAATTAATGGAATTAAAGCGGTATTAAACCGTCACAAAATCGCTTATTTAGCCCCTGTCCCCCTGATTATTCTGATTTCGTTAATCGGTATCCTGTTTTATCCTGACAGTTTCTTCTCGTCCGTCTCGAAATTTAAGTTACAGCTCAGACAGACCATAAACCGCTATGTTGATTCGGATACGGATGACAACTCATACCAGGCACAGGTTGTGAATGTTCTGTCGCCGAACCAGTCTGATCCTGCACAGGAGGAGTTGGCCTTAAAACTTGAAGACGAAAAAAATCGAAACGAAGAGCTGACCAGAGAACTTGCAGCTCGGACGGCCTTGATAGCGGATCTTCAGAAAAAACTCGAGAAAGCCGGATCCGAGATAGCCAAACAAAAAAAGCACCTGCACATCAATCGACAGGCGACAGCCCTGCTGAAAACCCAGGTTAAGGAAATTAATGCCTTAAAAGCCGCATCCGACGCCCGCCTGGAGGAATTGCAAACAGCAAACGCGGCACTGACCGCCGATCTTGAACGGCTGCAGCCCGCCGGGGAGCAGCATACCAGGCTGAGCGGCAAATTGACGGCGTTGGAGCAACAATTGGCGCAAGGTAAAAAACGGCAGAAAGATCTGGAAACCGAACTGGCTCAATCCCAAAAAAACAATGAACAACTCAATGATGAACTTTTGGCTCAGACGACCCAGGTCGCCGAACTCAAAAAACAGATCGGTGCATCCAAGGATGCGCAAACCGTGCTCGAAGCAGAATTGAAAAAACAGCAGGGAGCGTCAGAGCAGCTTCGGGTTCAATTAAATGAAGCGAACTCACAGAAAGCGTCATCGGAAACCCGCCTTGCAGTTCTGCAAACGGCTCATGACGAATTGGTGGTCAAGCTTGAAGAAATGAACCGGTTGAGGACGGAGGTCTTCGGGCTTAACCAGGATCTGGCCCGCAAAGAAGAGATGTTGGCGGAACGGGATAAGGCGATGGAAGAACTGGAAACCAGGTTAGCCCGGGAACAGGAGAGCAAAGATGATCTCGATGGCAAACTCTCGGCGCAGTCGGCAATGGTGTCCGAGCTCCAAAAAGATCTGAACGTGTCCGGAGAAGCTAAAATTGCGCTTGAAAATGAATTGCAGGCCAGTCGGCGGGAGATCGAATTGCTGCGAACCCGATTGAAAGAAGTCGATGCGCAGGAAGCCTCATCTGCGGACCGGCTCGCAAACCTGCAGACAGCAAATGAGTCCCTCATGGTTGACTTAGAGCTGCTAAAGAATGCCGAGGCCGAGGTTGCCGAACTGAAAAGTGCCCTGGCCGAAAAGGATCGGCTTTTAACACAACGTCAGGAGCGGCAGCAGGAAATCGAAAACGCCCTCGCCCGGAAGCAAAAGAGTAACTCTGAGCTTAAAACCGAAATGTCATCTCAGGCTGCCGAGGTTGCCGAACTAAAAAGTTCCCTGGCCGAAAAGGATCGGCTTTTAACACAACGTCAAGTACGGCAGCAGGAAATCGAAAATGCACTCGTCAAGACGCAAAAGGGCAACGCTGAGCTCAAAGCCCAATTGTCAACTCAGGCTGCCTCGGTCGCCGAGCTGCAGAAAAAGCTGGAAGCTGCCCGGGCCGAGAAAGTGGCCGGGGAGCAGCTGTTGCTGAAGAGTCGGCAAGAGACCGTCTCTCTGCAGGCAAGAATTAAAGAGCTTGAGACCCAGAAAGCCTCATCTGAATCTCAGTTTAATTATTTGCAAACCACTCACTCGGCCCTGACAGCAGATTTTGAGGAATTGAAAAAAAACAGAGAACAGGTCGCCGAGCTGAAGCATGCGGTAACGATAAAAGATCGGATTATTGATCAAAAAGACCAACAGCAGGAGGAGTTGGAGCGAAATTTAGATCAGGCACAACAGCTGAACGATAAGCTGGCGGACGACATCTCGCAACAGAAAGCCCTGGTCGCCGATCTTCAAAAAAATCTCGACGACGCCAGATCTGCTCAAATCGCGTTCGAAGGGCAACTGAAGGAAAACCAGGGGGAAATGGAGCGACTCGAAACACGGATTAAAGAGCTTGGCACGCAGAAAGCTTCAGCATCAGACCGGATGGCAAACTTACAGTCTGATTACAACGACCTCAAGGTCGAGTTCGAAAAACTCAGAAAAATCCAGGACAGGGCGATTGAGCTGGAAAATGCACTGGGCGCCCGGGACGAGAAGTTGATGCAGAGCGAGCAGCGGCAACGGGACCTGGAAACGGATCTCAGCCGGACCCAAAAACAGGAAGAATATCTAAAACGTGAAATAGCATCGCAGGCCGCGCTCATAGCTGAACTTCAAGATAACCTGGAAACGGCCCGGTCCGATCAGGCCTCAGCTAAACAGCAATTGCAAAAAAGCCGGCAGGAAACCGCGCTGCTTCAGAGGCAGCTGAACGACCTTGAAAAGAAACAAGCCCTTCGAGCATCAAGTCCTCCGAAGTCCCAAACCCAGCCAAGCTCTCGATCTACAGCTGGATCGCGCAAAGTGGAAGCCGAAGCGCCGAGCCCGGTTGATATTATCGATTGGGTCATCAAGAAAAAATCGGAATAGAATAATCCGTATCCGCATTCGGTTTCATTCAATATCCGATTTTATAGTTTTTCTATGGCCTTATTTCAACAATCGTACCATTTGGCACGAACCTGTAAATTTCCTCCATTTCTTGGTTTGTGACGGCAATACACCCTTTCGTCCAATCAACCTCAGTATGAGAAGCCTCAACCCAAGAGAGACCATTTTTGATGCCATGGATCATTATATTTCCGCCCGGAGAAACGCCAATTTCTTTTGCTCGCATTTTATCTTTCTCGTTTGGATAGGAAATATGAAGAGACAGGTGATAACCGCTGTTACTGTTTCTTGAATCGATGAAGTAGGTTCCCTCCGGGGTTTTATTATCTCCCTGCCTTTCTTTCGGTCCAACCGGGTTTCCTCCCAGGGCAATTTTGTAAGCTTTGATCACCTCGCCCTTGGAGAGCAATGTCAATCGTCGCTCCTTCTTTTCTATCAGAACCTTATCTGCCGGTTCCGTCCTGAGTGTAAAAACCTTTTGTTCGAGCCTTTCAATCTGGTTCTGCAGTGTCGCAATCTCATTCTTCTGGTTTTTGGCCTCTTGCCGGGAAATATCAATCTGGGTTTGCTGCGTCGCAATTATTTCATCCTTGATGATGACATTTTGGATTTGAAATATCATCATTTGGCTGTCTCGCCTGTATTCACTATTCGGGTAGTCCCTTACGAGTTTCTGAAAACATTCCAGGGATTTCTGATAGTCTTTTTGTCCGTTCCGGGGATGGGCATGAATAATACCCATCTCGAACAGAACCCTATCCGCTAGCGCGGGATGTTTCTCAGCAATTTGCTTGTATTTGCTCAGAGAAGCCTCGTATTTTCCCCGGTTGAAATAATCATTTGCCTCCCGGGAGAGTGTTCTGGCCGAAGGCCCTTCATCAATGTGACTGCATCCGCAGGTAAGAATTGATGCTATCACGATCCAGACGGCAAAAAGGCAATGGTACTTGCCGATCGCCATCTGCCTTTTATCCGTATACGTCTTTGTGCTCGTTAATATGGTGCTTGATAGTCCCAATACTGGTCTTCTTCCTCTTCCGTATTTAGCCGCAATACGTACCATGCTAAACGGTGGGAATGTAAGAATGTGGCAAGTCCACATAACCTTGCCACTTCCTTGCGATTTACTTCTTCATTGATTCCTGGAAAGCAGCTTCCGCTTTCTTTGCTTTTTCATCGGCGATTCTTGCCTTTTCATCGGCAATTCTCTCTCTTTCCTCTGCTCTCCTTTCGGCTTCCTCAGCGCGGGCTATTGCCTCATTGGCCTTCAACATGGCCTCATCGGCTGCTGCCTTTGCAGCCTGCGCATCCTGAGCCGCCTGATCAGCTTTCGCTGCAATTGCCTTTTCCCGGGCCTGCACCTCTTCGAGGTCACCTTTGGTTGCGCAACCCCCTAAAGCAATAGCGAAAGCAAGCATCATTGAGATTATCAAAAAATGCTTCTTCATAATGTAGTCACCTCCTTTCTGTTCGGTTTACTTTGCCATACTTTATGTTTCAACCAAAATACCATCTATTTCCAAGTCAATTTTTAAGCGTTTTGCCGCGTCTTTGGCCTCGCTTATATTAGTAAAAGGGCCGGCGAGAACCCGGTGGCGGTCGCCTTTTGACAACACCCTTGCGGGAATTTGGGGACCCTGGTGGTTGATAATTGCGGCAAGCCTCAAAGCGTCAACCTTGTCACGCAATATAGCAGCCAGGACATACCACGCGTCCGTACTGAGCTCCGGTATTTGCGGTTTGCCATACAACTTGCCCGGGTGCTTGAGCTTTATGGTTTTCGCAACATCCCGCTGATTCCCATGGCTAATTTCGGATACGGGAACAGGGACTCCGCGGGCCTCAGTCACTGCTTCCTTAACCTTTTTCCAGTCAAGGGCGTGTTCGGACTTCTTTTCAATATTTCTCAATTTTGCATATGCCGCCTTCAACCCGGTGGAGCCCGATTCTTCAGCGGATGAATGAACTTCTATATAAACGATTCCACCACGTTGGCCGACGAGATATGGCTGGTTAACAATGTTTACCGGTGTTTTCACCGGAGTGTTTTCGAAAAGTCGTTTTATGTCTTCCGGATAGAGTCGTATGCAGCCATTGGTTGCCCTGAGGCCGATACTGGCCGGTTTGTTGGTTCCATGGACCAAATAACCTGACCTGTTTAGATAGAGAGCGTATTCTCCCAATGGATTCAGAGGCCCCGGTGGTACTGCGGCCGGCAGCGGATCTCCCTTTTTTCGATGATCTTCGGCAATCGATGCGGGCACATACCAGGTCGGCCGGAACTTTTTGCGCACGATGTACATCTGGCCCATGGGAGTGGGCCGTTCTGTGGTACCGACGCCGACCGGGTAGGTCGACACAGCCATCAGGTTTCCATCTTCTTTGAAATAAAAGAGCCTCATAGCGGCCAAGTTGATTACGATACCTTTTCTTCGGGTGTCGGGTAGGATAAAGCTCAGCGGCAACTGGATACGCTCTCCGGCCTCAGGCACCCATATATCTATCCCCGGATTAGCGGCACTGACGGTATTGACGCCCAAGCTGAAGTGCCTCGCGATATCCGGCAAGGTGTCCCCCTTTTTTAGCCTGATAACCGCCAACCGGCCGATGACATCATCTTCTTTTGCAACCAAGAATTCGTTTCGTTCGATCTTTTCTTCCAGGCGGCCTGAAAATGGCAGCGATTCAACCAGGGCTTCTCTCAATTCCGCACAGCCATGGAATGAAAAGATGAACATCAATGTAAATATAAGATGAAGCCTTTTGAACAAGGGCGACGGGTCTGAAAAACGGCACAGAATCATATAAGCTACTTTAGTTAATGAAAAAAAATGACAATCATCTTGTAGAAAACTGGATCGTATGCTTGGGCAAGGCTCCAATCCATCGCAAGATCAAAAACGCGCAATAAAATAATATATAACAAGTATTGCCGATATTTTCAAATTTCAGAGACTCCTGAAATATTGTGATATTTTATCCCGTCTTTTCTGGATCTCCGGAGCTTTGGTCATTAGCTGATTCGGTCCGGCTGTTGATCAATCCAATTTTCCAAATACTGCTGTTGATCCAGATCTGGATCAGTTCCGAGTGCCTGCCACATCGCTTTGCTCAATCTGGCCTGATCAAAGCTGCGGCCGCATTCAATGATGATCTCGGCGAAGTGCTCACAGCCTTTGCGCCCGATTTCTTTTATAATGCGGCGATCCCAGCCGTCTTCCTTCAGGGACATGCCGACGGCATTCTGGAGTACCGATCCGGCCTGGGGACAGACAAAATTCGTATAGCGTTTCATGATGCCCTCGATGGCCAGAATTTCTCCGTCCGAAATGCGGACATCCATGTTGATTTCCATACTGTAAATATGATCCACCTGGATTCCGTTGAATCTGATGGTGTCGTCATCCGGAAATTCGGCCCCCACAATCTGACTGCGATTGAATGTGATCACGATCGGCTCCCTATATGAAACTACCTGGAATGTCGAATGACAATTGAAGAATGACGAATGCTGGAAGTCGCTCTCCGAGGCCGCTTCCAGCCCGTAGGCCTCCAGGCCGGAGGGTAGGCGCTA
>JASJCE010000465.1 GCA_030066155.1 Desulfobacterales bacterium | reverse complement strand
GACATCCTGATCCAGTCCACCGAACCACCGATTTTCTTCGAGCGCTGGCCGCTGGAAGATATTTTCGATCGAGTCGCAGCCAATGTCGCGTCAGTGATTGAAGACGGCAGCTGCATTGCATTTTCCGTGGGTCCATTGTACGAATCCCTCGGCCGGCATCTGGTACACCGACAACACCTGGGGATACACTCCCTGTTTTTCACGGATCCATTGATGGACCTGGTCAAGAGTGGTGCCGTCACAAATCGGTACAAAGAGATATTTCGCGGCAAATCACTGACGTCTTACGCCTTCGGCACCCCGGAACTGATGTCCTGGTTGAACCGTAATCCACTAGTCGAATTTCAGGGAATCGATATAGTCTACAACCCGGCCCGGATCGGTCTCAATCCGCGATTCGTAGCGGTAATGCCGGCCCGCAAGGTTGATATATCCGGCCGTATCGCCTTACATATCGGCCGGGGCACCATAACCTCAGGCCCCGGGGACGTGATGGACCTGTTTCACGGCGCCAGCCTGTCCCGGGGCGGGATTTCGATTTTCGCCCTGCCCAGCCGCAACCGCAGACAGGAACCCAATATCCGCTTCTCAATCGAAAACTATCCCAATGAATTCAGCATCCGAGAATCAATTGATATGGTCATTACCGAATATGGCGTGGCGACATTGAACGGGCGAACCGTTCGCGAGCGCGCCCAGGCCATTATCGAAATCGCCCATCCGGAGGATCGTCGCGAACTCGTCGAAATAGCCAAATCACACAAAATCCTGTATCCGGACCAGATCTTCCTTGAAGCATCCGCTCATTTATATCCGGCTGAAATCAACTCCCGGCACACCTTCAAGCGAGATGTCAGGGTCCGATTCAGAGCCATCAAACCTTCCGATGAAGAGGAAATGCGCCGTCTCTTCTATCGTTTTTCGGACCAATCCGTCTACTATCGTTACTTCGCTCCGATTAAAGAGATGCCCCACGCACAAATGCAACATTATGTGAATGTCGATTTCAGCCAGGTGCTGTCAATCGTTGGTCTGGTGGGGGATACCGGTCAGGGGCACATCATTGCCGAGGCACGCTTCATCAAAGATCCGCAAACATCCCGGGCCGATGTGGCCTTCATCGTCGATGAGCAATACCAGGGACTCGGGATTGCGTCCCACCTGCTCAGGTTGCTCATCAGATACGCCAAAGATCGGGGCATCCAGGGTTTTACGGCAGACATCCTGGCATCCAACAAAGCCATGATGAATGTTTTTGAAAAAAGTGGAGAAGCGCTAAACGCCAAACTGGAACAGGGGGTTTATCACCTCGAGATGCCATTTTCGGCTTAGGAATCATAAGCATATATGAAACTACCTGGAATGACGAATGAAGATTGAAGATTGAAGAATTGTGGAATGGATTCGATTTTTATTATGTATATTTAGACAGGATTTACAGGATTATCAGGAATTTTTTCGCCTGCGGCGAGGGGCCTTTCGGCCGAAGGCCGTATTATCCAAATGATCCTGTTGATCCTGTCCAATTTTTTTTTCGGAATCCATTCCTCTTTTTCTTTAAAAATCTATAGTTTCTTATTTGATCAGACCGGCCGTTTTTTTGGCCAGCGGCGGCGATCGTATGAACCTTCAATAATTCAAAAACGAACCGCTGAACTCAAACATGCCAACAATCCTGGTATGAAAAACTTACATCACATTATTCAAAAGGTCCAGATCAATATTCCCTTTACGATGCTGTACGAGTCTTATCTGGACACCTTCATCGAAAACGGGCTGAACCCTGAAATCGGCTTGGATGCTGAAGCTCTGGACCGTTTTTCGATTGCAGAATTCACCAGCATTGCCGAGGAATTTCAACGACGATCACGGACCGTGACCCTTCATGGCCCCTTTATCGACCTTAATCCGGGATCGCCCGACCCGGCGGTGCGCCGGCTCACCCGCCGCCGTCTGGAACAGCTGCTCGCGCTGGTTCCGGTATACCAACCCCGATCTGTTGTTTGCCATGCCAATTTCGACAGCCGGCGATATGGATATTTTAAAGCGGAATGGGTTCGCAACAGTCTTGAATTCTGGTCCTGGCTGACGGATGGCGTTGCAAAACATGGAGCCCGGTTGATGCTGGAAAATGTTTTCGAGGATGGTCCCGAAGACATCGAGATTTTGTTTGAAAATTTAGACCCTCGGAAAGTTGGCTTTTGCCTGGACACGGGACATGTTGCCGCGTTCGGAAAATCCGATCTCGCAGACTGGTTAGACAGACTGGGTCCCCATCTGGGCCAGCTTCATCTGCATGATAACTTCGGCCGCCAGGATGATCACCTGGCAATCGGAACCGGTACCATCGAATTTTATAAATTATTTAAATTCCTTGAAAAATCCACCAATCCGCCGCCAATAATCACCCTTGAACCTCACGAAGAAAAATATCTCTGGCCCAGCTTGAAATATCTCGCCCAGAATTGGCCCTGGTAACGGCAGCCTCATCGGTAGATCACAAATCCGACGCCGGAGGTCCTAACTTTGGTCTGCCCGACCTTTAGCAGGAATTTCATCTACCGGCTGTGCTTTGGATTCAGGTGTCAGGTTTCAGGTTTCAGAAAAAGAATTCAACACTTGGATCAAAAGGCGTTCTCAAAAAAAGATTGCCTTTCTCCAGCATTGGCCTTCAGTTTCACCCTTATTTGAGCTCAAAAATTGGCATTCGATATTCACTGACACCTGAAACCTGAAACCTGAAAGCTCCAGCATGTATGGCCTATGGCAAAGCCAATTGTTAAACCCCCGACGGCAAGAGTTTTCAATTTGGAATAAACTCACTTTCCTATTAAAGCCCAGCAAAAATTGGCCGATATAAACCTTGTATCGGTGGATAGGTCTGAAACATCCAGAACACAGTATTGGATGATGGATCTCATCCCGCTCGAAACGGGGTAAATCACGTTCATACCAGTATTTTTATCGCTAATATTCAATGGGTTACAATATCCCGCAGCGGTGGGTTGGCTCGAATATGAATCAATCAACATTCTAACCACTTTTGGGAAAACCATGACTGTAATCAATCGTGAAGAAAAAAACACCGCCAAGACCCGTGCGGATGTTCCGCTTGAAGCGAAAACCATCGTCTTGAACCGTACGGAAGAAAAAATAATCGGCCCACGCCTGGTATGTACGACAGCTTCCGGTGAAAGTAAAATCTATCCACTAAAGCAATCAAAGCTTGTAATCGGCAGATCCGTCGAGGCAGACCTTAACCTTCTCGACCCGCTGGTTTCACGCAAGCATTGTGTCATTGAACAACGCGAGCAAACGTTTGTCGTCCGAAATGTCAGCACCACCAACCCCCTGCTGTTGAATGACAAGCCTATCGCTGAAAAACGCCTTTATACCGGAGATCAGCTGAGAATCGGCTCCACTACACTGGCATTCATTTCGGATCGGCCCGAAGATGTTAAAAAGCTCGACACCCAAATGCTTCAACGTCAGAAAAAATCCGGTTTGGGATTCTGGATTGCCGTTTTCCTGTTGCTGATTTTCACAGCCTACTACGGTTATTTTCAGGCCTATACACCGTTGAAGGTCAAGTGGGCTCTGAAATCCGTCTCCAGGCAGATAAAAGCCGAAAAATACCTGTCGGCTCAAAATACACTCAAACATCTGCTTGATCTCGACCTGCCCGTCGAGCAGACCCACCTGGCCATGCAGTTATTCGCCGAAACGGCACTGGCGATTACGGAAAATAAAGCTTCCAAGGAAGGTCTGGAGCCCGCCATGGAATATCTAAAAGAATATCTGGCCGAATACGGGGCCGGTAGGGAAGCGGATATCCTCTGGGATCGCCTGGATTATTTCCGATTGACCCTGGCCCAGAAACTGGAAGCCGACAAAGAATTCCAGCCTGCCTTGCGGGAGTACGCCGCCATCAAAGAAGACAGCATTTATTTTGAAGAGGCCCATAAAGCCATACGCCGGATCTGGCTGGCCCATCAGCAGCAGGGCCGTTCCGATCAGACCCTGGGTCAGATCCTAAAGGAAGCGGATGCCCATTTTAAATCCAAGCAGTATCTGAAACCGGTCAATCAGAATGCCTATGTCCTGTATCAGGCGGTGCTTTCGCTGGAGCCCGAGCATAAACTGGCTCTTGAACGTATTGATCAAATGAAGGCATTTTATCGTGAGAATGGCGAAAAATATTTTGATAAAAAGAAGTGGGCCAAGGCTTTGTCCTATTTTGAGCGATATTATCTGATCGATACGGACGCCAAAGAAATCAACAATAAGATGAAAATCTGCCGGGAAAAATTGGCGCTGACCCGTGCAAAATCCCTGGAAAATAAATATACAAAGACATCTCTCAAAAAAAAATCACAAGGGGATAACCAGAGACTTCAAACCCAGGCTGAAAAAAAGGAAGAGATCAAGCGCCTGCTTGAGGAGTCCGGAACAGAGAGCTCCTGGATCCTGGAATATCTGTTTGAGGAACAGAAAGATGGTGAAGATTCCGACAAGCCATGGTAATCTTGACAGAAACTTGATCCGAATGAAAAAATTCCACCTTACCGACTCAAGCCGATTCATGGTGCTTACCTTGCTGGTTCTCACGCTTGCCGGCCTGAATACTTCCTGTGCTCTTCGTATGTTTCAACCGCCGCCCGAGGCAGCCGTATCGGAGGAAGTACAGCTACCGCGTAAGGTCGCCATCCTGCCCTTCGTCAATAGAACATCCAATCCCGAGGCGGGTGTGCTGGTGCGCAGAATGTTTTACAATTTTTTCAGTTCCCTGAATTATCGTGATATCGAGCCTTTTGTAATCGATGATAATCTCAGGCTCAACGATCTGTATGCCGATGTCACCGGCGGAAAAAATGTATCCCCTCAGAAACTCGGTCAATTGCTCGGCGTGGATGCCGTCATTTATGGCGACGTAATCAGTCTGGGGAAAATCTTCGCGCTCGTCTATTCAGACAATCAGGCCGGTCTCAGGGCCAGGATGGTCAGCAGTGATTCGGGACAGACGATCTGGGAGCTCGAGCATACGATCCATATCGAAGAGGGTGAAGTGCCAATCAGTCCGATCGGCCTTGCCACGGCCGTCTTTAAAACCGCCCTCAGCCACACCCAGGCCAGTCACATGAAAGCGGCTTCCGAGCTCTGTATGGAGATGGTCGCCACCATCCCCAATCCGCCGGGGGTCAGCAAGCCTCCCCCAAGAATTCAGGCCCTGGTTCACAATGGTGCCGGCAGGCTTCTGATGCCGGGAGATTATCTCAAAGTGGCGCTGGTTGGCGAAAAAAAGCAAAAAGCCAGCTGGAGTCTGCCACCTTTAATTAGAAATCTGCCCCTGGCCGAGAAGGAACCCGGCGTTTACATCGGTGCCTACCGCATCAAACAATCGGACCGCATTCCGCATGGCCGGGTAGTCGGCTACCTCAACGGCAAATCCGGTGTGGGCAGTCAGTGGATGGATACCCTCGGACCGATAAAAATTGGTAAGCCGACGATTCTGCCCGATGTCATCGCCGAGGACTATGAATTGAACGTCGAAAAAAGTCCCTACCTGGTCAGGGATGCCCTCGTCGTCAAGCCGGGGGCCAAGCTGACCATGAAGCCGGGAACGGTTATCTGGTTTCGCAGCCTGGGCTTGATTGTCAAAGGGGAGTTGCATATTCTGGGAACCGAAGATAAGCCGGTCCGCCTTTCAAGTGTGGGAAGGAGCAACTGGAAAGGAATTTTTCTCGACCACAGCCGCAGCCAAAATAAGATCCGCTACTGCGCCATCTCAGATGCTGAATATGGCTTCCGGGCATCCAAGTCCAATGTTTCCATATTAAACAGCCAGTTCCAGGACAATATCTGGGGAATTGTGATGGAAGAAAGCCGGGCTGAAATATCAGGCAGCCTGATCCGCACATCACAGAAATCCGGCATTGCGGCCCGCCAGGCCAGCCTGCTGGTAAAAGATTCCGTGATCACCGAGAACAGCTCCGGCGGATTTTTGCTGGAAAGCAGTCAGGCCAAAATTGTTCAGAACAATATTCTCAACAACGGCGGCTGGGAAATCAAAGTACTGAAGGATAAGGGTCCGATAAAAGCCACTCAAAACTGGTGGGGCAACGAAGATCCGGTCAAGAATGAAATTCTCGGCCCCGTAGCTGTCAAACCCGTCCTGGAATCCCCCATCGAATTCAGCATTATGGAATGATGGGGAATGTCGAAGGTCGAATGAAGAATGTCGGTTGAAGGTATTCTATTCAAATTTTAAATAGATGGAGAGAAGCCTCCCCTCCGGCCTGTAAGCCTATGAAGCCTACGGGCTGGAAGCGG
>JASJCE010000464.1 GCA_030066155.1 Desulfobacterales bacterium | reverse complement strand
ATTATGACGCGGTACTCATGGATGTGCAAATGCCGGTAATGGATGGATACACCGCTACGCGGGAAATCCGGAATTGGGAAGTCGAAAACGAGAAGTCGGAAATCGGAGGGCGGAAGTCGGAAAAAGGAAAAGATTCCGCTCTAAATTCCGAATTCCGCATTCCGCATTCCGACTTCAAGGGGGTACCCATTATCGCCATGACCGCCCATGCCATGGCCGGTGACGAGGATAAAAGTTTGAAAGCCGGCATGAACGGCCATGTGACCAAACCGATTGACCCCGACCAGTTGTTTTCGACTCTCCAAAAATGGATAAAACCGGGTAAGAAACGTGACCGAGTCGAGCAATCGGAAGTTCCTGCCGAGCAACCCGAGCCGAAAAAGGTGCTCCCGGCAGAAGATGAGCTTCCGGAATCGTTGTCCGGATTTGATCTGGAAGATGGATTAAAGCGATTGCAGGGAAATAAAAAACTTTACCGGAAGCTGCTTTTAAGTTTTGCCACAGACTACAGCGCAGTCGCAAATGAAATCCGCCAGGCGCTTGATGCCGAAGATTTTGATCAAGCCCACGGCCTGGTTCACAATCTCAAAGGACTGGCCGGCAATCTGGCAGCCACGGAGCTTCAGACCGCCGCGGTGAACCTGGAAAAACTCGTCAAAGGAGTTGAAAAGAGCCGCCCATCAACAAAGAAGCTGAATTTAAAATTCTCAGAGCTTGAAACCGCACTCGATCATGCCCTGGAATCAGCCCAAAGTCTTGGTGTATCCACTGAAAAAAATATCGGGGAAATTGCAGTTGATGATCTTGCCGATATCCCCTCCGAATTGTCTCATGATATTGTCAATCGTATTCGCGATGCGGCTGAAATGGGAGATGTTACCGAGTTAAATGCCATCGCAGATGAAATTAAGGATCAATCAGATTCCTGCATGCGGCTAAGCAAACAGATTATTCAGATGGCTGAAGAATTTGACCTGGAGGGTATTCAAAAATTAGCGGATGATCTGGATTTATGCTAATCAAGGATTTTTAATTGTAAAATGCAATCACCAAGGAGTATCTCATGAGAATCCGGACCGCCCGTCTGGTAAAGTGCAGTCGACTTGCACACCCTCTAATTGGCTGCCTAATACTAATCTTAATTGGGCAGACGGCCGGGGCATTTACCGATCCCAATCCATTGCAGCCACCCGACACTTCCAGTCCACGATCGACATTGAACGGTTTTATAGATAATATGAACCGGGCTTACCGCAAAAGTCTCGATACAGGCTATAAAAACGAGACTGTCCACGCCTTTCTTGACCGATCAATTGAGTGTTTAGATCTGAGTGAGATTGCACCCAATTTAGTGCAGGACTTTGGAAATGAATCGGCCTTGCTGCTGAAGGAGATTTTCGATCGGATTCAATTACCTCCTGTTAACGAAATCCCAGATAAAAAAGTAGTGGCATCACAGGGCTTGACTAGTTGGACAGTCCCGCAAACGGCCATAAAGATTGTCAAAATAGAAAAAGGACCCCGCAAGGACGAATTTCTCTTCAGCACCGGTACGGTTGACCGTATACGGGAATTTTATGAAAAGGTACGGCATCTGCCCTATAAGCCCGGCGCTTCAGTCCAGGCCTACGAGGACTATATTTACGGGCCCGGACCGATGATACCCCAACGATTAATCCGCATCTTACCGGGATGGGCAAAAATTGGAATTTATGACCAAGCCTTGTGGCAATGGTTCGGGTTTTTTACCACATTGATTCTTGGGGGTCTAGTTTCTTCATTGGTTTTTCGATGGACGCAACCACGCAAAACAGGTGAGGATCAGTCAGCAGAGAGCGCCACCATTTCAGGATGGTCCTGGCGCAAGCTGATCTTCCCAGGAATCTTGACGTTGCTACCCTTTCTGACTCATCATGTTCTGGATGAACAGATAAATATTACTGGAACCGTCTTGAAATTTACTAAAATCTTCCTGAGAACCATCTTTGTTGTTGCAAGCGGATGGATCATCATCATAATCGGCAACGGCATCGCCGAGACCATTATTTCATCAAAACGCATTTTTATCAAAACTATTGATGCCAATCTGGTGAGGCTCATTACCCGCCTGGTTACTATCATACTATTTTTTGTGTTGCTCTGGAATACAACTGATTATCTTGGCCTGTCTTTAACAGCGGTTTTTGCTTCGGCCGGAATTGTTGGTCTGGGCATTGCCCTGGCTGCAAGGGAAACTCTGGCCAATTTTTTCGGCGGTATCAGTATTTTCCTGGATCGACCGTTTAAATCTGGAGATTACATTGTGCTTGATTCCGGCGAGCGCGGCGAAGTCGTCGGGGTCGGCCTTCGCAGCACCCGCATACTGACCCGCGATGATATTCAGATCTCCATTCCCAATTCCCTGATTACCAATACCAAGATTATTAATGAGAGTGCCCCGCAGCCCCGCTTCAGGGTGCGCATCAAGGTGGGTGTCGCTTACGGCACTAATGTGGAACAGGCCGAAAGCATCCTGTTATCAATTGCACAAAATAATAATCTGGTGGCGCCGGTGCCCGAGCCACGGGTAAGATTCCGTAACTTTGGTGAATCTTCTCTGGATCTCGAACTTTTGTGTTGGGCTCACCGACCGGAGTACAGAGGCCGGCTGACCCATAACCTCAACCACCAGATTTATAAAGCCTTTGATGCAGCCGACATCCAGATTCCGTTTCCGCAGCGCGATATTCACCTGCAGCAGGACATCAATAATTCTGAATAATATGTTCAAAGCTCAGGTCCAATTGTTAATGGATGGCGTCTCTCTCTTGACCGAATACATGCTAAACGCCATTTGTTTATCCTAATTTAGTGCAACAGCATCATTTTACATATTATAGGCAGAAGCATTACAACCAAAACAAGTTAAAGGAGGCCTTCCATGTACGGCTTTTACGGTCGCATCGTCACTATTGATTTGAGCCGCAAAGAATTTAATGTCGAACCGCTGTCGGATGAAGTTCTATCGGATTCTCTCGGCGGCAAGGGTTTGGCCACCCGTCTGCTGCTGGAAAGAAATCCAATCGGCGTGGATCCGCTGGCACCCGAAAACCACTTGATCATCAACACCGGACCTTTCAGTCAGAGCCGGCTCTGGGGGGCCAGCCGCTATGGTGTTTTCACCAAATCCCCTTTGACGGGTTATTATGCAGAAGCTTATTCCGGCGGCAAGGTGCCCGAGGCCGTCGATGCAGCCGGCTACGATGCCGTTGTCCTCGTCGGCAAAGCAAATCAACCCGCCATTTTATCCGTCCATCCCGACGGGGTCGAATTTCATGAAGCCGGCGATCTGTGGGGGACTGATACCTATACGGCCGAGAATGAGGCTTTAGAACGTTTCGCGCCGAACACGGAGGGGTTTCGCAAACCCGGGGCGGTGGTCATCGGTCCCGCCGGGGAAAAACTGGTCAAATGTGCCCTGATCAACAATGACAAATGGCGCTGTGCGGGCAGAGCCGGCGTCGGAGCCGTCATGGGGTCCAAACATCTCAAAGGCATCGTTTTCCAGGGCGACCGCAAGCGCGAGCTCTCCGACCCTGACGGCGTCGCTGCATACGCCAAAACCTTCATGAAAACCCACACCAAAAGCCCCGGTGTGGAGGCATTTCGTGCCATGGGCACAACCGGGGTGGTGGCGCTGACGAATACGGTCGGTGCATTTCCAGCCAGATACTGGCACCAGGGCACCTGTGACCACTGGGAAAAGATCAGCGGCGAAACCTATCATAAGGAGCATGAAGTCAAGCCCTATGCCTGTGCCAAATGCTTTATTGCCTGCTCACGTATGGCCAGGATCAGCAAAGGGCGCCATACCGATCTAAAGCTTGAAGGCCCTGAGTACGAGACCATCATGGTTTTTGGCGGATTGTGCATGGTTGAGGATATGGCGGAAATTGTCTATCTGAATGACATCTGCGACCGCCTTGGGATGGACACCATCACAGCCGGCAACCTGTGCGCCTTTACAATAGAGGCCAAAACGCAGGGCCGGCTGGATTATGATATCGAATACGGTGATGTTGACAAGATCGCCAAACTGCTCGAAAAAATGGCTGCGCGGGAGGGCATTGGTGACATCCTGGCCGACGGCATCGTTGCAGCGGCCCGTCAATGGGGTGCTGAGGATCTGGCTATTCACGTCAAAGGAATGGAGCCGTCCGGCTACGATCCACGGGTGCTGAAAGGAATGGGGTTGACTTTTGCTACCTCCCCCAGGGGTGCCTGTCACTTACGCACGACGTTTTACAAGCCCGAATTGGAAGGTAAAAGCCCTCCCGATCAGATCGAAGGCAAGGCCGAAATGGTCACCGATTATGAGGATCGTATGAACATTTTCGACACATTGATCCTGTGCCGTTTCTACAGAGATGTATACCAGTGGGAGGATCTGGAAGAGGCCATTCAACTGGCAACAGGCCAACGTTTTTCAAAGCCCGAACTTCGCGCGATAGCGGCAAAAATTGCTACCATGACGAGACAGTTCAATATCAAAGAAGGCTGGCAACCCGAGGACGACCTGCTGCCCAAAAGATGGCATGATGAGCCGTTGCCATCCGGCCATGCCATAACGGCCGATGAAATGAACTACATGCTTAAGGATTACTACCGATTGCGAGGGTGGGACAGTCGGGGGTTTCCTGAGGGCTAGGCTTTGGTCGACCCATTCGGTGCTAAACCACAATTCGTATGAAACTACATTAAAAGCGAACCGCAGAATATCGAATAACGAATATCGAATGTCGAAGTATGGTATCGCTTCGCTCAATCTGATTAAACAAGTGATGAGCGCTGAGGACTGAGTTAATCAGGGTTATCTTTGTTCAAACTCTTTCAATCGTACTCGTCCTCGTACTCGTCCTCGAAAAATAATGTTGGCAGAGCTGTCCACCAAACAGATTGAGGACAAGCGCGAACCGAAGCTCGTCGCAAATCATTTATAAAACGACACTATTCCAATTTAAAATTAGGTTGAGGTAAATGATTTGTGGGAGTGGATTGTATCCACGATTAGCGGCATATCTGAAACATCTTCCTATCCTGGAACCAGAAACCTGCTTCTGTCCTGAAACCTGAACACTGAACACTGACACCTTCATCTGACCTGAACACTGACACCTGACACCTGAAACCTAAGCGCGTTGGCGGACGCCATCAGCCAATTCACTCCACCGGCTTATCGGCAAAGCCTGAAACTCGTATCCGGGGCTCTTCACTCGCATCTCACCGCCGATTCGACGCCGAGATACTCCCTCATTAGTCCGCCACTCAGGGCGGCGACATCTTCCTCTCTGCCGGTGTTGCTTAGAATTGAGAGCCCGTAAATGTCATTGCCGATTTTGAGGGTGGCGACATGGTTGCAGGCCCGGATGTAGTTGTGGTTTACGGTTGCGGGACTCGAGTTCGGGCCGTCATAGGTGCCGGTCTTGCCGCCGATAAAAACATTTTTAGGGGCATACTTGTTGATTCTACGGCGCCCGGTGACGGTTGCCTGCATAATTTCCCATAGGACTTCGGACCCCGGGTAACGGCGGTTGTAGGTATCAAATAGAAATTTGGATAATTCCATACTGTTCAATTCATTGCCGTGGATTCGGGTGCCGTCTTTTTTTTTCCACCAGCCTTGAAACCCCATGGTGTTGGTATACCCCATTGATCGAACGAACGCATCCACGGCCGCACGACCCGAATCGTCGGTGCCGTCGTCGCCCGTTTGCCGTTGCAGTTTTTTCCAGGCGCTGTTGGACGATACTACAATCATCCTGACCAGCAGCGTCAGCTGAGACCGGTCAAAATATCCCTTTTGTTTGTTCAGCAGGGCTGCCGCAACGAACAATTTAGCCACCGAGGCCCCAAAATATCGCTCGTCGGCATTTTCACTCCTTGATATGATTTTCCCGGTCTCCAGATCATTCAGAACCCACTGGACTTTACCGGCCTGTTTAAGCCGGCAGTACCGCTTCCGCTGCGCTTCTCCAAATTGTTTTCCTTCACCCTTGATACGGACCAGCATTTTGCCAACAGTCCGATCGCCGAATTTACGCAGATTTGTGCCTTCTTCGAGTTTAAAAAAGCCACCGGCTACCCCGCCTTTCTCTGCGGCAAAATTATGAGTAGGCAAAAGACAGATCAAAAAAAGAATGAGCACCAGGCGATTCGTCATAGATGAGTGAGGGTTCAAGGTTCCGGGTTCAAAAAAAGGTTTCAGTGTTCAGTGTTCAGGCATAAAAAGGTTTCAGTGTTCAGTGTTCAGGTTTCAGGGATTAAGGGTTAAAAGGTTGTGGGTTCAAAGGTTA
>JASJCE010000463.1 GCA_030066155.1 Desulfobacterales bacterium | reverse complement strand
GCCCGGATCGTGGAGGAAGCCCATAAGATCGCCCGGGAAAGAGGCAGTAATGTGGTGTCCATCATGAAGGATCTGATAGCGGATTTGAAGAAGAAGTGAGGGTTCAGGATTTGGGGTTCCAGGTTCCGAGGTTCAGGGTTCAGAGGTTCCGGGTTCGGAGGGTAGAACCAGCCCGTGATTGTGGTGCGACCGGTCAAAATGAAAATGAAACTAACGAACGTCCAACATCCAACGCTGAACGTCCAACATCGAATAATGTATTTTATCAATCAAAAATCAAAAAGATAGGCAACTTCGATGCTCCAGTAACATTACCGCAGGGTAATTTATGACAAGGTCGTCTACTAATATCGATAAAGCGCAGCCTACGGCTCGTAATGGATGTGGCGTCTACGCCTCGGAGAGCGTCATCAACATTGGACGTTCGACGTTGGACGTTCGACCTGCCCGCAATGCCTTTAAAACAGGTGTCAGTACGCCTCCAACCTTGCGCTTTTAGTTCAATGATAAGGTTAATCCAACCCATTATGCATGGCAGGCGGGTGTTGGACGTTAATCTGTTTTTTCTTCACAAACCCTGAACCTCTGAACCTTTGAACCCAAAACCAGTATCCTAGCCTCTCTTCTCCAGGTGTTCGATGATGGACTCGTTGATTTCGTCGTCATCGGACTTCAGCATCGGTATCAGTTCGGCGGCGACTTCCTTGATCGATTTGATGTTCTGCTCGCGCATCACACGCTGAATCGTTTCTACGCCCTCTTCGATTTGTTTCAAGCCTTCTGCGATGGCGATAACGTCCTTTTTATTCATTTCATGCTCCCGGTTTGTCGTCTGGTTGATATGGCGTATGCCCGACTGGCCGGCCCCGCTTGTATGCGACCGGGAACGCCAGATCAACCTTTGGGTTGATTTTTGGCCGGTGTAATCTTATTAGTTTGATATCATAAACTTCATCCTGAGGAGGATCGGAAAATGGCGGACGCATGGGCCGACAAATTATCGTGTGCGCTTGAATGTCAGCGTTGCAACCGGAAACTGGCGCCAAAGGATCCCAGAATACTTTCAGTCGTCGACCATGAGGCCATTTGCATGGATTGCAAACGGGAAGAAGAACACCGCGACGACTACGAAGAGATATCCAAAAAAACCATCGGGCAGTGCCTGATCGATACCGAAATGCAGTGGGGCGATCCCCAGGGATATTGCTACCATCATTTTTATCCCTATACGTGTTAGGTGAGCCACATAACCGGGTCCTCATCCAGATGATCGGTAACGAGGCGTCCAATCTCTGCCATGCGGGACACTGTTTCCGGCGACAGGCAAACATCACCTGCCCGGGCATTCATCATCGCCTGCTCCGCGTTGCGGGCGCCCGCAATCGCGCAGATGCCGGGATGGGAGATAACCCATGCCAGGGACAGTTGCGCCAGAGTGAGACCGAGGTCTGATGCCACCGGCTGCAGTCGATCCAGCGCCTGACGAACCTTTAAGGCGAAATACGGCTGAAAAAGTTTGTTTTTGGACCGGTGATCACCATCTTCAAATATATGGTTCGGGCCGAATCTGCCGGTCAGCAACCCCTGTGCCATGGGCGAATATGCCAGAATACCGATATCATTATCGAGGCAGTATGGCATCGTCTCAGATTCTATTTGACGCCAGAAAAGGGAATAAGGCGGTTGGAGACTGACAACCGATCCGAATTCAAGCGCTGCTTCAAGCTGTGATCGATTAAAGTTGGATACGCCGATAGCCCTTATCTTACCCTGTTGCTTGAGTTTGTTCATGGCTGACATGGTCTCTTCAATCGGAACCGCCCTGCCGCCGAAGGAGGCCGTTGGCCAGTGGATTTGATACAGATCAATATAGTCTGTTTGCAGCCGCTTCATCGAGTTATGGCAGGCATTCAGCACCTGATCAAATCCTAGGCGGTTGGGAGAGATCTTTGTGGCCAGAACCACATGCTGTCTGACATGGGCAAGGGCTTTACCGAGGATACATTCTGCATGGCCATTGCCGTATGCCTCCGCCGTATCGTAGGTGGTGACGCCGGAGTCCAAAGCGGCGTGAATTGCCGCTTCGGAATGGGCATCATCAATGCCGACCCACTTATCTTTGCCGGCCTGGAATGTGCCCATTATGATGGACGATACCTGCAACTGCGATCGGCCCAGTTTGCAATACTGCATTCGATCCTCATTCGTGTCCATATCAACGGTATCCGTTTGACTTGACACCTTGTAACATTAATCATTCAGCACCAAATAACAAGCACGATACTGTCCGTCCCGGTCAAGAGCGGCGGGAATTGGTGCGGTTTCGGATCTAGCAGGAGAGCTTGCAAGGGGATATTGAGATGAACAAGCTGGATTATGTGGATTTCTACCAAACCGAGGCATCGCTGGGCAGCGACGAAAAAGAGCTGCGTGATTCCGTTCGATCATTTGTCGACCGGGAATGCATGCCCATCATCGCGGACTTTTTTGACCGGGGTGAGTTCCCCCTGGATTTGATCCCGAAGATGGCAGAGATGGGCCTGTTCGGCTGCCACGTGAAGGGCTACGGATGCCGACACCGCAGCCACCAGTCATACGGAATCATCTGTCAGGAGCTGGGTCGCTGTGACAGTGGCCTGCGGGCCATGTTCTCAGTTCAAAATTCGCTGGTGATGTTTCCCATATTTAAATTCGGTTCGAAATCCCAGTGCGAAAAATGGCTGCCGAAGCTGGCCCGGGCCGACTCCGTCGGCTGCTTTGGACTGTCGGAGCCGGAGTACGGATCCAATCCGGCGGGCATGATTACGACAGCCCGTAAACGCAACGGGCAATACGTACTCAACGGCAGGAAAATGTGGATTACCAATGGTACCATCGCCGATGTGGCCCTGATCTGGGCTAAATTGGACGGTGAGATCCGGGGATTTCTAGTGGAGACTGGAACTCCGGGATTTCGGGCCAAACCCATCGGGCGCAAATTTTCCTACCGTACTTCACCCACGGCTTTCATCGACCTGAAGAATTGTGAAATCCCTGAATCCAGTATGCTTCCGACCGCCAGCGGTCTCAAAGCCGTGTTCCAGTGTCTGAACCATGCCCGCTACGGAGTGGCTTGCGGGGCCATCGGATCGTCGATTGCGTGCTATGAAGCGGCCCGGGATTTCGCCCTCAAACGGCAAGTTTTCGATCGCCCGGTGGGTTCCTATCAGCTCGTCCAGGATCATCTGGCTCGCATGCTGATCGAAATCACCAAGGGGCAGCTGGTCAACCTTCATTTGGGGCGGCTGCTGGATGCCAACCAGGCCCGACCCCCTCAGATCTCACTGGCCAAATTGAACAATGTACGCGAGGCCATTAACATTGCGCGCATGGCTCGCGATATCGTGGGTGCGCGGGGCATTCTGGCCGATCACCATATCATCCGCCATCTATGCGACCTTGAAGCCGTCAGCGCCCTGGAGGGCACAGCCGGCATGCACACCCTGGTGCTGGGAAAGGAAATTACGGGGATATCGGCGTTCATTTAAAAAAGGTTAAAGGTTTAAGGTAAAAGGATAAAGGCTGGAAAGCTGGTTCTCCGATTGCGGATTTCGGATTTTGGATTTCGGATTGATTGGATGGAATTAAATCGGGATCGTGATTTGAGTCGGGATGCTGGACACTAAATGCTGGATGCTGGATGCTGGATAATGGAAACAGAAGGTGCAAGGTATAGGGTGTAAGGCTTTCGGTGTTCGGCTTTCGGCATTCGAAACAAACCCAGTGGCTTATACCTCTGGGGCGGTTACTTTAGATAGAGAACCGATTAAATCCGAAATCCTAAATCCAAAATCCAAAATCGAAAACATCTGTCTTCTGGTATCTGTCCGTGATTTGCAGAAAACGCCAATCTTTAATATCATATCTTCATATGGAATTAATCTCATGTGGAGGAATAGATTATGCAATGCCATGAAGTGGATTATCAAATTTTTGGGGATGACATGCAGATCGTCGAGGTCGAGCTGGATCCCGGGGAGACGGTCGTGGCCGAAGCCGGCGCCATGAACTACATGGAGGATGGCATCACGTTTGAAGCCCGCATGGGGGATGGCTCCCAGGCAAATTCCGGCATGCTGGGCAAGCTCATGAATGTCGGCAAACGCATGCTGACCGGCGAATCCATGTTTCTGACCCATTTTACCAACTCGGGTTCCGGAAAGAAAAGCGCCGCTTTTGCTGCACCGTATCCCGGCAAGATCATTCCCGTCAATATGGCCAAGGTGAACGGTGAACTGCTGTGCCAGAAAGATGCATTCCTGTGTGCGGCCTACGGCACCCAGATCGGAATTGCCTTCAACAAAAAGCTGGGTACCGGTTTCTTTGGCGGAGAAGGCTTCATCCTGCAGCGGTTACGCGGTGACGGGATGGCATTCATTCACGCCGGCGGCACCGTCGTTAAGAAAACGCTTAAAAACGAAACCCTGCGGGTGGATACGGGATGTCTGGTCGCGTTCACGACCGGAATCGACTACAGCATCGAATCGGCCGGCAGCCTGAAGTCCATGTTTTTCGGAGGAGAGGGTTTTTTTCTGGCGACCCTGCGCGGCACGGGGCTGGTACTGCTGCAGAGTCTGCCGTTTTCCCGCATGGCGGACCGGATTCTGCAGAACGCACCGTCAGCCGGCGGTGGCCGCAAAGGGGAAGGATCGCTCCTGGGTGGCCTTGGGGGTTTGATTGATGGGGATAATCGGTGAACAATAGCCTGCGGCGGTTCTTCATTAGATTGAGGTTGAAAAATTTTAGGCATTTTAGGCAATTTAGGCAGTTTAGGCATTATTTCGTGATCCTCTGCCTTCCATTTACATGGCGGTATAACTATATTGATAATTCTCAAGGAGCTTCCACTTGTATCTTGCATCTGAAAAAATAGACGGACGGCTATATTTTTATCTACGGGAGTCGTATCGGGAGGCGGATGTTTTTTTGAGCCGGGACCTGATTGATCTGGGGCCCGATCCCGCCCGCTATATCATCTATCCGGGCGGTAATGCCTTCTATATCGATACGGACATTGAAGACCGCCTGATAGAGTTGGGGGCCGGGAATCAACTTCACGAACTGGAAGATATCTTCTGGCGTTTTGTTGACCCGCAGATCCAGCGGGTGTTGGAGCCGTTCCGCAGACGGGAAAACCGCCACCGCACATCCCGCCGAAAAAAAGCAGCCGCCGCAACCGATTCGGCCGAGCTTCATATTTTCGATAAGCGTCGGGCGCTTTACCTTAAGTTTGGCCAATCGGATCAACGCCATCTCGGCCGAGTACCGCTGAAATATTTCGGCGGTCTGCGGAACAAGTCAAGAGATGAACTCGAATTCGGCTTTATGGACATGGAAGCCGCACTGAATCCACGCGAGTATAAAATCTATACGTTTACTATTTTTGATCTGCAACAATTTTTTCACGAGTCATTTGCCAAAAGCCAGCCGCAGATGTTAAATCAGGACCAGGTGGACGAATATTTTATTACCCGGATTTGCCGCTTGAATCTGGATCTCGCATTTTGGGCCGGTATGCCGGCCAACGACCGGCTCCACTGTCATTTGATTCGATATGTGCTGATGCACTTCGACTATGACTATGCCCCCGGCACTTTTCTGGAAGATTATCTGCGGCAGTTTATCAACAGCCGCCGAACTTACCAACCGCCTTTCAAAAGCAAGGCCGCAAGTTTAAAAGAAGCCGCCCCCATTCTGGGGGAATCCGTTGAAAAACTGAAGCAGATGAGCCGCCGTGAACTGGTTCGCCTTTACCGGCGCAAAGCGCAGGAACTGCATCCGGACAAAGGCGGTGACCATGACCAATTCGTCAGACTGACCGAGGCCTACCGCGATTTGATCGGGCGAAAATAACTGAGTGAAGACTTTTCGACCGGCATTTTGAATTTTAGGAAGATTGCCTATTGTTTGTACCCAATTTGACGCAACAGCTGCCGACGGTTGTCGATATCCTCATCGGTTTCAATGCCTTTCGATGAGTAGCCGTCGATAACCCCGAGGATGCCGCGTCCCTGCTCGGTTTCCGCAATGATGACTTCGACCGGATTGGCAGTGGCGCAGAAGATCCGGCAGACTTCCGGTACCTGTTTGATCGCATTCAAGATGTTGACGGGAAACATATCTTTCATGAAAACGATGAAACAGTGGCCGGCTGAAAGGGCATAGGCATTTT
>JASJCE010000002.1 GCA_030066155.1 Desulfobacterales bacterium | reverse complement strand
TGAAAGGAGTCGAAGATGACACGCTTTCTTGCGGCTTGCCGCTATCTTTTAATTGTGCCTGTAATCGGATGTGTATTCCTCACTTTGGGGACGGTGATAATGGGCATTGTCCGAATCTTTACAGGCGGGGCAAATGTTGTCCGTGCAGGTGACTACGGACCCAAAACCGCCAAGATCATGGCTCTGGCCGTCATCGAGATCATTGACTTGTTCCTGGTGGCGACGGTGGCCTATATCACCGCCGTGGGCCTATATCGGCTGTTTATCAGCCATAGCCGAATCGAGCTGCCCACGCGCCTGAAGATCAACAGCCTGAAAGATCTCGAGGACAAGATCATCGGTGTCGTTGTGGCGGCCCTGGCCGTGGCATTTCTCGGTCAGGCGGCCGGATCTGAGGAGCCGGCCGCCCTGCTGAACTACGGCGGCGGCATCGCCCTGGTAATTGCAGCCCTGGCATTCTTCATAAACTATGGCGCCGGCAAAGACAAGGACTCAGGCAACACGAAGTGATGCGAACCCGAAGTAAAACATCATTCAACAAAAGGAGCAGAAAATGAAATCAAGCAAATCGTGGATTATTGTTTCAATGGCAATTTTGGTTCTGCTGGCCTGGACTGTTGGGCCGGCAGCAGCATCCAAAAAACCCAACATCCTTGTGATATGGGGTGACGATGTGGGGGTGCATAACATCAGCGCCTACAACCACGGCATCATGGGCTACAAGACCCCCAACATTGACCGCATCGCCAAAGAGGGAGCCATGTTCACCGACGCCTATGCCCAGCAAAGCTGCACCGCCGGGCGCTCGTCCTTTGTCCTCGGCCAGAATCCGTTTCGCACCGGTCTGCTGACCATCGGAATGCCCGGCTCGGACCACGGTATCCCGGACTGGGCCCCGACGATTGCCGACCTGCTTAAAGACCAGGGTTACATGAGCGGGCAGTTTGGTAAAAACCACCTGGGCGACCAGGACAAACATCTGCCGACAGTGCACGGCTTCGACGAGTTTTTTGGCAACCTGTATCATTTGAACGCCGAAGAGGAACCGGAAACGTACTACTATCCCAAAGATCCTGAATTCAAGAAAAAGTTCGGCCCCCGCGGCGTCATTCGCAGCTATGCCGACGGCCGTATCGAAGATACCGGACCCTTGACCCGCAAGCGTATGGAAACCGCTGATGAAGAATTTTTAGCGGCCGGCCTGGACTTCATCGATCGCGCCCACAAGGCCCAAAAGCCCTTTTTCGTCTGGATGAGCACCACCCGTATGCATGTCTGGACCCGTCTCAAAAAAGAAGCCCAGGGCCGCACCGGTATTGGCCTTTACCCGGATGGTATGGTGGAGCACGATGATCATGTCGGCCTTCTCTTGAAGAAACTGGACGATCTGGGCATCGCCGACAACACCATTGTTGTATACAGTACCGATAACGGCGCGGAGTCGTTCACCTGGCCCGATGGTGGCATCACACCGTTCCACGGCGAAAAGGGTACGACCTGGGAAGGGGGATTCCGGGTACCGCAGGTTGTGCGCTGGCCGGGTGTGATCAAGCCCGGCACCATTTACAACGATATCATCTCCCATGAAGACTGGCTGCCGACATTTTTGGCCGCTGCCGGCGTGCCGGACATCGTCGAAAAGTGTAAGACCGGGTACAAGGCCAACGGCAAAACCTGGAAGGTGCATCTCGATGGCTATAACTACCTGCCTTTTTTTAGTGGTAAAGTGGACAAGGCCCCCCGCGAACAGATCTTTTATTTCGGCCAGGGTGGCGAGCTGAACGCCATTCGCTGGAACGACTGGAAGGTTCATTTCGCGATTATCGAGGGCAACATCGCCACAGGCGAACGCATCGTGACCAACTGGCCGCTAGTCATCAATCTGCGGGCCGACCCCTACGAGATGATGCATGAGGAAGGTGAAATGGGATACCTGCGCTGGTATGGAGATAATATGTGGCTGTTTGTGCCGGTTATAGAGGAGCTAAAGAAATTTTTCATGACGATACCGCAGTACCCGTTCCAGGAAGGCGCAGCCCTCAATGCAGGTAACATTAACTACAATACGCTCAAGGCCATGAAAGCCATGAACATGCTGAAGGAACTGGAGGAACGGTTCCCGATTAACCGCTAGACGTTTGACGGCAGGGGATTCAGGTTTCAGTGTTCAGGTTTCAGTATTTGGCAATTCGAATTCCTGACACCTTTACTTTGGTTGACACGAGGATGCGGAATGCCGTATCCTCGTTTTTCTTATGAAGTCCCGGAGGATCATCTTTATATGAAAAGACTGTTGAAGGATCCACTGCTGCATTTTCTGCTGATTGGCGCAGCCTTGTTTCTTGTTTTCGGTATGGTCAAAAGCCCGGCTGAAAATCCGGAAAACCGGATCGTCATCACGCGGGGTGATATTGACTCCCTGAAAGCCAATTTTGCCCGCACGTGGCGCCGGCCGCCGACGGAAAGTGAGCTTGAGAGCCTGATTGAAGATCAGGTGCGGGATGAAATCTCCTACCGGGAAGCTGTCGCCATGGGGCTCGACCAGAATGATCGCGTCATCCGCAAGCGCCTGCGCATGAAAATGGAATTGCTCGCTGAAGACATGGCCGGCCTCAACGCGCCCACGGAAGAAGACCTCAAACGCTTCCTGGCTGAAAACCGTGCTACATTCCGCCGCGAAGCACAGATATCCTTCAAGCATGTCTATCTGAACAGCGACAGGCGCGGTGCCAAGGTCCAAAGCGACGCCCGGGAGTTGCTGTCCGAACTGAGCACCATCGGCGCAATCGCCGATGCTCAATTCTACGGTGATTCGATTATGCTGCCGAAAGAATTCACCCGGGAATATGCCGGCAACATCGAACGCGTATTCGGGAAATCTTTCAGTCGGGATCTCCTCCAAGTGGAACCCGGAGCTTGGACCGGCCCGTTAAGATCCAGCTACGGTTTGCATCTGGTTTTCATGCACGAGCACATTGCAGCCAGTGACCCCGAGCTAGCCGAAGTCCGACAGGAGGTGGAACGGGAATGGATCGCAAAACGGCGCAAGGAGGTTAAAGAAGAAATATATAGAACACTTCGCAAACAATATACAATAACTATTGAAAGTCAAATATCCGACGAAAGCAACAAGAAGTAATGACCCGGAACTATGAGTGTTATGTAATTTATAAGAGAGTTAAATCCCAAATCTCAAGCACCAAATTACAAATAAATTACAATATTCAATATCCAATGACCAAAACAGGAAAAATTTGGCACAATGTACATTTTTATCAATTTCGTTCTCCCACATCGTTTCGCATCCTTACATTTTCTTGGGGCATATTAAATTGACGGTGGGGAAATAGGTTCGGTATCTCGATTCATCGCGAGTGCCCAGGTCCATTCTCAAAATTGCGGCCTGGGCACCGATATAGAAATCCGGTAACGGAAATCTTTTGACGCCCTTTTTCTTTCGATATTCAAAAAATGCCTTACCGGCAAAAAACAGTGCCTCCTTCGGTATTTCAAGCATCTGAAAACCACCATGGTTCAAGGCGGACTCCAGGTCCTCTATCCTTATCGAAACCGGTGGACACTTCGGAGTACACAACGGGGTTGATAAATAAATTTGAAGCCGAGCTGAGTTTCTCCAATTTTGATTCCGACCATTCGGCCCAGTTGGGATCATCCAGAAAAATGTCCAGAATAACATTCGAATCTACCAGAATTCCCCTCATTTCTCTTTCCTTGTCAAGGCCATAATCTCATCGGTTGTCATTCTAACGGTTGCAACGCTCCTCAATTTTCTGAATTTATTACCCCGATTTTCCGGATCTTCCTTTTTGACAATATAGACCCGACCTTTTTCCTCAACAAACTCTATATTAGTAGCCGGAACAATTCCTAATTTTTCACGAATATGCTGCGGGATCGTTACCTGTCCTTTTGTTGTAACACGCATAGATAACCTCCAGTATGTTGTAATACCTGTAATAGTATTACTCGGCTCAGGCATTTTCAAACAGTAATTTGGTCAAGCGTTGTCATATCACCTGATTTTTGCATGCAAATATCCCTGAGTGAAAATCGAAGTCGAGTTATCACAATTGAATTAGGCGCTGATTGTGACTCAAAAATTCAAGTATTACATAATAGCCGCAATCGATGGGATCGTGCGTGAGGTTGAGCGTTTCTCGGACTTGAGGCGTAAGGAGAACTGCATATTTTCGACTTTTACAGTGTAGGGTGATTTATGGTATAAGCGAACGTGTGACCCAATCCGATGTAACTGAAAAAAATTATACAGTTAAAAATCCTGGCCCTGAAGATCAGGTTTTAGATTTGGAATAAAGTGAGACATGTACCCCGAATTTTAGCGGTAATAATCGCTGGTATGGGATTTGCCTGCGCAAGTAATGATTCTCCGGTGCGAGAAGTTCAACAGATCCAAACCCCGGAAAGCACAACCCAGAAATCCTGGAATCCGGAGGAACAAAATTCTGTAAAAGGCTATCCGGTTAGAAAAAGACGGATCGGTGGTCCCACCGATGTGGAGTGGGACCTCGACAACAGTTTCCCGAAGTCCGGCTCGCTGCTCGAGTTGATGCTTCGAAGCGAAGAGTTTGATTCACAATGACGTGCCGCGTTCAGGTGATCTTCGACTCGACCTTCAAGCCCCGGGAGGACACGATCACCATCAGCCAGATCAAGGTCCGGCTTTTCTTTTAGAGACGCCTGCCGACTTCGACCTGGCTTTCGGCTTTTTGGGTTTGACGACTTTCCGGGGAATGAACAGCTTTTCGATTTCCGTCAATCGTCCCTGCGCTTCCTTGCCCAGCGGATCACCGGCAGTGGCGACCTTGCGGATCATCTCAAACAGCTCGGATCCCTGGTCCTGGTGGCCTTTGAGCAGGGTGGGAATCGCCGCCACGGCCCGTTGCTCATCCAGCAGGATCATAAAGAACTGCTCGCGAAAAGCCTCCTTGAATTCGGCCAGCGTTCTTTTTTCAGGTAATTGGGCCCGAATGCGCCGGATCATTTCGAATACCCGTTCATCGACTTTCCCTTCCGGCATGCGCACGTAAATCAGACCCCGCATCACGGCCCGGCGCGGTCCACCCTGATCCATCTTGGCCAGCAGGGTCTTCTTTTGGTGCTCGATGAGCGCCAGGTGATCAGGTTCCTGCCCCGGGTTCATTCGCGGCGGGTCGTCGGACGCCCGGAGACCCAGTAAAGCCTGAAGCCAGGGTTGGCTGTAGATGCCAAAAAACATCTGCTCCATCATCATGTCCCGCCAGTCGCGATAAATGTTGAGGCTTTGAGTTACGTAGCCGGAAAAAATATTCTGCCACTGCAAAAAGATATTGTCCGCCGCGGCCGTCTCCCGACGATCCTTCACCCACTGAGCAGCAGACGGCAGGGAAGCCATCAGGGGGTTGTGATCGGAAAAAAGCTCGTATCCCAAACGCAATGGATGCATACGGCGCAACCAGTCGGCAGACTGTTCGGTCGCCATGGCGCGCACAAATGGCTGAGCGGCAGTGCGATAAATGCCATGAGTGATCTCCGACAGGCGCGCTACGGCAGCGAAACATAGCTCATCGTCGAGATCATTGCCGCCCAAAGCACGAATATCATCCAGTGTGCGCCGCTCGAAGCTGGAAATATAGTCTCCGGTCACCAAATCCACATTATCGGTATCTGCGGATGTCTTTTCCATTACCGCCTCGTATAAACCGGGGGGCAGGCAGTCGATAAAATCGATGTTGCTGGTAAACTCGCTGTGCTCCTTTTTGGCAACGCTGCCGGAGACAAAGATACCTAAATGTCCGACACTCTCGTGCACGGCGTAAATAATCGTCTGCCCGGAGGCGCGAATATCGTCGACACTGTCGTAAAGATCGAGGATCCAGCCCAGGGCCTGCTGCGGCGGGGTGATGTTGTCGCCCTTTGAGCAGAAGCAGACGATGGGCGCGCGGATATTTCTCAAATCCACACGCAGGCCGTCCGATGTCTGAATCCCGGCCGTGCTGAGCTTGTTGCCTACAAAAAGATAGTCGACAATATCCTGAATCTCGCCACCGCCTAATATGACGTGACCTCCCCACCAGCGCTCAAATCCCAGATAGCGGGGTATCTCGGTGTCGATCTTGGCATAGAGATTGTACTGCTTCGACCACAGGGTATTGGCCGGATTGAGCCCTTCAAAGTTTTGCACCAGCCAGGCGCCGTCAAATTTGCCGTTACCCAAGTCGCTGGTCAGGGCCGTCAGCCAGCTGCCTCCCAGCATGCCGCCGGTGTAGCGCATGGGATTCTCGCCGCGCACGCCGGCCCAGTAGGAAACCGGCGCCCCCGCCGCAATAATCGGACCACATAGATCAGGGAAAGTAGCCGCCAGCATCATGACAGCCCAGCCCGCCTGGCAGTTGCCGATGACAACCGGTTTGCCGTCCGCCTTTGGATGCAGCTCAACGATCCGCTTTAGAAATTGGCCTTCTGCCCGCATGATGGCTTCGATTGTCTGCCCCGGCTCGGGTTCCGGCGAGAACCCGATGAAGTAGCAGGGATGACCCTCAGCGAGTATCACACCGATTTCACTGTCGGCCTTGAAGCCGCCGATGCCGGGCCCATGGCCGGCGCGGGGATCGACCACCACAAAAGGACGTTTGTGGTCATCGATTTTGACACCTTTCGGAGGAATAATTTTCACCAGGCCGTAGTTCACCGGTTGGCTCAACGTTCGACCATCGACAATCAGCTCGTATTCGTAATCCAGCACGTGCGGGGTATCGTGTGCCATGTGTTCATGATATTGGTTTCCACGCTGGCGAATCGCGTCCCAGAACAGGATCGCACGCTGTCCGGCGTCAACAACATATTCGGTCAGTTGATTGCGGCCCATTGGTTGGTTGTTGCTTTGTGTAGCTGTCATATGACTTCCCTTTCTTTCAGGATTAAAATCCAACCCCAGAAGGGCCGGCTTAAACTTAAGCACAGAGGGCATGATTTAGGCAAATACAATCGAAAAATTCGAAATCCGAATACCCGTCTGCCATGCAATTAGCGATGGGTTGATGTGAGCACTTATCAATCTATCAATTGCTTAAATTTGCCTCGCACGAGCTTTTAGGCATTGCGGGCAGGTCGAAATTCGAAACAAATTCAAAAACCAAATGCTCTAATGACAAAAACAGCCCCTACCTTGCAATGCCGGATGTGTCTTTTGCTTGGAGCATTTCAATTTCGGTCATTCGATATTGTTTCGGGTTTCGCATTTCGTGCTTCGGATTTAAAAATCTTCTATTGAATAAGGCAGAACCAATCAACTCTGACCAGGCACTGCTTCCGGCAAGCGGACATCATCCCTTGGATCCGAGTCTCAATCCGCCATGGATGAAAAACACCTCTCCTGCCAGGGCTTCATTCCGGTAGATGTCGGCCACAAGCTGGGCAACTTCTTCCGGTTCGATCAGCCGTCCGATGGGAACCTGGGATAAAATTCCGTCCAACGCTTTTTGATTCATGCCCTTGACCATCGCCGTTCCGACGTATCCGGGCGCTACCGCCACACAGCGTATTTTGTGCGCCAGCTTTCGTCGAAAAAATTCGGCCGTGAGAACCTTGGGCATGACGGACATGGCCGCTTTGGTCGCCGAATAGTTTATCTGTCCGGCGGTTCCCAGAGAGCCGGTGGAAGAAATTAAGCAGATCAACCCATGGCAGTCGTGGTTGATCATGCGTTCGGTGCATTCCCGAACGGTTAAAAACACACCGCTCAGATTAATATCCACAACAATCTGGAAATCGGCGATCGACATTTTGCGGGTGACCTTGCCGGTCTCTCGGTCCGGAGAAACCATCAGGCCGTCGCGAATAATTCCCGCAAAAGGCGCCACCAGGTTAATTTGCCCGAATTTTTCGATGGCGGCATCGGCCAGCCTGCTGTTGTCTTCTTCTTTGGTGACGTTTGTGACCACCGCAAGAACGTCGCCTCCGATGGACTTGAGCTCAGCCTCGGCCTGATCCAGAAGATCCTGAGAAATGTCGGCAATGACCACTTTCCCACCGTTGCGAACCCAGTATTTAGCAACCTCTAAACCAATTCCACCCCCGCCGCCGGTAATAACGGCCACTGCATTCTTTATATCTAACATACTCTTTCTCCTTTTCCAGTAGTCCTTGTGTTAATTTATTTATTTTTAACTATCTAAATACCTCAATTAACAGTGCTGAAACCTGAACACTGAACACTGAAACCAGAGTACCGCCGGTCAAGTTAAATGCCAATTGAACACTCCAAGTCGGATCATGGCCGGCTCCTCTGGGCTCGGAAGTTTACACTCCCATGATGTCCACGCCGGCGTCAATGGGATAAATCATTCCCGTAATGGATGGGTTTTCTAGAATGCTGACAGCCAGGCTGGCGATATTCTCCTTGCGCACATTGGTTTTCAACGGCGATTTGATTTTGGCCTGCTCCAGAAGTTCGAGACGGTTGCCGATCTTGGAAAGAGAGTAGGTGCTGACAAAGCCCGGTGAGATGCCGTTAACCCGGATCTTTTTGGCGTTTCCCAACGACTGGGCCAGGCCTCTGATGATGGACTCCAAAGCCGCCTTAGTGGCACTGACGACATTGAATCTCGGTACCGCGACTTTGCTCCAGCGCAGGGTTACCGCCAGAATGGACGCGTCGTCCTTGAACACGTCCAGCAGTCCGCCCGAGATTTCCGCCAGCGAAAATGCGCCCACGCGAATGGCATCGGTGAACTCTTCCCAGGTCACGTCCAGCAACGGCAGGTCAAGTTTGGCGCCTTCGGCCGTGGAGTAGGAAATCCCGTGCACCAGAATGTCCAGGGAAATGCCTTCCTGCCTTACAGCCGATGTAAATGCTTCCAAATCCTCATCCCGGCGGGCATCGTAAGGGAACAGCTTTTTGATTCCCATCGCTTCGGCCACCCGACTGACGGAGGGATAGGTGTCCTCATCTTCATAGGTCGCATATATATTATAGCCAGCGCGTTTAATTTCACCGGCTATAGCGTGACAGATACTGTCTTCATCTCTGATGCCCACGATCAGTGCATTTTTAGTTTCCATTTTACCCCCGTTCTTAGGTGTCAGGTTATGATGGCACTCGGATCGTCACACTGGATCCGCAGTCGACCAGGTACACCGACCCGGTGATGGACGGGTTGGTGATCACTTCGAAGGCCAGCTTGCCGATGTCATCCAGTTCGGCGGTCCGGCTGAGCGGACTGGCGTTGCGGGATACCTCGAGCAGATTGGAGAACCCTTTAATGCCGCCGGCAGCTCGCGTCATGACCGGTCCGGGTGAGATCGCATTCACGCGGATGCCTTTGCCGCCGAGTTCACTGGCAAGTCCCCTGACCAGGGCCTCCAGGATGCTCTTTACCGGTCCCATCATGTTGTAGCCTTCAACCGCCAGATGAGACCCGATATAGGACAGGGTCAGAATAGAGCCGCCCGGATTAAGGACATCTGCGGCAATGAGTTTACCCGTTATTTCGACCATGGAAAAAGACGAAACCCGGGTGGAGTCTTTAAAGCTTTGCCAGGAAACCTCGTGCAAATCCTTCTTGATCTCCGATGCAAATGCGATCCCATGCACAAAAGCATCCAATCGCAGGCCCGCGGACTGGAGGTAATCTATAATGGCCTGCAGCTGATCGTCGTTGCCGACCTTGAAGGGAAACAGCTTATCTACTCCGAGTTGATCGGTTACCTCTTTGACGAAGGGCAAGGCCTTTTCGTTCAGATAGGTCGGAATGATGTTATAGCCATTTACACTCAATTCCTTTGCGATTCCGGCGCTGATGCTTTCCTGGTTGGCAATTCCCACTACCAGAGCGTTTTTACGGCGCATGTCATGCTTCCTTTCTAGAAACAAGTTATTAGTGATTGGTTATTTGTTATTTGTGTAAAAAAGAACTGCATTCGTATTTATAATTCATCCGTCATCGTATTATAACCGGTATTTTGCACGTAGTTTTCAATAGTGATGATTGAGTTTGCGGATTAGACACTTTTAGGCATCGAAGTTTACCGAAAAAATTTAGGTATAAAATGTTCTCTCTATCGCTACGGCTGTCATTCCTGTGCTCCAAGCAGAACATTCCGTGTATGGGTCGCGATCATTAATTCCTCGTTGGTTGGTATGACCCAGATCGAGACCTGGCTTTCCGGCGTACTGATTTTTAGCAGATTCTGGTCGTTTGCGGCCGGATCCAACTGCAGGCCAAGCCATTGGGCCCCCTCACAAACCCGGGCACGAATGGCAGGCGAATTTTCACCGACGCCGGCCGTAAACACCAGCGCGTCCAGTCCACCCAGAGCAGCAGCCAGAGAGCCGAGTTCCCGCTGAATGCGATACACAAATACGCCAATAGCTTCCTCCGCCTGCGGATCACTGCTCTCCAACAGGATCCGCATGTCATTGCTGACTCCGGAGATGCCGAGCAGACCGGAACGCTTGTAAAACAAATCCGCCAGCTCATCCGGCGTCGTTCCCTTTTCCTGCATCAGGTACAGCACCACCCCCGGATCCAGATTGCCGGGACGGGTTCCCATCGGAATACCGTCCATTGCTGAAAATCCCATGGTACTGGCAATACTTCTTCCGCCTTGCAGGGCACACATACTGGCACCGCTGCCCAGATGCGCGACCACAACCCGCCCTGCCGCGACTTTGGAATCCAGTACCTGCAGCCTGCGGGAAATATACTCATAGGAGAGGCCATGAAACCCGTAGCGCCGAATGCCTTCGTCCGTATACCGACGCGGCAGGGCGAAAATCTGGGATAGCGGCGGATTGGTGCGATGAAAAGCGGTGTCGAAACAGGCGACCTGCGGAATATCGGCACCCAGCTTCATAACCGACCGGATGGGACCAAGATTGTGAGGCTGATGCAGCGGCGCCAGGGGGATATACTTTTCAAGTCTTCGCAATACGGCGTCATCCACTTTGACCGGGCTGCTGTAGGCACTTCCACCATGGACGACCCGGTGTCCGACTCCCGTCAATTCAAGATTTAGCTGTTGCCGGTTTTCTCGAATCCAACCGATGAGATAGCCCATCAGACTTTCATGGTTGACATCGGGACCGTGATCCCAGGTTTTCTCGGCGAGAATTTCGCCATGGTTAGCTCGAGCTTTAAAGCGCGGGGCCACACCGATTCCCTCCACCTGTCCCCCAAAAACGAATCTCAACTCCTGAGTTTCGACATGGTCGTAAACCGAAAACTTGATGCTTGACGATCCACTGTTAATGACTGAAATGCATCCTTGCATAGATTACTTCCACTTGAATCTAATTACTCCGCCCCTCTAATTGGAACCGCTCAATTTAGGCCCTATTTATTGAAATCAAATCATGTTCGCGCAGGATTTGAGTAACGCAAACCCGACTATTTTGGTGAGAATCGGTATAAGATCGATCCGCCGAAGGCGGACCACAAATATTCATTATTCAATAGTCAATAGTCATTTCCGGCTTCGCCGGCTTGGGTAAAAAACGTCGGGGTGTTCAAGGTTCATACCGACGCATTGATGCCCTTGGCGCCTGTACGCTTGGCCATTGCCGCAGCTGCCGCAACGGCACATGAGGTTAGTCGCGCCCGTGCTGAATCCGCCCTGCTGGTTAAAATGACGGGCACCCGCGCTCCCACCACAATTCCGGCCGCATCGGCATCGATCAGGTAGGTCAGCTGTTTGGCCAGCATGTTGCCGGCCTCCAGATCCGGCACCACAAAAATGTCAGCTTGTCCGGCGACTTCGGATTGAATGCCTTTGATCAGGGCGGCTTCCTTGCTGATGGCATTATCAAACGCCAGGGGTCCATCCAGTATCGCGCCGGCTATCTGCCCGCGATCAGCCATTTTACAGAGCGAGGCGGCCTCCAGAGTGGACGGGATTTTGGGATTGATGGTTTCAACGGCCGACAGGATCGCCACTCTGGGCGTCTCTATACCCAGGGCATGGGCCAGACTCACGGCATTGTTCACAATGTGAATTTTGCCCTCCAGATCCGGATAGATATTGATGGCCGCGTCGGTTAAAAACAGGGGGCGTGGATAGGTCGGCACATCGAGAATGAAGACATGGCTGACCCGCGAAGCGGTTCGCAGGCCCGTTTCTTTTTTCAGGATCGCCGACATAAATTCGTCCGTGTGCAGGCTGCCTTTCATCAGCGATTCGGTCCGGCCGCCCCGGCAGAGAGACACCGCCTCTGCTGCAGAAGCATGGCTGTGAGGCGAATCTACCAGCTCATAATGGCTGATGTCGATCTCAAGTTCATCGGCCAGCTGCCGGATGCGCGCCCCGGGTCCCACCAGCACCGGTTCAATAATATCAGCCCGAGCCGCATCGATGGCGCCTTCCAAGGCTGCTTTGCTGCACGGATGCGCGACCGCCACCGAAATGGGATCGTCATCCTGCACTTTTTCAATGAGATCCCGAAATGCGTGGCGCGCGTGGTACGTCAGGTCATGGGCGGCCACACCCGCTCCGCTCGCCTTTTTGGAGGGAGCCCGAACCTCGGCGATGCCCGATATGATTTCCTCGTTGCGCTGGTTAACAGCCTGACAGTCGAATATGACCGTATTTTCCGCCGCCCGTTTTTCTTTGACCGTTATGCTCACGGTAAGCGTATCTTCCAGCTCGAGGGCGCCGTGAAACTCCAGGTGCTGTGATTTGTAGACCGTCCCCGGACCAGGCAGGTCATTGCCGAGGAGGCTCGATATCAACGCACCGCCCCACATGCTGTGGCCGCTGACCTTCTGGCGTTCGAGCAACATCTGGGCATATTCATCGCTCAGATGGGTGGGGTTCATATCCCCGCTGATGACCGCAAACATGTCCACATCACGTTTGGTTAAGGTTCGCTCCAGGCTGGCGGTGTCACCGATATTAATTTCGTTAAATGTCTTATTGGTAATCATATCGTCGGCTTTCCTGGTAATGACGTATTATCCGGTTTGTCCTGCAGAGATGGAGATTGCAGAAATGTTCGGATTATCGGCCAGTCAACTTAACAGGCATAATAGATTCACCGTCTGTTGTCAGGCTGGCGGCCATTTGCTCTCCGGACCTATACTTGGCAAACTGCTATCTGTTTGTCAAATTCAATTTTCATCCCGGACGACACCGTGCACTGCCGCGTGTCTATGCTCCAAATTTCATTTAAGAATAGAATTGTTAGAGTTTTATCAGTTTCGCTCAGGATTCGGTTTTTACCGACAACTCGTGCTCTACCTGGAATGACGAATGGATTCGATTTTTATTATTTTTATTTAGACAGGATTTACAGGATTATCAGGATTTTTTTCGCCTGCGGCGAGATGCCTTTCGGCCGAAGGCCGCCTTATCCTAGCGATCCTGTTGATCCTGTCCAATTTTTTTATTTTGAGATAGGAATCCATTCCTCATTTTCTTTCAAAAGCTAGAGTTTCTCATTTGATCAGACTGGACGCTCGCGGCTTGACCGATAGCTGCCCTTCGGTGTAAAGTTGCATTATCTGTCCCGTTTGAATTTGGACCTGGCAGGGACTTGCGGAGAGCGATGCTCAATCCAACAAAGGAGGATTAAAACAGAATGATGAAGAATATTATTTGGGCATGTTCAGTTGTTTTGGCATTTGCAAAGCTTTATTTTTGATATAGCCGCAAAAAGGCGCGAAACGCGCAAAAAAATCAGATTTCAAAAGAATGCGAAGCATTAAATTAATTAATCCGCTTGCTTCGCCCTAACTGGATCTTTCAGTATTCCCAAAAGCGCATCTGATCATGTAAAATGCCATTTTTCAGGGCGGATTAATTCGTACGATGTATAAACTCCGGATCAATGTCACAGTTGTCACAGCCATACTGATTACGATCCTGGCGGGATCCAGTGACGGCGCCGATTTTCAAACCTGGTCCGACATTGCCACAATTTATCGATTTGCCGACGGCTGGCGCTACGACGGCGACCAGGGCATCCGGGGCGTGCTCAGCGACAGTGATTTTACGCTGGTTTATTTCCGGCCCTCTGTTCGCTACCGGGCCAGAGACTGGTTCACCGTACACGGCGGGGTTCGTTTTTTTAAGGTCTTTTTTGACGATGAGGAAGATACCTTCGAGATCGGCCCCTGGCAGGGTCTCCGATTTATCGGCCCCAAACTCGGCGATTACCCGGTCAGCCATTATTTCCGACTGGAAGAGCGCATGACCTGGGAGACGGAAGGTGATCGCGATTTTGATTTCACGGTTCGGGCCCGCTACCAGTTGGGTATCCGAACACCGAATTATAATATTCTGTTCAAAAACGGAGTCTATCTGTTGGGGTCGATCGAGCCGTTCTGGGATGTTGAAAGGCCGATGTTTGTCAATCGAATACGATATGATGCGGGAGTTGGTACAAGGCTATCCGACGCCTGGCGGGTTCAGCTGCACTATCATCTGCAGCAGGGTCGCGGCAGCGCGGGTGACGCATTTACCGCCCAAGAGCACATTCTACGGTTGCGTCTGTTTTACAGAATAAAGTAAAAAAAGGAGGCTCGAAAAGCCTCCATGTTAGTACCTTCAACCCGCAGACCAAGTAGCTGCAGGAATTTATCTGGATTCCCAGAATTCATCCTGGTCAGACCAATCCCAGGTCGTTTTCGAACGCCGTCCTTTAGGTTCCACATCCATCAGCTTATCCACCCACAACTCCTGATTTCGAAGGTCACCGTGAATGCGAACTTTTTTATAGGCATGCCTGGCTTTTACTGCTCTGGCAAGATTGGGCATAAAGTAATAATCGCCATTCGGCAACACTAAAACAAAATCGGGCTCCAGAGCAATGTGATTGTCGTCGTTAAAGCATTCCGTCTGAAAATGCGTGCATTTGGCACCCCGAATCTCGCCCTCCAATTTAACGCTTTCTGCGGCAGCAACCTGGGTCATTGCCAGAGTAAGCATTAACGAAAAAAAAGCGATGGACACTACACGGCTAGCACTCCGAGTTTTCATGTTCATATTATCCTTCCCCTGTTAAGTTGTGCATTGGTATTGCGGTAAAATGCCCGCAAGAAAAAACATACATTTTAGTTACTGTAAAACCGATATCAAACCGCGTCAATCCAACATTATTGGGAAAATTCAATTCTAAACCATCAATTGCCCGTGAGCGATGATTCGGTGAAGGGTTGCCACATTTTCATCATTTCATCGATACCCTTTTTTTGGGCATCGAACTCCCGTTTGCCCTCTGATAGATCCTGCAGAATCTGCCCGAGTTGCTTGGTGATTTCAGCGGCCGCCTCCTGGGCATTTACCGGCATTTTACCGGTACTCAATTCATTGGAGAGGCTCACCAAAATTTTGGATAGATTCTGCAAATTTTCCTGCATTTGCGGATTGAGCGGTGTGATAACATCCGCTAGCGCTGTGCCATTCATTGGTGAAACCAATGCGATTGCCATTATCCATGCCGTGAAAATGACGTTCTTTCTCATTTTGTTTCCTTTCTCTTTTTAAAATTTCAGCCCAAATGGTAAGATGGAGATGGCAGTTTTTGTCTGCGTAGTGATCCAGAATTTTCGGAAGAATTGATTTTAACCAATAAATAATGAATGTTTAGGCATTTTTCAAGATCAAATGAGCGCATCCCCATAAGCTTTTGAAAATTTCATCAAGTTCTGACCATAGATTGATATCGAAGCAGATTATTTTTGTTGACCGACATTTCGAATGATGGAAAATAACGGTTGCAACAAGAGGAGTGGCGGTGCGTTGAATCGGCAGGCTGCACCAATCCGTCACCCCTTCCAGCTGATGTTTCCGAACGACGACAATAAGTAGCCAAGGAGGTGATTACCATGTGCTGAAACATCCCCCACCCCGCGATAATGTAGATCAAGATTAGGCTTTTCAAACAACCCGGCTAACGTATCAGGAAAAATTGTTTAACTGGAGGAACAACTGATGAAGAAATTATCGAAATTGGGTTTGGTTGCATTAATTTTGACGGCTGCCGTCATGATTACTGCCACACCGCTTTACGCCATCGATGTCACCATTTCCGGTCAGCTCAACCGGGCAGCCATGTATGTCGACGACGGCCGTTCCGCCAAATGGTTTTTTGTGGACAACGAAAACTCATCGTCCCGCTTCCGTTTCAGAGGGTCCAATGATTTCGAAGGCGGCTGGAGGGTCGGTCTGCTATGGGAA
Organism: Desulfobacterales bacterium; assembly: GCA_030066155.1. Taxonomy (GTDB): domain Bacteria; phylum Desulfobacterota; class Desulfobacteria; order Desulfobacterales; family JAFDCJ01; genus JAFDCJ01. The sequence goes on along the minus strand of JASJCE010000002.1, from coordinate 23,356 downwards.
GTGGAAATGCAGTCCAATGCGTCGAATGAGGTTTCAATGGATGACAACCAAGATGTTGGCGACATTACCTTTAGAGAGCGGCACTTGGATGTGTTTGTCGAAAAGTGGGGTACCGCTCGGTTGGGCCAGGGAGATACGGCCTCCAACGGTACCTCGGAAGTAGATTTATCCGGCACGGCTGTCGCGACCTATTCGAGTGTGTCGGATGTCGGCGGAGATATCGAGTTCCGGGATGGGAGCGAGAAAATTGGCATTACGGTCAGTAACTCGCGCAGCAATTTCGACGGACTCAGCCGTAAAGATCGGTTTCGCTACGACACGCCCCGCTGGGGTGGTGCCTTTGCCTCTGTGAGCTTCGAGGGCAATAGTGAGTGGGATGTGGCCGCCCGTTATGCCGGCGATTTCGGCTGGGCCCGGTTGGCCGCGGCTGCGGGTTGGGCGGATTTCGGCACCTCCAATGACTCTCAGGACGGCGACCGGGACGGGAATTTCAGCTCCTCGGCCTCGATGCTGTTCGATTTCGGGTTGAGTTTAACCGCCTCCTATGCCTTCCGGGAGCAGAATGATAAGAATCCCTGGAACCTGTTTGGAAAACTGGGCTATCAGTTCCTCGGGATCCATGCCGCATCGATTCAATATTCCCGGACCAAGAATTTGTCCAATGAGGATGACAAAGGGGATACATTCGGCCTCGGATACGTTGTTACCCCCTTTAAAAGTGTGGAGTTTTATGGTACCTACTATCTGCACATGCTGGATCTCGATGAAGGCGACGATCCGGACGACATCAACGTTTTTATGGGTGGAATCCGGGTCAGGTTCTAATTTTACACAGCGTCATAGTAAACCGCATAAACGCGCATGCAATCTTAACTTTTAATACTTCAGTATCGAATCGCATAAATAGGACGCTGTGTATGGGTGTGCAATGATGTTTATTGTTGTAAACAATTCGCAGCGGTCATTTTATATTGGACAATGCAAATAAGGAAAAGCAAAGCATGCTAAAAATCAAGCCTGAAAGCTGGATTATTGCGGCAGCCGGCCTGCTGATCATTGGGCTGGCCGGCTGCGGTGCCACACCTGACGAAGAGCAATTGAATAACTGGAAGGAAATCGAAGGCAACCCCCAGGATATAAAGGCGGGGCCCGGCCTGCTCAGCGGTGAAAGTGGCGAGTTTACCCTTTACAGCTCCAAAAAGGGTGGCTTATTCCCAAAGGATAGTAAAGGGGAAGCGGCTCAAACCACGACCACCGCAGCAGCGGGAACTGCCACAGCTGCGGCAGCCGGTTCGCAGACATCTTCCCGGGCGGGCCAAACCTCTGATAAAACCGGGGACTTCCAGGAATTTCAGGAATTCCAGCAATGGCAAAAGGAAAAAGATCAGTTTCATCAATATCAGGAATGGAAAAAATCAACCAGGGGCTCGGCTGATTTCAAAGAATTCCAGGAGTATCAGCAGTGGCAGAAATCTGCCAAAGGATCGGCCGATTACCGCGAATTCCAGGAATACCAGCAGTGGAAAAAAAGTGCTAAAAGCTCGGCAGACTACAAGGAGTTCCTGGAATGGAAGGAGTTTAAAGCATATCAGGAGTGGAAAAAGAGCCAGCAGTAAGGGTATCCTTGCCCACAGATCCTATCTTTGACACTGTAAATGAGGATAGCTTTCAGTTCTCTTGCGAATGAAGCCATTCTACTGATTGCCGGTGGTGTTTCGGGCCGCTTGATCTAAAGCGACAGCCAGATCCTCCGCTTCTCTCAGCACGCCTGCCGGTGGAAATACGATGTAACTGCCATTTTCAGCCATTTCAAATCGATCGCCGGCCGGCAGGGGAATAGCCGCGAACCGCTTTGCCCGAAAATCGGCCAACCTGGCATCTTCCGCTTCTTTGGCGGCAATCTCCTCCACCGTCGCCTCGAATTCGACAATATGACCGCCTTCACCCATTTCGTAAACAATCACATTGTTGCTGACCCTATCCACATTTTTGGGGCTGGTAGCAATAAATCTGCCATTAGTAGCGGCCTCTGCCGCGATTTCCTCAGGTGTTATCGGGAATTCGATCGTAATGCCGGTTTCCCCCAGTTCAAATACTCTCACTTTTTCCCCGGCGTTTGCACTGGCCGCTGCAAAAACCAAAATTATGATAGCTACTGCAAGTTTGATATGTGATAAGGTTTTCATTTTTATTATCCTCTACAAGTTGTTTTGACAAAGTTAGGCCCTTATCGAAATCAAATCATGTTTGTGTAAGATTTGAGTATTGATAACAGAGGTGAATTCAGAACGATAGAATACCTCTAATATTCAATAATCAAAATTGACGATCTCGTGAAAAGTCCAAATTGTCGGATTTTGACTTTGTAACTTACTGATACTACTGATAGCGAAAATTAACTTTTGCGCTTTTTGCGCCTTTTTGCGGCTATAATAGTATTCATTTCCCCGGTAAAGCGGGATTTACGCTTCGCTGCAACCGGCTCAGCCGGGTTGGGTCTTTATATAGTACGATCAGTTTGATAATCGATTTATTCCATTAATTTCATCGTTATGTGTTGTTTATATGTTATCAAATGTTTGTGTGATAAATTCCCGCAAAATTATTCTGTGTGGCGCGCCGCATGTGCCAAATGGAATAGATTACCGAACAGGATACACACATGTTGGGGTATTTTTCTTATTGACATACTACATATGGTATGTAATGCTAAGACGTTTTGTGCCGATGTCTTTGATGTTCAGCGATTGGGTCACAAAATCTACTGCAACGCACATGCATTAATCTGTGCACTTTTCATCAATCCATAATCCGTGCTTGAACATTCAAAATTAGAGGCTATTTTTTTTCTAAATCCGGGCTGCATGATGTGGCTGTGGCAGAATCGGATGAAACAGTTCGAAATTAGATTAAACCATTTCGTATTTTAGACAGGAGAATCTCGATGGGGGAGAAAGGCAAATTTTTAGTTACCAAAGAAGGGCGTTTCGATCTGGGAACGCACATGTGGGACGATCAGGTTTTTTCGGATATTCTGGTCAAGGACAACCCCATTGATACGGATCAGGCCCTGGGCATCAGCCGCTCTTTGCGGGAAGAAATCACTCGGATGGAGTTTCAAACCATCACGATGTCTTTTATCGAAAAGATGATTGAATCAAAACTACTGGAGTACGGCCTGACCAAACCGTCTCCCATCCGGCTGGATCAATCCATCTTTCTCAAAAACCGCCTCTTTCTTTCGGACAATGCCAGAAGAGTCCTGCGCCGACGATACCTCAAAAAGAACGACCATGGCAAGGTTGTCGAGACACCGCATCGAATGTTCAAGCGGGTCGCCGATCATATCGCCAAAGCTGAAAAGAAACTTGGCGGTACCGACAAGAAGGTCAAAGAAATGCAGGATCTGTTCTACCGCATGATGACCGAATTCAAATTCTTGCCGAACTCGCCAACTCTGATGAACGCCGGCCGTCGACTGGGACAACTGGCGGCATGCTTTGTTCTGCCGGTTGAAGACAGTATGGAGGGGATTTTCGGAGCCCTGAGAAATGCCGCCCTCATCCATAAATCCGGCGGTGGCACCGGTTTCGCCTTCTCCCGCCTGCGACCCAAAAACAGCACCGTCGGAACCACGGGTGGCGTCGCATCCGGGCCGGTCTCCTTCATGAAAATATTCAATACCGCCACCGAACAGGTCAAACAGGGCGGCACCCGCCGGGGCGCCAACATGGCGATCTTAAAGGTCGACCACCCGGACATCATGGAGTTTATCCATAGCAAAAGAAAAAATCGGGAACTCAATAATTTCAACATCTCGGTCGGTGTGACCGACAAATTCATGCAGGCGGCTGTCGACGGGACCGACTATGAATTGGTTGACCCCCGCAATCATACCTCAGTCGGTGAATTGAATGCCCGGGAGGTATACGACACCCTGGTCAGGCAGGCCTGGAAAAACGGGGATCCGGGAATCATATTTTTAGACCGCATCAACCGCGACAATCCCACGCCTGCGCTGGGTGAAATCGAGAGCACCAACCCCTGCGGTGAGCAACCGCTGCTGCCCCTGGAAGCATGTAACCTGGGGTCTATCAATCTGGCCAAATTCGTTCTCGAAAACGGCGACGGTCCCATGGTTGATTATGATGGCCTCAAAGACCTGATTGAACTGTCGGTTCGGTTTCTCGACAATACCATTGAAATGTCCAAATATCCGCTGCCCGAAATAACGGCCATGGTACAGGGCAATCGTAAAATCGGACTGGGGATTATGGGTTTTGCCGATTTGCTCTACCGGCTAAATATTCCGTACAATTCTGAAACTGCTCTGGAAACCGCCGAATCCGTCATGCGCTTTGTCCAGGAAACCGCCCATGACGCTTCCCGCGATCTGGCGAAAGAACGGGGCGTTTTTAAAAATTACGACAATAGCATCTTCAAAGCACATGGCCTCAAATTCCGCAATGCGACAACGACCACCATCGCCCCGACCGGCACCCTCAGCATCATCGCCGGATGCTCCAGCGGGATCGAGCCCCTGTTTGCGCTGAGTTTCGTGCGTAATGTGATGGACAACGACAAGCTACTGGAAGTCAATCCGTTTTTCGAAAAAGTTGCCCGGGAAAGAGGCTTTTTCAGCCCCGAGCTGATGGACGAAATTGCCAGGCAGGGCAGTGTTCAGAATATCACGGAGATTCCTGAAGACATCCGCAAAGTCTTCGTCACCGCCCACGATGTGTCGCCGGAATGGCATATCCGCATGCAGGCCGCATTTCAAAAATACACCGACAACGCGGTATCCAAGACCGTCAATCTGCCCCACGATGCCACCGTGGACGACGTCAAAAAAGTTTATGATCTGGCCTATGATCTGGGATGTAAAGGCGTCACGATTTACCGCGACGGCAGCAAGGAAAATCAGGTGCTCTCCTTCGCCCGCAAAGAAGAAAAAGCGGATAGCCCATTTATGACAGCCGTCAAGGAAAGACCGGAAACACTCCCTGGATATACAACCAAGATCAAAACGGGTTATGGGTATCTCTACATCACGGTAACTGAATTCGAGGGCCGGCCGTTTGAGGTCTTTGCCACCATCGGTAAATCGGGACGCTCCACCACCGCTAAAACGGAAGCCATCGGTCGGCTGGTTTCGTTGGCATTGAGATCCGGGGTCAAAGTGGACAAAATTGTCAACCAGCTGAAAGGCATCGGCGGTGAGTACCCGATTTTCCAGAATGGCGGTCTGGTGCTGTCAATTCCGGATGCCATCGCCCGGGTGCTGGAGAAAAAGTATATGACCGGCGAAAATGCACCCAGGTCTCACAAAACCGAATACAGCCTGATGGGCGAAAAATGCCCGGAATGCGGTCAAACCGTCAGCTTTGAAGAGGGTTGTATGATGTGTCACTTTTGCGGCTTCAATAAGTGCGGCTAAAATTGATTCAGTCACTGCATCTTTTGCCCCCTGACCGCGTTGCCATCGAATTTGAAATGCTCACGTACTTAAGTACGCTCCGCTATCAAATCCAACGGCGCCTTGTCAGCGAACAAAATCTACAGTTCTAAAATCAGTTTACCCGATTGATTGACGAGATCTATTTGGGTAGCAGCGGATCGTTTTCGAGCTGATCCATCAGTTTTTCCGGGTTGCGGTTTTTATATTTTTTTAGCAGTTTGCAATACAGCTCATTGTTAAACGGTCTCTTGTGTTTCATTACATCGAATATCAGGCAGACCAAAATCTGCCCGATAAAATGGATTGTATCGTGGTGGGAATATTTTTTCCTGCGCATCGTGTTGTAAAACTGATATGCTTCCAGTGGCTCTTTCTGTTCTAGTTGAGCCTCAATGGTGGAGTGAATCACAATATGCATAAAGGGATTGTATTCGGTGTCCGGATCATATTCATGATCATAGGTTAGATCGGCAAATTCCATTTGATTGTAAAATTCGTCCTCGTGGTCCACCATTGCCTTGGCGATGCGTAGCTCTTCACCGTCAAGCTCCTCAAAATCTCTTTCCTTGGCCCGGCCCCAGAGCTCGTACATCCTCTCCCGCGTCACCCGCCGCATTATTTTGAAATATTCTTCTTCCATGGAAACTGTCACCGATCAAAATAGAATAGATAGAATTCCACAATTATTCAATTTTCAATCTTCAATCTTCAATTTTTAATCACCTTCATCCCGCCTTTGGTGTCCTGCACGGTGTATCCCGATTCCTGGATCTGATCCCGCAGTTGATCGGATTTGGCCCATTCTTTTGCGGCCCGCGCGGCCTGACGGGCTTCGACCAGTTTTTGAATGTTTTCCGGCAGCGTTTCCGGCTGATCCAATTTGTCGAGATTGAGTCCGAGTACCCGGTCATAATCCAGAATCGTGGCACATTTTTCGGCATCATCGATGTTGCTTTTGAGCATCTCCTGCACTACCGCCAGCGCCCTGGGAATGTTGAGGTCGTCGTTCACCATTTGCAAGAATTTGGCCTTGAACGATTCGTTTACGGTGCCTGCCTGTCCGCCGGCGTTTTGGGCAGCCTGGCGCACCTGATTCTGTAGATGCTGCAACCCATTGCGCGCCGCCCGGACACTTTCATCGCTGTACTCCATCGGTTTACGATAATGGGTCTGGAAAGCTCCAAAACGGTAGACCAACGGATTGATATCTCGCTTTAGGAAGGCATTATCCAGGGTCAGAAAATTCTCATCGCTTTTAGCCATTTTTTTTCCACCGGCAATTATCAGGAACGCACCATGCATCCAGCAGTTGAAAAATGGTTTGCCGGTTGCCGCTTCGGATTGGGCGATTTCGTTCGTGTGGTGAACATCGATATGGTCCGTGCCGCCGCAATGGATGTCCAGTTGATCCCCTAAAAATTTCATGCTCATGGCCGAGCATTCGATATGCCAGCCGGGAAAACCGACCCCCCAGGGTGAATCCCATTCCATCTGACGCCGTACACCGGCCGGCGAAAACTTCCATAAAGCAAAATCGGTCGCATTGCGTTTTTCCGGATTTTTTTCGACCCGCGCACCTTCCTGCAATGATTCGAGATCCTGGTGGGAAAGCTTGGTGTAGTCCGGAAATTTAGATGTATCGAAATAAATCCCGTCGCGGGTCTGATAAGTGAATCCTTTGTTCTGCAGGTTTTCGATCATTGCAATCTGGTCGTCGATGGTGTCGGTGGCCTTGACCCAGATGTCGGGATCGAGGATGTTGAGTTGCTGGAGGTCGCTTTTAAACGCCGCTGTATAAAATTCAGCAATTTCCCAGGCGGTTTTGCCCTCCCGCCGGGAGCCCTTTTCCATTTTATCCTCGCCCATATCCCGATCGCCGGTCAGATGGCCAACGTCCGTTATGTTCATAATATGCCGGACTTGATAGCCATTGTACTGCAGAACCCGTTTTAAGATGTCTTCAAATATGTAGGTTCTCAAATTCCCGATGTGGGCAAAGTTGTAGACCGTCGGCCCGCAGGTGTAAAGTCCGACTTGGCCATCTCGAATCGGAACGAATTCTTCTTTTCGGCGGCTGAGCGTATTATAAAGCAAGATTTTCTTCATCAGTGGTTCACCCTGTTTTAGTTGGTCTCGAATTTTTAAAACGTGTCAGAATTCAGGTACGAAGTCAATGTATTTGACATCAATCTGAGCCTAGCTTATTTTAGCCCTACTTCGTTTGCCGCAATTTGAAACTTGCCGTTACCGGTTGAGAGCAGGGGATCCGATTTTGCAGAGTCAGATATTACCAGTAAGAGTAATTATATTTTTTCAGTTTTCTACCCGGTCACAGAGAGACTGCATCACATGCAAACCGAAACCGTCGAGAAATACCTGAAAACCATTTACGAAATTCAGCAACAGGGTGGCCGGGTGAAAACGACCATTCTGGCCCAAACCCTGGGAGTGACGGCCGGATCGGTGACGGATATGATCAAACGCCTGTCGAGTGTGCGCCCCAAGATGGTTTCCCATGAACTCCACAAAGGTGTCGCTTTAACCCCCCGGGGAAAAAAAGTGGCGCTGAACGTCATCCGCCGGCACCGCTTGCTTGAAACGTTTCTCAATCAGGTCCTGGGCTTTTCCTGGGATGAAGTTCATGATGAAGCCGAAAACCTCGAGCATCATATATCCGACCGGCTGACCGATGCAATTGCCGAATATTTAAACCACCCACAATACGATCCACACGGCGATCCGATACCTGAAAAAGACGGTAAACTGAAAGCGGATAAATTCCAAACCCTGGCTGCCACACCGATAGGCGAATCGGTTCGGATCGCAAGGGTGCGTCACAGTGATGCCGAAATGCTGAGGTATCTGGACGAATTGGGAATCCGCCTCGAAACGGTCGTAACCGTTGTCGAAAAAGCTCCCTTCAAGGGGCCGTTGAGCATCCGTGTCGGCCCCCAGCGCCAGGCGCCGATTCGAACCCTGGGCATCAATGTGGCCGATGAAATTATGGTCGGCCCCCTATCCGTGTAATTTGTCCGCCGCAAAAGTAAATACCCGATCCTGAAAGGTTTAAAACGGAAGTTGCCTTGACCAACTGATTTCAGGTGTCAGGTTTCAGCAAAAAATATCGGAATTGCTCGTAGGTAACGAAATTCACAAACTAAAATATTTTGGTTTGCCAAAATATATAATTTGGTAAACTAAAATATTTTATTCGTTTGACAAAATTTATTTGGTTCTTACCATAGGTTTTTCAATTGCGTTTTGAGAATCATGTCTATTCATAGGAGGCGCGTATATGCAGGTCGCAATTTACGGAAAATACCCGGTTAAAATGATGTTGTGGACGGCTTTTCTATTGATTGTCGTGTTCTTCTCGTCGGTCGCGCCGGCTGAGGCGGAATACAAAGGCAAATATCCGTACAAAGTTGGAACGACGGTGGGCATGATTGCCGATATTATCAAGGAGGTCGTCAGGGACAAAGGCGAGGTTACCAATATAATCGGCACCGGAGTTGATCCCCACCTGTTTAATCCGACCCGCAGCGATGTTGCCGTCTTGCTCAAGTCGGACATCGTGTTCTATGCCGGCCTCCTGCTGGAGGGCCAAATGACGGATGTTCTCGTTAAGATTTCGCGCCGGCGGCCGGTCTATGCGGTCACTGAACTTCTTAAAGAAAGCTATCTGATCGAAGATACGACGACCAATCACAGTGACCCCCACGTCTGGATGGACGTCAAAGGCTGGATGAAAGCGGTTGAAGTTGTTGCTGCGGCGCTGTCGGAATTTGATCCGGTCAATGGCGGATTCTACAAGACCAATTCCGCGGCCTACCTCAAAAAGCTCGAGGCACTGGATGCCTATGCTGCCAAGGTCATCGGTTCGATACCGGCCGACCAGAAAATCATGGTCACCGCCCACGACGCATTTCGATATATGGGCCGGGCATACGGCATCGAAGTGATGGGGATTCAGGGGATTTCAACCGAATCCGAAGCCGGCTTGAAAGACATCAACCGCATCGTCGACTTGCTTGTTGATCGAAAAATTCCGGCTGTTTTCGTGGAATCCAGTGTTTCGGATAAAAATGTCAAGGCCCTGCTGGAGGGAGCCAAATCCCGCGGACAGTCGGTCAGAATCGGAGGCGAACTTTTTTCAGATGCCATGGGAAAAGCCGGAACCTATGAGGGCACTTACATCGGCATGATCGATCACAATGCCACCACTATTGCCCGGGCCCTGGGAGGACAGGCCCCGACCGGCGGGTTGAACGGCAAACTTCCTATGGCGCACTGACATCCACGGGATGTGGTTAATTGTTGTTGGTCATTCGTTATTAGAATAAATGGAATAACCAACAACCAATAGCCAATAACTAATAACTAATAACTAATAACCAGTAACCAATAAACAATAACCAGTAACCAGTAACCAATAACTTCTATCTGCGGGTAAAACACCATGTCATCCATGCAACGTTCAACAGCTATGAATAACCATGATAGCGTCGAGCCGTCCTCATCCGGGACGGGCGCCAATGGCCTTTCCGCGGAGTCGGCTCCGGTCTGGATTCACGATCTGACCGTTGCCTATCACCGCAAACCGGTACTGTGGGATGTAAATCTGGCAGTGCCGGAAGGCAAACTCATCGCTGTGGTCGGGCCGAACGGCGCCGGTAAGACGACCTTGATCAAAGCCGCGCTTGATCTGGTGCCGCGGGCTTCCGGAAACGTCATGATATATGGCAAGTCCTATGAGCGGCAACGCCACCTGGTGGGTTATGTCCCCCAGCGCGAGAGCGTTGACTGGGATTTTCCGGTCAATGCCCTCGACGTCGTCGCCATGGGATTGTATCGCAAGATCGGCTGGATTTCGCCGGTAAGCCGGCGTTACCGGGAGAAGGCCATGGAATCCCTGGAAAAGGTTGACATGACACCTTATGCAAAACGTCAAATCAGCCAACTGTCGGGGGGACAGCAGCAGCGGGTATTTTTAGCCCGGGCGCTGGCCCAGGACGCGCGGGTCTATATGATGGATGAACCATTTGTCGGGGTGGATGTCGCCACGGAACGCGCAATTGTCGCTCTCTTGAAAGAGCTCAAAGATGCCGGCAAGACATGTTTGGTGGTTCACCATGATTTGCAGACAGTCCCCAACTACTTTGACTATGTCGTATTGCTGAATATGCGGGTTGTCGCACACGGTGCCACTGAAGACGTGTTTACCGAAGAAAATTTGAAGAAGACCTACGGAGGCAAGCTGACGCTGCTGTCGGATGCGGTTTACGAGTTTTCCAAAGACCCGCGCCTGCCGTCCGGGACCAAGGAAACCCACCAATGAAGTCGATTGGGAAGACACCGGATTTCACAGCATTTCTTCACCCTGCAGCCCTGGCGGTCTGCTTGATAGGTGTTCTGATGCCGATACCTGCCGAATCTGCCGGTTTGTCAGGACATCTAATGGAACTGCCGACTTTTCCCGAAGTTATTCGCGTTCTGACGCTGCAGGATTACAATACACGCGTCGTCGTTATCGGGACGACGTTACTTGGGCTGGCGGCCGGCCTGGTCGGCACGTTCCTGCTGCTGCGCAAGCGCGCGCTGCTCAGCGACACTCTCAGCCATGCAACCCTGCCCGGTATTGCATTGACCTTCATACTGATTACCCACCTGGGTGGTGAAGGCAAAAACCTGATTGCATTAATCACCGGGGCAGCGGTCTTTTCGGTACTTGGTACGGCTTCGGTCATTCTGATTCAGAAGTATTCCCGCCTCAAGGATGATGCTGCCCTCGGGATTGTTCTCAGCGTCTACTTTGGATTCGGTATTGCTTTGCTCGGCATCGCTTCTCGCATGGAAACCGGGACGGCGGCCGGGCTTTCTTCCTTCATCTATGGCAAGACCGCGTCGATGCTGTTTTTTGATGCGGTATTGATCGGTGCGACGGCTTTAGGTTCGGCCGTTGTCTGCATCATCCTATTTAAAGAGTTTAGCCTGATCTGCTTCGACTATTCCTATGCAGCAACCCAGGGCTGGCCGGTAATTCGATTGGATTTTCTGATGATGACCCTGGTCGTTATCGTGACAGTTATCGGGTTGCAGGCTGTTGGCCTGATACTGGTGGTCGCACTTTTGATCATACCGCCTTCAGCAGCCAGATTCTGGACACACCGCTTAAAAAATATGTTGATTCTATCCGGTTTTTTCGGCGCGCTCAGCGGCTTGCTTGGCTCCGCTTTCAGCGCACTCATGGCCAACCTGCCGGCTGGAGCGGTTATCGTCATCATGGCGGCAGTGGTCTTCTTTTTGAGTCTGGCTTTCGGATCGGCCAGCGGCCTGCTCCGTCAGTTAATCGAGCGGCGCCGCTTAAGCAACAAGGTAGCCGCCGAAAACCTGCTGAGGGAGCTGTACGAATATTATGAATCACGCGGTTCGACACCGTCGACAAATCAGGTGACAACCAACATCCATTTTAACCATCTTCTGTCAGCCCGGGCCTGGTCTTCCGGCCAGTTGCACAGAACACTGAAATCCGCCCGGTCCGAAGGGCTGATTCAGACCAACGGGAATCAGCTGTTCGAGCTGACCGATAAGGGACTGCAGGCAGCTTATCAGATCGTTCGCAAACATCGGTTGTGGGAAGCCTATCTGATTACCCACGCGGATATCGCGCCAAGTCAGGTCGACTGGGGCGCCGATGCCATCGAGCATGTGCTGGATCAAGAGATGATCAGGAAGCTGGAAAAAATGCTGCCGGATCTGAAAGATGTTAAAATGCCGCCCAGCCCACATGAGCTGGCCGCAGCGCGGCCAGTTTGATTAAGTAAGAAACTATAGCTTTTGAAAGAAAAAGAGGAATGGATTCTTATCTTAAAGAAAATAATCGGACAAGATCAACAGGATCATTTGGATAATGCGGCCGTCGGCCGAAAGGCCCCTCGCCGCAGGCGAAAAAATTCCTGATAATCCTGTTAATCCTGTCTAAATAAAAAATAATAAAAATCGAATCCATTCCACATATCTTCATCTGCTTGAAGTTTCACAGGAGGTCAGCAAATGATTGATTTCTGAAATCTGAACACTGAAACCTGAAACCATCCCAAATTCCAACGACATGTTAACAAAAACGCTAGTTAAGATTCAATTAAGGCAATAACGAGGGACAGTATTGATGGATTGGACTTTTCTGGATACCTGGATCGTCGTTACCGGTGCGCTCAGTGCCATGGCCTGCGCGCTACCGGGTAATTTCCTGGTTTTGCGTCGCATGAGCATGATGGGCGATGCCATCAGCCATGCCGTACTCCCCGGCCTCGCGATTGCGTTTCTGATCACCGGCAGCCGGGAAAGCCTTCCCATGTTAATCGGAGCGGTTATCATCGGTGTCATGACGGCGTTTATGGTGCAGGGAATCTCCAAACTGAGCAATCTGGACAAAGGCGCGTCCATGGGCGTTGTCTTTACGACCCTCTTCGCCGTGGGATTGATTCTGATACGCCAGGCAGCCGATCATGTTGATCTGGATCCGGGGTGCGTGCTGTATGGTGCCATCGAACTTACGCCTCTGGAAACATACGAGATTTTGGGTTACGAAATCCCTTCCGCCGCCCTGACAAATGCCTTCATGCTGCTGATGAACGCGCTTTTGATTGTCATCTTCTACAAAGAATTAAAAATTACGACCTTTGATCCGGCTTTGGCGACCACCATGGGCATCAATGCAAACGTTATGCATTATGTTCTGATGACATTTGTGGCGGCCACCACGGTGGCAGCATTTGAAAGCGTCGGCAGCATTCTGGTCATTGCCATGCTCATTGTGCCGGCTGCCGGTGCCCATCTGCTGACGGATCGACTCCCGGCAATGATTGTTATCAGCTTGCTCATTGCAATGATATCTGCGGTTTTGGGGCATATCCTCGCGATCACTGTCCCGGTTTGGTTCGGGTTCCGCGATACGAGCACAGCCGGAATGATGGGAGTAGCTGCCGGTGGTTTATTCCTTGTGATTTTCCTCTTCGCACCCCGCCACGGTTTAGTCAGTCGCACTCTGAGCCAGGCGATGTTGACATTGAAGATCACCCGGGACGATATCCTGGGATTTTTGTATCGCTATCAGGAATTGGCTGCACCGGACGCCACTCCCCTGAAAACTGAAGATGTCCGCAAAGGTCTCAAGCTGGGATTTATCGCGACCATTGCCATGTGGGATTTGAAACGGAAAAGGCGTCTGAGCGGCAACGGTGACCGGTTGAGCCTGACAACCATCGGCCGGAAGGAAGGCCAGGGGCTCATCCGCTCACATCGGCTTTGGGAAGCGTATCTGTGCGAACAATTTTCGGCCTGCGCCGCCGATGTTCATCTGCCAGCTCACAAGCTGGAGCATTTCACGGATTCGTCGATGCAGTCCCAGCTCGATGAGGCCATCGATCACGGCGGTCTGGATCCCCATCAACGCAAGATACCGAAGGCGAGCTAGGAATGGCGAATGTCGATTGACGAATGTCGAATTAAGGTATGCTGTCTTATCTTAACCGTGTCTCAATCTTGACGATATTCATTCGGTGATCTTTGCATGGATATTCCCAACCCGGCTGAGCCGGAAATGAATATTGATTATTAAATATTGAATATTTGAGGTATTCTATCGATTTGAATTCACCTCTGTTATCGATACTCAATTCCTACGCAGAAAGGATTGGATTTCAATAATAGGGCCTATAGGGGAGTATAATTATCCGCAGAACACGCTGAGAATATTTAATATCGATAGAATTCCTTCATTCGACAATCGACATTCGTCATTCGTCATTATATCCACAGATAGCAAAGAATATTCTTAAAGCCGGCAATCCCCGTTAACCACTCTTCGCCCGTCGAGGGTTAGAGTTTGCCTTTTTTTAATATCGCTACCAGCAGCCAGATCCCCATGATCGCTGCGGCGGAAAACAGCAGGATCCCGATCAGGGAGATGCCATAGATAAGGGGCGGGGTTTCGGATATAACGATCAGAGCGGAACCGATGATCAGTGCCGCAATCAGAATCGAAAATGAAATCCGATTTGATATGCGGTCATGGGTTGCGAGCATGTTTTCCAGACCCCGATGTTCAATCTGAAGCCGCAGCTTCTCCTGACGAATCAGGTTGGCCAGATCGAGCAGCTGATTGGGGAATTGCCGCAGAAACTGGACTAATTGAGAACCCAGATCATAGGCGTCATCGGCAATTCGTTCGGGTTTGAATCGGTCGAGCTTCACCTGGGTGATGAATGGGGTTGCCCGGGCAATCATATCGAATTCCGGATCAAGTATCCGTCCCACGCCTTCGACGGTGCCGAGTGCTTTCATCATCAGAAAAATATCGGCCGGAATTCGCAATCGGAAGCTGGTTGCCAGCTCCAGCAGCTGGTTCAAAAGTTTGCCGAGTTCGATGTCCTTGAGCGGTTTGTAGAGATGGCGCCCCATAAAATCAGCCACCTCTCTTTCAAGCAGCCGTCTGTCCGGTTCCTCCTCGCGATAGGTTAGTTTCAGCAGGACCTGGGTGGCGCGCACTTCATTCTGGTTGACGATACTCTCAACCAGATCGACAAAATCATCCCGTGTCTGGCGATCGACAATACCGGCCATTCCGAAATCCAACAGACAGATAACATTCTCGGGCAGCACAAAAATGTTGCCGGGATGCGGATCCGCATGAAAAAAGCAATGATCGAAAACCTGTTTGAGGACCAGGTCGGCCCCCCGGGCGGTAATCAGTTTGCGATCCAGCCCGGCTTCATCCAGTTTCTCGATATTCGATATTTTAATGCCGTCGATGAATTCGGTGGTCAGAATACGGGATGTGGTCGCTTCGCGATAGACTTTCGGGATATACACATTCGGGTCATCCAGAAAATGGCTGGCAGCCCGTTCCATGTTGGTGGCTTCGGTTTTGTAATCGATTTCTTTTTCCAGGGTGCGGGCGAATTCTTCAACGATTTTAACGGGACGATGGATGGCCAGTTCTTCGATATGGCGTTCCGCAAGGGTCGCCAGATGCAGCATGATCTCCAGGTCAACCTCAATTATTTTGCGGATTCCCGGACGCTGAAATTTGACTGCGACCGCCTCGCCGTCTTTCAGCACCGCCCGGTGCACCTGCCCGATCGAGGCGGACGCCAACGGGGTTTCTTCGAGGCTGTCAAAAACATCCTCGTCAGAATGGCCGAATTCGGAGTTGATGACTTTGCGGACCTGATCAAAAGAAAAAGCCGGTACGTGGTCCTGCAGACGGGACAGCTCCTGTATGAACTCCATCGGAATCAGATCCGGACGGGTGGATAAAATTTGACCGAGCTTGATATAGGTTGGTCCGAGTTCTTCAAAAGCCATCCGCAGTCCTTGCGGTTTCGTCAACCGTTCAATGCGGATTTCACGCTTTTTCGAAATCATCTGAAGACCGACCTCGATGTATTGATCGATCTTCAGCATTTCCAGCAGATCGCCAAAACCGAATTTAAACAGGATGGTCAGAATCTGACGATATCGATTGAGATGTCTGTAGGTACGGCCAATGACGCCGATTTTTCGGATACTGAGCATGAAAGCAGTTGATGGTTTAATGGATTATTTGGTTGTTTGAAGGCCTCAACAGTCATGTAAGGTTTACAAGCCCGTAAGGCTGCTCTCATAAGTGCCTAAAATTTAAAATGCCTAAAATGCCTAAAATTAAGGATGTCAATCAATTTTAAAATTAAAAAGATGCCGTAATTCCAGGATAGTTCAACCACAGGCGGATTAGTCACCGGTATGAGTGCCGATGTACATGAAAAGATGGAATAATGGAAGGTGGGAATTTGGGTACTACTGCGGAAAATGACTCATGCGTTTTTTTCTGCTTGTCAAAATACATGGAATACACAGGAGGCGCTAAACCCTGAATGTCACGTATTCCAATATTCCAGCATTCCAGTATTCCAGTATTCCAATTATTGTTGTCTGCTACAATTAGAGCGTAAAGAAAGCCGAAGGCTATAGATACAAAATTACTGACTAATTGCCTTCCTTTTCGCTGCTGATCATCTTTTTCAAATCTCTGATCTCTTTTTTAACCGCTTTCAATTCGTCGGAGGTGACGACATTCGCCTTTTTCAAAAATTCCTTCACGGTTTTCTCGACCCGCGATTCCAGTTTTTTTTGCGTATCATCATACCGGCTCTGCAGGTCTTTCAAAAATTTATTGCCTTCCTTTTCACCCATTTTACCTTTTTCGACCAATTCTTTGGTAAAATCCTCAACCTCATCCCAGGTTTTCAGGGCCAGGCCGACACCCGCCAGCATGGCTTTTTTTAAGAATTCGGGGGTATCCTTAATGTCCGGCATGTCATACTCCTTTCAGTTTTGCGCTTATTTAACTTTACCGAGGACCGAGCTGGCGATCGTATTTTTCTGGATTTCCTTGGTGCCTTCGTAAATTTCGCAGATCTTGGCATCCCGATAGAACCGCTCCACTTCGTACTCGGTCATGTAGCCATATCCACCCAATAGTTGAATGGCCTCATCCGCCACCTCCACCGCCGTGCGTGCAGCGTACATTTTTGCCATTGACGTCAATTTTGGGTCAATACGGCCCTGATCAAAATTCCAGGCCGCTTTATAGGTAATCAATCTGGCAAGCTCGATCTTGGTGGCCATGTCGGCCAGTTTATGCTGGGTCACCTGGAATTGGGCGATCTTGCGGCCGAACTGCTCACGCTGTTTGACGTATGCCAGGGCACGGTTATAGGCTCCCTGAGCGGTACCCAGGGCCTGTGCAGCAACCAGAATACGGCTTTCGTCGAAAAATTCGAGAACCTGGTAAAAGCCCCGGCCTTCTTTTCCGATAAGATTGGTAACCGGCACGCGCACATCTTTATAGTTGATTTCGGCTGTCGCCATCAAATGGATTCCCATCTTATCACCGATATCGGTGGCAGTCAGCCCTTCCCGCTCGGCTTCAACCAGGATCAGACTGATGCCGCGATAGGACGGCTGTATGTCCGCATCTGTCTGGCACATGGTGCAGTAAAATCCGGCCATCCCGCCATTGGTGATGAATGTCTTGGTGCCGTTGATCACCCATTCATCGCCTTCCCGGACGGCAATCGTATCCAACGATGTGATGTCAGAGCCATGATCCGGTTCGGTAAATGCACCGGAGGAAAGCATTCGCCCTTCGGCCACGGCTGGAAGGTATTTTCCCTTCTGCTCTTCGCTGCCGAACCGCAAAATGCACTCGGATGCAAAATTGGCCAGAATAACGGCGCTGCCGATGGAGGAATCCCGGGCACAAAATTCATCGGCGATAATGATATTTTCGAGGACTCCGAGATCCTGCCCGGAATACTTCTCCGGATAGTGGACCCCGATAAATCCCAAATCAGCTGCCTTTTTCCAAATCTTCGTCGGGAATTCATGGGTTCGATCCAGTTCAAGGGCCAACTCTTTATCGAATTCACCCTTGGCAAATTCTCTGGCGGCTTTTTGTATCTCTTTTTGCGATTTGGTCAGCTCAAAATCCATTTTTTCCTCCAATGGCCAGTATAGTTGATAAATCAGGAATATTCAAATAGTAAATATTATTAACATTTTATCTTATCATGGGTTTCTGTTCGGCACCAACCCGGAATAGCTCGTCTGAGCAGCTACCAGTTCCATATTTTTTGGAGACAATCTGGGATGGATTAGCACAAGCTAGGGGGCTTTGCAAGAAATATGAAGTCCGCCAGATCGGTCGAATAGCGCTTCAGCGCATTCTAAGCTTTTGAATATATGTTAATATGGGATTTTGACATAAATCCCGATTGACTACGCCAAAAGTTACTTGACTGTTGATCTAATCTGACCTAATTGTTTAAACCGTTTGCTGGTGGACAGCAGGTTTTTGAATTCATATGTTAAATTTGGGTTTCAGGTTCGGCGTTCAAAGGTTCCGGGTTTTCTGTTTCAATTTTGATATAGCCGCAAAAAGGCGCAAAAAAGCGCAAAAAAAGTTTTTGCACTGAATAAATTGAAAGGTATTCTATCGATTTTTATTCATCTGAAATAGTCAGAGCGAAGTGATTCCACACTTCATCATTCGATATTTCTTGTTCGATATTCTGCGGTTCGCTGTTCAAACCATGTGTATTTTTATATAAGATTATAAAATCTGGATGATAAACCCGTGAACCCAGAACCTTGAACCCTGAACCTCTGAACCCAGAACCCTTAAACCCAGAACCTTTGAACCCTTTTTGGAAAGGAAACAATACAAATGCCCTACACAATTGCACTGGCCGGCAAGGGCGGAAGCGGTAAAACCACCATGGCCGGATTGCTGGTAAAATATTTAGTCAGGCATAGCAAAACACCGATTCTTGCTGTCGATGCTGATTGCAACGCGAATTTTAATGAAGTCCTGGGATTAGAAGTTAAAGACACCCTTGGTAACGCCCGGGAGGATATGAAAAAAGGCGTCGTCCCGGGCGGCATGACCAAAGACATTTTTATGGAAATGAAATTGGAAGAATGCATGATAGAGGCACCCGGATTTGACCTGGTTGTGATGGGCCAACCCGAAGGTGCCGGTTGCTATTGCGCAGCCAATTCACTGCTGGCCGGCTTTATGGAGAGACTCGCCAATAACTACCCGTATATTGTCATGGACAACGAGGCCGGCATGGAGCATATCAGCCGCCTGACGACAAAGAATGTCGATATCCTGTTGATCGTCGCAGACACGTCCCGACGCGGACTGCAGGCTGCCCTGCGCATCGACGACCTGGCCCGCAGCCTGAATATCGGCGTTGGCAAAAGTTACGTTGTCATTAACCAGGTCAAAAACGGACTATCCGAAAAAGCGCTGGAAATGATTGACACAGCCGGCCTTGAGCTGGCCGGAACCGTACCCGAAGATGAGACCGTCTATAACTATGATTTTAACGGCCAGCCGACCATTGAGATGCCGGAAAACAGCCCGTCCGTGCAGGCCGCATTCAAAATATTCGAGAAAATAATGGTATGAATAAAACAGGCTACTTACACGATGAGCGGTATCAGCAGCATGAAACCGGCAACTACCATCCTGAAGTACCGACCCGCCTGGTCCGCATTTACCAGGGTATCGAGGCGGCCGGTCTGCTGCCAAAGCTGATTCCGTTATCCGCCAGTCCGGCCGATCTCAAATGGATCGAACTGGTACATGACCGGCCGTACATCGAGCGCTTTGAAAAAGCTTGTCAGGCTGGAGAAAACAGGTTTGACAGCCCGGATAATCAAATGTGTTCCAGGACATATGAGATTGCGCTACTGGCGGTCGGCGGAATCCTGGATGCAGCCGACAGGGTAATGGACGGCACTCTGGACAACGCCTTCTGTGCCGTCAGACCCCCCGGACATCATGCCGAAACGAACAAGGCCATGGGATTCTGCTATTTCAATAACGTCGCGGTTGCCGCCCGTTATCTGCAGAAACAGTATCGAATTTCAAGGGTGGGAATCATCGATTTTGACGTGCACCACGGCAACGGAACCCAGCATATATTCGAAGGGGATTCGACGGTATACTACTACTCCATCCATGAGCACCCGTCATTTGCCTATCCCGGAACGGGCCGCGAGTTTGAAAACGGCAAAGATTTTGGATTCGGTTTTACCAAGAACTCACCGGTATTGCCGGGACAGGGGGACAAGGAGTATATGGATCTTGTTCAAAAAGACCTTGTGCCGGCCTTTAGAGAATTCAATCCGGAAGTCATTCTGGTCTCAGCCGGATTTGACGCGCACAAAGACGATGAAATGTCAGACATTAATTTGTCCACCGATGGCTTTTCCTGGATAATGAAAACGATAATGGAAATGGCCCGACATTCTGCCAAAGGCAGAATCATTTCCGTACTCGAAGGCGGCTACTGTCTCAGACGCCTGCCGGAACTCGCGGCCAGCCACGTCGAAATCCTGTTAAACGGTTAGTTTTGGTTAAATGGTTGAATAGTTGATTTGTTGATTGGGAAATTAAAGTTCGACATAAACTCAATTATAGAGGGGGGACCATGTTTGTTTCCAGATCCATGACCCGCAAAGTCATTACGGTGGATCAAGAAGCAGGTATACTTGATGCTCAAGAATTGATGGCGGCGAATAAAATTCGCCACCTGCCCATTACCGACAGCGACCAGCAACTCATCGGAGTCGTGACCGACAGAGATATTAGAAGTGCCTTGCCGTACGAATTTTATGAAGACCCGCAAGGTGCAAAGGAAAAAATCAGCGCGCTTAAAGTGAGCGATATAATGACCCGAGACCCGATCACCATCTCCCCGACCTATACGATCCAGGATGCCCTGCTGTTGATCCAGAATTCGAAGGTCGGAGCACTGCCGGTCATCGATGATAACAAGCGGTTAACGGGTATAATTTCGGTTCGGGATTTGTTGCGGGCATTTATCAATGTGCTCGGAATCGGTGAACCCGGCACGCTGCTGTGTGTGCTGGTTGAGGAGCAGGTTGGACAGTTGAAAAAAATCGTCGATGCCATCACCGAAGAAAACATCTCTTTTGGCAGTGTCCTAGTTGCCCGCTACTGGGAAGAAAATAAGCGGGCGGTTTTTACGTACCTGTTGACGCTCAACGTGGTCCACGTGAAGAAAAAGCTGCAGGGCCTCGGGTTTAAGCTCCTGGATCCAATGGAATGGTATCTTGATCAGTTGCCGAAAAATGAGACGCCCCCGCAATCATCAGAATAGTCCGGGCCAAATTGGAATTTGTCCGTACGACAATCTCTTTATTTACTATCTCAATGGTCGTTTGACGCCGGACAATCGAATAGTTCAGGATGATTTTATCGGCAACTGGGAAGAAGGGGAAGATTCGGTTCTTTTTTTCTCAAGCCCCGCTGATCGCCAAATCGAATCGCTGTTGCAACGTCAACCTCAGTTGAAGTTGCTAGACTACTATCAAATGCCGTACGACCAATGGCTGGGCGAAACCGTTGAGTCTTTTGAACACGGTGCTTTTCGGATCATGCCGCCCTGGCAGGAAGCCAACCGTTTTCATGAGGCCGACGACCGCTTGTCGCCGATCTCGCTGGATCCCGGACTGGTATTTGGAACCGGTACCCACCCAACAACCCGAGAATGTTTGGAAGCAATTGAATTAGCTGCCGGTGCATTGACGAATTTTACGGCAGTGGATCTCGGCACCGGTACCGGCCTGCTGGCCCTAGCGGCGGCCCGGGTTGGAGCTCGAGCCGTCATCGGGGTGGATCTGAATCCGCTGGCGGCTGAAACCGCCAATCGAAATGTGTATCTCAACCAACTGCAGAATCGGGTGCTTATCATACAGGGACGCGCTGAGGAGATGATCACCTGCCACGCTGATCTTCTGATCGCCAACATTCACTTTGACGTCATGCAGCTATTGGTCGAATCCAGAGGGTTTCTTGCCAAAAAACGATTCATTTTATCCGGTCTGTTGCGAGGAGAATCAAAGCACATTCTCAATAAACTCCAGAGCTATCCGGTCAACACATTAAAGCAATGGACTAAAGACGGAATTTGGCATACAATTTATGGCAAGGTAGTGCAAAATTGACCTTGGATCCCTCAAAGCCTGCCTGATTGATCTGTTGCGTGCAGAGATGAAGACGCTATTTCCAGGTGCCAAATAACGAACCAATCTCAAGTTTCAAGGATACGTATGATCATAAAAATCTGGGGTTCGAGAGGATCGATACCGGTTTCGGGCAAGGATTTTTTGAAATACGGAGGCGACACGACCTGCGTCGAGATTCGATCCAAAAGTGGTGACGTGATCATTATCGATGCTGGCACCGGTATCCGTAAACTTGGCAATTTGCTGGCCGATGAAAACTGCTACGACCTCAACTTTATCTTCACCCATGCCCATTGGGATCACCTGATGGGCTTCCCCTTCTTCAAGCCCCTCTATTTTAAGAAATCAACTATACGCATATACCCCTGCCCGTTTCACAGCAAATTTGTCGAGACCATGCTTTCCAAGGTGATGGCCCCTCCGAATTTTCCGGTCAAGTACGCGGACATCACGGCCCAAATATTGTACCAGGATGCCAGTCCGACAGAGTTTGAAATTGGCTCGGTCAGCGTTATGCCGATTGCACTCAGCCACCCGAATGGCGGAAGCGGCTACAAGTTCATCGAGGACGATAAAACATTTGTCTTCTTAACTGACAACGAGCTGGGATATATTCACCCCGGCGGACGTACGTTTAAGGATTACGCGGCATTCTCCAGGGGAGCTGACTTGCTGATACATGACGGCGAATACACCCCTGAGGAGTATCAAACCTTCATCGAATGGGGACACTCGGTTTATACCGATGCCCTTGAACTGGCGCTGACGGCGAAGGTAAGTCAACTGGGGCTCTTTCATTTGAACCAGGAACGAACCGATAGCGAGATGGACCTCATCGTCGGGGATTGCCAAAAACGTATCACCGCGAAAGGAAGCAGTCTGAAGTGTATCGGAGCTGCCGCTGATATGGTATTTGAACTATAGACCGGGACACGGGGACTTCAATTTCGGATTTTGCAATGCGGATTTTGGATTTAAAATAACCCCGACATCCGGGATTGGAGGGCAGAGAGCATAGCGCATAGAGCAAAGCGTAAAAGAACCGATACGGTGGGAAGCGACCTCAAGAAATCTTCAATCTTTACTTTTCAATATTCAATGGGAGTCGCATCCAGTATCCAGTATCGAGTAGCCAGTAGCCAGCATCGAGCATCGAGCATCCAGTATCGAGCATCCAGTAGCCAGTAATATATGAAAGCAATCGCGTGTTATTTCAGGAAACATTATCATTTATTGATCAACCGTTTAATCCCCGGTAGTTTCTATCCAACCCAACCCTTTAATTTGAAT
>JASJCE010000462.1 GCA_030066155.1 Desulfobacterales bacterium | reverse complement strand
AAAATGGGCAAGCCCCTCATGATAATCGCCGAAGACGTAGACGGCGAAGCACTGGCCACCCTGGTCGTCAACAAACTTCGAGGCACCCTGCAGGTTGCTGCCGTAAAAGCACCCGGATTCGGTGACCGCCGCAAAGCCATGCTGGAAGATATTGCAATTCTCACCGGCGGCCAGGTCGTCTCTGAAGATCTGGGGATTAAACTCGAGAACCTGACGGTCCAGGATCTCGGTCGGGCCAAAAGAATCAGCATTGACAAAGACAACACCACCGTCGTCGACGGTGCCGGATCCCGTTCAGCTCTCGAAGGAAGAGTCAAACAGATTCGGGCCCAGATCGATGAAACCACTTCCGATTACGATCGGGAGAAACTGCAGGAGCGTCTGGCCAAACTGATCGGTGGAGTCGCCGTGATTAACGTCGGCGCTGCGACCGAAACTGAAATGAAAGAGAAAAAGGCACGGGTCGAAGACGCCTTGAATGCGACCCGGGCGGCAGTCGAAGAGGGTATCGTTCCCGGTGGCGGCGTAGCGCTTGTTCGTTGCCTGGAGGCTCTCGGCAAAATGAGAATTAAAGCCGATCAGAAACTCGGTGTTAAGGTCATCATGCGCGCAATCGAAGAGCCGCTGCGTCAGATCGCCAATAATGCCGGACTGGAGGGATCGGTCGTAATTGATAAGGTCAAGGCCGAAAAAGGTGCTTTTGGCTACAACGCTGCATCGGACTCCTATGAGGATCTGCTCAAAGCCGGTGTCATCGATCCAACCAAGGTCGTTCGTCTGGCCCTGCAGAACGCAGCCAGCGTGGCATCCTTGATGCTGACGACCCAGGCCATGGTCACGGAAAAGCCGGAAGAGAAAGCTGATGCCATGCCAGGCGGCGCTCCCGGAATGGGCGGCGGCATGGGCGGCATGGGCGGCATGGGCGGCATGATGTAAGCCGGCCAGTCTATCCAAAACACATAATCCCAAAAGCCCTTATCGCACATCATGCGCGATAGGGGCTTTATTTTGCATCTCCATCTACATTCCGCCATACCTGCACCCGAACCTAACCGGATCCACGGCACCCTCGGCGCCTGATCTGAAAATGCATGAAAATTAGGCGTTTTAAATCAAAATGGGCGGGTTGAAAAATTTGACAATTTAGCGATAATCTTATAATCTTATTACATAAAAGCTATTTATTGGTGTCAAATTTTTGAGAACAGAATCGGAGTGCCTGATGTACAGCAAAATGCGATCCTACCTGATTAAAAGTCTGATCATTATGATGTTTTTGTCTGCGGCCCCCCTAACCCTCACGGCGGCTGAAACCCAGGAACAAGTAGAATATGAGACCGGATTCTATTACACGGTTCAAAAAGGGGATACCCTCTGGGATCTTTCCCGAAAATTTTCCGATACACCCTGGCAGTGGCCCGATATGTGGAAAGAAAACGAACAAATTGCCAACCCGCATCGGATCTATCCCGGTGAGCGCATCCGATTATATCGCCGCCGGGGAGCTGCGGCCGGCGAAACCGGCGAATCCCACGAAACCGGCAAATCCCGCGAAACCGGTGAATCCGGTGAATCCCACGAATCCGACGTCAAGCAGGAAGTCACCGATAAGCCGAAATTGGAGGGAAGGCTGCATTACGACTATACCGCCATTGATCGGATCGGGTTCATTCGCAAAGAACCCGTGCTTTCCCGTGGTACCATATTCAAGGTAGAGGGGCAAAAGGCCATGATCAGCTCGGGCGATCTGGTATACATCAAGCCCCGCGCCAATTTTTCCCTGACACCCGGTGATCGCTACACACTCTATCGCACTCTGAAACCGATTTTAGATATCAAAACCAATCAGTTTATCGGCATCCAACACTATCTCACCGGTGCCGTCGAGATCGTGCTCAAACGGCCTGAATTTGTGCTGGGCCGGATTGTGGCCGCCTATCGACCCATAAAAGTGGGGGATCTCATGATGCCCTATCACCGGCGCGTGCCGCAAATAGCGATTCATCCCAGCCCGGAGGGACTTGAAGGCACGATTATCGACTCCGAAGAACATGAGGG
Source organism: Desulfobacterales bacterium (assembly GCA_030066155.1). GTDB lineage: Bacteria > Desulfobacterota > Desulfobacteria > Desulfobacterales > JAFDCJ01 > JAFDCJ01. Next base: position 4,167 of record JASJCE010000462.1, on the reverse strand, counting down.
CATATTCGGCGAAAATGCAATTGCGTTTATCGATAAAGGCCGCAGCTCCGGGGTTGAAACCGGGCAATTTTATTGGATCTTCAAACAGGAAAAGTACCGCATTGATCCGGACGACAAAAACGCAGTCACGCTGACGCCGGTGGTGCTCGGGGAACTTTTAGTACTGCATACTGAAAATACCACGTCGACGGTGATGATCACCGACTCCCGCCAGGCCATTCAAGCCGGCGCCCGAATAATTGCCCCGTTTAAATTGGAGTAAATATATTGAATAACGAATGTCGAATGTCGAGTTAAGGAACTCTTGCCAATTTATCAGCCACTGTTGGGTTTCGCATTTCCCAATAATACCGGCAAAACGTAGGTCGGATTGAGTGCAACGAAATCCAACAGAGCCTTCAGTGGGCTCAACCCAACCTACAATAATAAGTTGGCTGCTTGATAGGGTAACAATTCAGCAGCTGGGATGAAATTGAATTTCAACAATTACAATTAGGACATTGCTTTAAATAAAGCGCCGATTCCTCCAGGGAATCGGCGCTTTGTTTTTTAGGGGAGATGTTTGTTACCGGGAACGCATCGAAGTCTATCCAACCTTCGTCAATCTTTCCGCTAGAGGCGAATCATTCGTCATTCCTGAGAGTTTCACACGAGCGCCGCCTCCGGGTTGGCGCCTAGTTGCGGGCGGGCAGCAGAACCAGATCCTCTGCAATCACCCGGCCATCCGGTAGTTTCATTCCGCTGATGCGCACCTTTTGACCGCGCTCCAGGTCATCGAACAAGACCCCATCGCCGTCACTATTGGTTATGACGGTCTTGATGGCTTCCGAACCGATCACGAAGTCCACGGCAAAGACTTCACGCTCGGCCACAATCAACCGGCCCTTGCCGTGGTCGATCTCCATGATTTTGGCGGTTATCTCGTATGGTTCACTGAACTTGATATCCGCCGGTGTGATCGCAGCCGACTCCGCCAGTGCCGAACCACTGCCCCAGGCAATCGTCAGGCTTATCGTTAGAATGGCCCGGAACAGCCACATTTTTGGACTCATGCGATTCATGTGTTCCTCCTGCAGGTTTTCGTCTGAATGCTATTTTCTGCTAAAAGATCTGATTCCAGTAGTAGGTGTACATATCGTGGGTAGAGCCGGTCGGCAGACTGACGATACCGCCCTCTACTCCGATGAAAATCCGCGCGCCGCCCCTTAAGATGGCAATGACCGGTGCCGAAGGAATGGCGGTTCCGATGGAAACGCTGCGGTCTTTTTTCCCGAGATCGACCGGGTTGCCGTCGCCATCGGTTTCCACAGCACTGGAAAGCTCCAGCACCGAGGCACCGGTTTGGTAGTCAACCGCATACAGGCGTCCGACCCCGCGCACGGTTGATACCGCACAGGGATCGTCCGGATCGCCGCCACCGCCTCCGCTGGATGGCGTATAGGTGGTGAAATAGACCACCTTGTCATATACCCGGGGAGAAGCAACGACTTTTTCACCGGGATGCTCCAGACGGATAAACCAGCCGTCCGCGCCTTCCAGTGCAGTTTTGACGGCCTCCTGCTGGGCTTCGGTCCCCAGCTGAATCAGATCGTCAGTGACATCCACCAAATTCGACTCGGTCAAGGTCGCCGTACTGGCCCAATTATTTTTGACGGCGTACATCCGGTTGACGACATCGGTCTCCCCTGGATCACTGCGGTCGCCGGTTCCGAAGAACACCATCTCACCATAGGGTTCGCCCACCGCATCCGGTGCATACAGAATTTTGCGCTGGACGCTGTCGGCGGAGGCATTGAACAGTTTTTTCTTGCTCCAGACGCCGTCCACAACCTCGATGTCCATTGAACAGTCCACATAGGTGATGATCTCTTCATCTCTGAACGCGAACAAATTTCCGCCCAGATCACCGCTATATACCCGGCTATAAATCCCATCGCCGTTATGGTCCAGGGCGGTGACATCAACGATGGAATGGGTCATCCCCAGGGAAGTGTCATCCACGGCATTGAAATTGAAGCCGCTCACCAGGACGCCGCTGGCGACGTTGATGGCGAACAGCGCGCGGCCGACGCTGTCGGTGGCATTCGGCGTTTCCTGATCCTGGTTATTGTCATAGCCGCCGGGAACCAGAAATACATCTTCAGCTGTGGTTTCAATGCTGATATCGCAGCCCGATTTCGTAACCGTTGAACTGGTTGTAATGGTAGCCCGTTCCGGCTTGCCCCATGACTGGCCCAGCACTTCATACACATTGGTATTATCCGCGGGCAGTGTATCCAGGACATGCGAATCAATGCTGTAAAGCCATTTGGGAGCCGTCGGGGATGCAATGTCAAGGGCGGTGTAGTGGTACCCGCCGCGCCGTTCGCCGATAATCAGGATCCTCTGATCATCAGTCGGATCGTCATTTTGTTGGTCATTAATGTAGACAACCGGCGAGCCGTCGACGAAATAATCGTGATCAGTATTGTTCAGCAGCTTCAGGCGCCCCAGCTGACTCGGCGGAATGAAAGACCAGGCTTCACTGCCGTCATCATCATCAATGCAATGCAGCATGCCGTCGTTTGCCCCGGTGTAGATCATGGTTTTCTGGTCATCGGTATCAGAATTGTTGTCCGGATCGGGGTAATAAACCACGACCGGCTCGGAGTGGATGATATCGCCGAAGGCACTCGTCCGAATCGAGGCAATCAGCTCCTGCCGTTCGGTATCGTCAGCCACCGCCAGCAGCCCGTTGGTAATGGCGGTGTTGGTATCGACAAAAGCGTTCGAGCTGTCGGTCAGGGCGACCTGGGTCCCGGTGTACGTGTACACATTGCGGGTGCCGCTGCCGTCGATCAGCAGCTGAAGTACCTCGGCAGCGCCGCCGGCGGCCACATCCGGGCCATCATTGCCCATGGTGGTCCAGTATGACAGGGCATTGCTTTTAATCAGGCCATCGGGAGTGGTGGCTTCGACCTCGTTGGCATCATAAAGTTTGCCGGAGCTGTCCAGGCCATAGCGTTTGATGTTGCCGATCCAGCGCCCGCTGACCTGCGGTTTGAAAAAGCCCAGATATATCCGGTCACCGGCGTAAGTCCGGTTCATGCGGCTGATGGGCACCACCGGGGCGACGAAAACCGCATTTTCCTCGGAGATGCTGGACATGATATGGTAAAAGGCCTCGCTCAACTCGGAATAATTCGTTGCGGTGTAATACTCGCCGCCGCCGTTAAAGGCGGTATCCTCCAGCAATTCGTGGTTGAGCTGGAATCCAATGGTGAAGACCTCTATATTCTGCTTGTCAAACGACGTACCGTCGCCCAGAGTCGGGTGGCAGTCGTTGTCATACAGATACTTGGCCACGTCATCCAGGTAATCGGAACCCTGGTAGTCGTAGCTTCCGGGTTCGCCGCCGTCATTATCGTAGTCGCCGATCTTATCCCCATTGATATAGTTGGTGGAGGACAATTTTGAATCCCGGTCCTGGGTCGGTTCACCGTCGGTCATGATGATAATATAATTTTTCTGGCAGCGGTATTGAATGGGTGACGTGTAAGTGACGCCGCTGTTGAACCAGCTGGTCATACCGGCAAAATACAGCCCGGCTTCAGCCAGGGTTTCGGCCAGCGGGGTCCAACCGTCGGCATTGATGGCGTTGATCTGGCTTTTTACCGCGGTTTTATTCGTCGTGCAGCCAGCCAGAAGTCGGCCGCCTTCGTCAAAATTAAACCGCATCGCCCCGAAACGGACATTATCGGTACGGTCGATCAAATCCATGACCACATCCTTGGCGACATCGATTCGCTTTTTGTCGTCACCGATGCCGGATTCAACGTAATTGATGTAGTTGCCCAGCCGCAGGGTCTTGCGGGTGCCGCCCGAGGCACAGGTATAATTCTGGCTGGCGCCCCTGATCCGGCCCCGGGTGTAGCCCTGCACTTCCAGTTGATCTCTCATCCAGGTGCAGTTCAGATCGGTGACATCGGGGGCGAATTCCTGCCATTCGTATACTCCCCGCCGGATTCGCTTACGGATGTAGACCGCATCCTGCGTCCAGGATCCGTACGAGCTGTAGCTTGCAAAGGGATTGTAGGGATCGCCCGGCACGTCTTCTTCGTCCATACTGCCGGAGGAGTCGAAGATAATCAAGATATTGGGGTCAACTGATGTGCTGGTCACCGTTCC
>JASJCE010000461.1 GCA_030066155.1 Desulfobacterales bacterium | reverse complement strand
GGGCCTTTCGGCCGAAGGCCGCATTATCCTAATGATCCTGTTGATCCTGTCCAATTTTTTTCTTTTAGATAAGGATCCATTCCTCTTTTTCTTTCAAAATTTATAGTTTTTTATTTGATCAGCCTGGTCGATTTTTCAGTCCAGAGGCCGTGCTTATATGACAACACAGGATTCAAATAAATTGCTTCTGAATCTGTACCTGATCAATATCGGTGCAAACGTGATCGGTTCGATTATCGTAGGGGCATTGAATCTTCTGACGCCGGCAGAAGTGTTCAAGTTATGGCGGAGCTATCTTTTGCAAGAAGGCTGGTTCTTGGCGGTTATTATCTATCCGTTTATCATCATCGTCGGTTCAACACTGCAATATATTGCTCAGAAACCGCTTAAAACTTATTTTGACGCTCAGCGCTCCGAAAAAGCCGAAAATTCGAAACCACTGCAGCGCGCCCGCCGCCGGTTGCTGATCTTGCCGCCAACTTTAGCGCTTTTAAATCTTTCCGTTTGGACGGGGCTAAGCCTGCTGGACGCATCCGGAATGGTGATAGCTAAGCTGATGCCATCATTAAAAGCCATACCGTTATACGACTATTCATGGCATACGGTCTATTTTACCCTGTTCAGAGGTTTGATGGTGGGCTGTCTTGCCGCAGGTCTCGCCTTGCTGCTGGTGGAGGCGTATTCCCGCAGGCGATTGATCCCGGTTTTTTTTCCCGAAGGCCGGCTGGCGGCTCATCGCAAAGTTTGGCGCGTATCGATACGCCGCAGGATTCAGTTTCTGTATTTGGCCGGAACGGTGGTGCCAATGATAATTTTTATGGGCACCTTAATTTATGTCGAATCCGAATCCAAAGGATCTGCTCTGTCGGTGGCGGTTTTTGGCAGGGATCTATTCATCTTTACCATTAGTTTATACCTGACGTTTGTGTTTCTTTCTCTCTGGCTCAATTTCCTGGTCGGGGGGTCTATTCTAAAGCCCATCCGGGATATGATCGGAATTATCCGCAAGGTGCAGTCAGGTGACTACACCTACCGGGCCCGTGTGGTCTCCAACGATGAAATCGGGGTTCTTGGAGACGGCATCAACAAAATGACGGCCGGCCTTGTGGAAGGGGAAACCTTGCGCCATTCATACCGTCTGGCCCGGGATGCCCAGCTGTCTCTCCTGCCCGCATCCCCGCCTGCCGTCGAAGGACTGGATATTGCAGCCAGGAGTGTTTATTGCGAAGAGACCGGCGGCGATTACTATGATTTTCTGCAATCACCCTCCTCCAACGGCAATCAACTCAGTGTGGTCATGGGTGACGCCTGCGGGCTGGGAATATCGTCGGCACTGCTGATGGCCACCTGCAGAGGTCTCGTGCGACAGCGCGCCGCTGTCTCAGGTACTCCGGCCGATATTGTAACGGATGTCAATCAGCAACTGGTGTGCGATGTTGAGGAATCCTGCCAGTTTATGGCGCTCTTTTATCTAATGTTTGATCTTCATACGCGTACCCTGGAATGGGTGCGCGCCGGCCACAACCCCGCAATTTTTTGTGATCCATCAACCGGTACCACCGAATTGCTGCGGGGATCCGGTATGGCTCTCGGAATCGATGAAAACTGGCGTTACCGGCAATATTTCAAAGAAAATTTGACAGCCGGTCAAACCATCGTCCTCGGAACCGACGGTCTATGGGAGAGCCAGAACCGGCAGGGGGAAATGTTCGGCAGGGATCCGGTTTTCAAGATCCTGAAACAATATCCCGACATCGATGCCAACGGGATCCTGACCGCCTGTCTTTTTGCCCACGAAAAGTTTAGAGACGGCATGCCCATTGAGGATGATATTTCGATCGTGGTGATCAAGGTGACTGATTAAGAGAAATAACCGGCACCGAAACCTTAGATTTAGGCCTTCAACCTTTAACCTATATCCTCCGATATAGGGCGCTCTTTCTCCTTATCATCACGATTGACGTTATATGGAGAAAAAAGACATTCATATTGGAATATTGAGCAAAATTTCTCAGTTTTCCGTACTCGTCATCTGAAGAATAACCATTTATGTAATTGATATAATATCAAAAAAATATTGCGAAGATAGTATGATTGTTAATATTGCTAATTTTTTCGTATTAATCACTATTCATACCACTGAGACGTAAATATCCCTGTGACCGAAGAACTTAGGCATATTTGCAAATTAATCTTTGAAACTAACTTGACTGAATCTCGATGGGCAGGGCATGAGTCTGATGATTGGTTTCAATCAGAAAGTTTTGAAGGCGGGTTTGATGCTGATGAAAACGCATTCTGTTTTTCATATTATGATGCTGATAAAAACGAATTTTGGCTCCAAATTAGCTTAGCAGATGTAAGAAAGATTTTAGATGGGAAAATTACCTCAGTTGAGTTGCGTATACCAGAATAATATTTTTGTATAACCAAGCGGATGTACCTGACAGGAAAAACTTTCGTGCATTATCGTAAAGGGTTATGGGCCCTCGCAAGCTATACCGCATGCAGGTGATCCTTAGCATTAGGCATTTAGGAAGGAGATGAACTCATGGAATCATCTACGGCCAAAGAACTTATCGGGTTAATGTCGGAACGAGCATCCTCATGGCAAGCACTCTGGACCGTCTTCTACACCGTCAGTGCCGCTCTTGTCACACTTATTGCAAGCGGTAAATTTCTACCACAGCATAGGCTTGCAGCATCATTGATTTCGATAATTGGTTATATGCTTTTTGCTGCAGGCAACTTTCTAGCGTTAGACGAAATGCGAAAGCAGCGGAAGGCAGTCATTGAGTTCGTTAAAGATAAAGCAATAGAGAGTCCTTACATTTTGGCGGTGGCAGATGCATCGGCCCCTCCATCCCAGAATCGACTGCGATTCTATCATTGGGGTCTCTGTATCTTCGTTATCGTTTTGCTGGCAGTTATTCCAAAATTTCAAGCTCCCCCGTAAGTCTTTGCCTAACGCCTGTGGAGCAGACGGCATGGAATATGGTGTCGTATCTTGATTATTGATCAAGGAGGCAATAATCACTGATCAAGATTTGACACCAACACTCCTAAAGAAAATCGAGGATTGAAGATGGCAAAACAAATCCAATTTCCAAAAGTGTTTGTAGGCGCAACATATGGCCGTACCTTCAAATCTTTCCGTGAAGCCATCGATGATATTCCGTTTCAATTCGCTGTTGCGAAGGATTTTTTAGAAAATGTCCATCTACTTGAGATTTGTAAAGACCTAATCGGATGGGCAGATTTTTGCTTGTTCGATGTCTCGACGTGGAATCCAAATGTTACGCTGGAACTCGGTTTGGCTCATGGGATGAATAAAGACTATTATATTCTCTGCAACTCTCGATCTTCAAGAACTGTGCCGTCTGATATAAAGGGGATTCAGCGCCTCAGTTACTCCTCATATAAGACTGTGAGCCGTCGCCAGGTTTTGGCGGGAAGTCTTTGGTACCAATTGTGTATTCAAGTAGGTAGAAAAGGCAAGCTGCTAGGTTCGCTATGGGAAAGATTTGAGGATACTCCAACAGGGAACAGGCAGCGGCTTTACGCTTCGCGGGTTCTAAGTAGTCTGCGCGGAGGCAATGCGCTCTCCGTTGCAGATCTTCCGGGTCTTCGAAAAGGGATAGGATTAAATAAGGACGCCTGTAACAACACGCTAAAAGTGCTTCGTCAACGGAACTTGATTAACCAAAGTAATCGCGCCATTAGGATGAAACGCAAGTTATTCCCGCCTTCCTTCAAACGAAAAGGGTGACCTATGTGTGTCATGCGATTATAACGTCAGCATGAGCCAAAACCAAAAGCGTGGAGCAGACGGTTTGAAGAACGCGGCTTTTCATAAAGGCCACGCTAAGTTGTAGCTCATTTAAGTCTCTGCTCACCAGTATCAAGGTGGTTATCAGCATGGACAAGGAATTTTTTTAATCATGGCAAAATTAGGGACAGAAAAGAAACCCGCAATAGTGCGTGTCCAAAACGAACGAAGGGCTCAGGAAATAAGTTCCATATTCGATAAAAATGGATGGAAATTCATTGTTGGCATTGAACCGGACAAGCCGGAAGATATCTCAGATCTTGAAAAATTGCTTAATCCGGTCAAACCCATACAATCTGCAAAAATCGGTCGTAATGCTCCATGTCCTTGCGGCAGCGGGAAAAAGTATAAGAAATGTTGCGGATGAACGCATTTTAAATCTTAAGTATTTATAGCCAAAATTTAAGATTTAGGATGCGGTCCTTATCTACTCCATTGTTGTAAATTTTTTCGCACTACTCAATAGTTCTGTGGGGAGGATGAAACGAAATGATTAACGTGCCCGAAGATCCCCAAGCTCTTGTAAGTGAGAAAATGCAGGAGATTTTGGACTAGGCAATTGATGCTGGCGCCGATGCAGTGACAATAGAGTTCGCCAAAGAAGGCGGTCTGGAGGTGTTCTTTGTGTTCGGGAATACGGGTATCGGTGATATAATTGTTGAACAGAGCCTTGAGGCAGAGGTTATGACACTGATTTATGAACAATCAGGGCTGGAGGACAAATCCTACGGTGTACTGCATTGGAAATGCCACGGAAAGAGTCTGGAGATCAACGTCGAAGAGTACGAAAGCTTCGGTGAAACCGCAAATAAATTGAAATTTCCGAACAAAAAAAGTAAGGGTCAAAGGGTAAATAGTGAATAAGCAAACTAACCCAACTATTGTAAATCACTGATCAAGATTTGACACCAAATCTTGCATGTATAGAGGGATATATCATGCACCGCTTACTTAAGATGTTGCTCTGCATGGGGTTTTTATTTGCCTGCCTGAACCTGCTGGACACAGTGCATGCCCGACCCTGGCGGAATCTCAAACAGATTCCGGCCTCGACCATCACCTGGGAGAAGGGATTTATCGGAATAGTCAATCAGGACAAAACGCGACTTTACCACCTGACCGCCAGCGGCGGCCTCGGAATACCATTCCTGTCGAAGGGTCCCAGTGAAACCGAATTGGATGCCCGGGCGACATTCATCGACCGGTGGTTGAAGCGGCATCCGAAGGCGATCGCGGTACCTGTGGAAGCCTATCCCTTCTTTTCGAAAACCGTGGCACGGATCTACATCTGGATCTTGGATGGCCCCGATAATCTGAATCTGGACTTGGTTCGCGAGGGATTTATCAGCGGGAGCAGCCTCATGACCAATCTGCGGTTCGAAGATTTGTATGTCACCGGCAAACAGGTGTGGACCCTTCGCAAGCAGGCCGCGGCGGCTGAGAAGGAAGCGGCCAAGGCCAATAAAGGGATCTGGGCTGATCCCAGTTACCGGAATGCCAATCCTCCGGGCAAGATTTTTTATCCCGGCCTCAATGAACTGGCCGACCTTGAAAGGGCGGCCGAAAGTTTGCCGGATCCCTCACCCTCCTCGGAAACGGGAAAAGAGAAAAAATAGCCTGACATCAAGATTGGATACATCATGTCTCAAACGCAGTTGATCTTCGAAAAGCAGTGGCTTCATGCCTCGCTCCTGGCCGCCTTGCTTGCGGGAATGGTTCTGGTTACCGATTACGATGTCGTACGTGCCGGACGCTTGTGGGCAGTCACCACACCAGTTTGGCTTTGGCTGGCGGTAGGGCTTGCAATCACTCATCAGATTTATGTGTGGTTCTGCTGGAGAATCCAGCTGCATGCATCCTGGCTCACCCGCACCCTCGGCAATCTTGGATTTCCCTTATATGCCGTTGGCTTTTCAATTTTAGGCATTTTACGGGTAGTTGTTGTATTTATAGTCGCGATTTCGAATCGGGATACGTTGCCGGCGAATGCCATCGCGCTGAAAACAATCGCCATCATCGTCCTGGTGCCTGCGGCGTATCTGTTCTACTCGGTCAAACGTTATTTCGGCTTCAAGCGTGCATTTGGCATCGACCATTTCGACAGCGCTTATCGGTCTATGCCATTTGAACGCAGAGGAATTTTTAGGTTTACCCGCAACGGCATGTATATCTATGGGTTCCTAATCCTCTGGGTCCCCGCCTTTTGGTGGGCGTCGCCAGCGGCACTCAGTATTGCGATATTTAACCACCTATACATATGGGTACATTACTTCGCAACCGAGCTTCCGGATATACAGCGCATATACGGTGAAACCCGGTCGACAGATCACGATGA
>JASJCE010000460.1 GCA_030066155.1 Desulfobacterales bacterium | reverse complement strand
TACAAAATGGTTGAGATCGGCGACTACATCCCGGCCGAACTATACCGCGCCGTTGCCGAAGTGTTGGCCTATGTCTATCGGCTGAAAGGAATGTACGGTACGGCCTAAAAGGCCGGAATGACGATTGACGATTGAAAAATGACAAATGAAGGAATTCTATCGATTTATATAAAATTGAATGACGGAGCGCAGCGACTTCCGTAATTTGCCATTCGTCATTCGTCAATACTCATTTATTTATTATGGTGGCATCAGAACACGTTCAATACGCCGGGAATCTTCCGGCGATCACGAAAAACAGTGACTTCTTCATGGCGGTTGCAGTTGTCGCGGTTTTGGTGTTCATGATCATTCCCCTGCCGCCGATACTGCTGGACCTGCTGATATCATTCAATATCACTTTTGCTCTGATCATTTTACTGGCTTCGATGTACACCTTGAGGCCGCTGGAACTGTCGGCTTTTCCGTCAATTTTGCTGCTGATCACCCTGTTTCGATTGTCGCTCAATGTCGCGTCAACCCGGATCATCCTGATTCATGGCAACGAGGGGTCAATGGCGGCCGGCAAGGTGATTCAGGCCTTTGGCAATTTTGTTGTTGGCGGCAACTTCCTGGTCGGAATAATTGTCTTCGTCATTTTGGTGGTCATCAATTTCATGGTTATAACCAAAGGCGCAGGCCGCATAGCGGAGGTGGCCGCCCGTTTTACCCTGGATGCCATGCCCGGCAAGCAAATGAGCATCGACGCCGACTTGAATGCCGGTCTGATTAATGAAGAAGAGGCCAGGGCGCGCCGTGAAGAAATTGCTCAGGAGGCTGAATATTACGGCGCCATGGACGGTGCCAATAAATTTGTACGCGGAGATGCGATCGCCGGTATCATTATTACACTGGCCAATATCATCGGTGGCCTGGCCATCGGCGTATTTCAAAACCGGATGAGCTTCGGTAATGCAGCCGAGACGTATACTCTGCTGACCATCGGGGACGGATTGGTGACCCAGATACCGGCTTTGATCGTGTCTACCGCGGCCGGTATCATCGTCAGTCGGGCCGGGGCCGAGTCAAATCTGGCGCAGGAAATCACGGCCCAGATTCTGTTTCAACCCCGTGCCATCGGCACTGCCGCCGCAGCCCTGTTCGGATTCGGACTGATTCCGGGCCTGCCCTTGATGCCCTTCTGGGTCCTGTCGGCGTTTGCCGGCGGATTGACTTACGTGATTCACCGGGCCGCGCGACAGCAGAGACAGGCCGAAGCGGAAGCCGAATTAATGGAGGAACTGCCGCCTCCGGCCGAACCCGTCGACGCTTTGCCCCTTCTCGATGCGCTGGCCATTGAAGTCGGTTACGGATTGATTCCGCTCGTGGACGCAGACCAGAATGGCGAACTGCTGGAACGTATAAAATCGATCCGGCGCCAGATGGCTAGTGAAATCGGCATCGTCGTGCCGCCGGTTCATATTCAGGATAACATGCAATTAAAACCGGGGCAGTATTCGATCCTCCTCAAAGGCAACGAGATTGCCGGTGGCGACTTGATGACCAACTACCACCTGGCCATGGATCCGGGAACGGTCGATGAAAAAATCGACGGCATTCCAACCAAAGAACCGACCTACGGGTTGCCGGCGCTCTGGATCAAAGACAGTGTCAAAGAAAACGCTCTGGCCAAAGGATACACAGTTGTCGACCTGGCGACGGTGATGACGACCCATCTGTCTGAAATCGTTAAGCGCCACAGTTTTGAATTTGTCGGCCGGCAGGAGGTTCAACAGTTGCTGGATAATTTGAAGGAGTCCCATCCCAAAGTTGTTGAAGAGTTGATACCTAATCTGCTGCCTTTGGGCGGGGTCGTGAAGGTGCTCCAGAACCTTCTCAGGGAGCAGGTTCCGATCCGGGATCTGCTGGCAATCCTGGAAACCCTTGCGGATTGGGCGCCGGTGACCAAGGATCTGGATTTGTTGACTGAATATGCACGGCAGACGCTGGCTCGAACGATCACCAAAATGCATCTGGCCCCTGATGGCACGCTGCCGGTAGTGACCCTTGGTCCCGGCGTTGAATCGGCTATGGCGGCGGCCGTTCAGCCGACGGACCAGGGGTCCCTGTTTGCGCTAGATCCGAACGTGGCCCAGAACATCGTGGAAAAACTGGCCCAACTAATGGAAAAATCAGCCGCTCGGAATTACCAGGCAGTGGTCGTCTGTTCGGCTCAAATTAGAGGTCATTTTAAAAAACTGGTGGATCGATTCATACCCAACATCACGGTTCTGTCCTATGATGAGATCCTGATGAACATTGAAATACACACCTTCGGCACACTGGAGTTAAACGATGCAAATTAAACGGTTCGAAGCAAAAAATATGACCGCCGCTTTGCGTATGATTAAAGGTGAGCTCGGCCCGGAGGCCGTGATTCTATCTGCCCGGAGTCTCCGAAAAGGGAAGGGCTTTTTGGGTTCGATGAAATACGCCGGGGTGGAGGTCACCGCCGCCGTTGATGTCTTCGAGGCGACCCCAAACACCCCGAGGGCCCCGGCTGCCAAACCCGTTTATCGGACCCCGGTGGACAGACCGCCGGTCGACGGCGACCCATCTTCGGCGAGCAAACGCGCAACTTCAGGCAATCTTCCGGACCCACTCCGGCCGTATCCAAACAGACAATCCCGCCGCAAAATGCGGCCAGCCGGCAGCCAGCGTGCGCTGTCTTGCCTGTATCAGCACATCTTGGCCCAGGGTGTCGATCGCGGGCTGGCTTCCGAGTTGATTGATGAGATCAAACGGATTCCTGCTTTTGAGGATCTGCTCCGGAAGGATGAATTCAATGAGCAAATCGGCATCATATTGCAGGAAATGGGGGTCTGCGCCGATAAAACGGCGTTGAGCGCAGGCAAGCCGAACATGGTGGCCCTGATTGGCGCCACCGGTGTCGGCAAAACCACTACAATTGCCAAATTGGCGGCCATTCAGGCCAGGCAACGCCGCAAACAGGTTGCATTGATCTCCATCGATAACTACGGAATTGCCGCCAACGAACAATTGAAAGCATACGCTCGAATCCTGGGACTGCCGATTCAGTGTGCTGTCAATCCTGCCGAGCTGATAAAGGCGATCAAAAAGGCGAAGCATCATGATTTGATTTTGATCGACACCCCCGGCATCAATCCGACCGACCCGCATTGCATTCGTGAACTCGATGCCTACTTTGCCAAACTTACGAATTTGCGCAAACTGCTCGTTGTCAGTTCTGCGACCAAAGAACGAGACTTGCTTGAACTGGGTCAAACCATCCAAACGGTCGGTATCCGATGCCTGATTTTCACAAAGCTCGACGAGAGTCGGACCCATGGCAATATGCTTAACATGATGGTGCGAAACCATTTGCCGGTGGCCTACTTTTGTTCCGGTCGTAAGGTCTCGGAAGACCTTGAAGAAGGATCCGTTCAGAAACTGGTCGACCTGATTTTCAAAACCGGGGACCAGTTCGGCGTTTTAAAGGACCAAGCACCGACACCATCAACAGATACCATGACCGGCACGCGGGAACCGTCTGATAAGCGATCCTATTTTGTTGCCAACCGAAATTCCGATGTCTACCACGCCACGGATTGCAAGTGGTCCCATAAGATCAAGCCAGAGAACATCATTCATTTTTCGAGTATAAAGGAAGCCGAAGCGCAACACTTTTTGCCGTGTCGCAGCTGCAATCCCGATCGGTCCAATCGTCACCAAACCGAGATTGCACGAACCGCCAAACGAACATTAACGAACTATCTATAATCGTTTCAAACATCAGGAGACGAACCATAATGGGCATGAAGGATCCCTCAAATAAGGTGATCAGCTTGTCTCATCGACGGGACCAAAAAAGCGGGACCCCGGGGAGCCGCAGTAGAAACAAGCGTGGCGGCAATGCGCGGGTTATCGCGATTACGAGTGGCAAGGGCGGGGTCGGCAAAACCAGTATTGTTGCCAACCTCGGATACGCTTTTAGAAAGCTGGGTAAAAAAGTATTGATTCTCGATGCTGATCTCGGATTGGGAAACCTGGATGTTTTGTTGGGATTGGCGCCGAGGTTCAATTTATCCCATGTCATTATGGAAGAAAAGTCGATCGAAGATATTTTGATCGAGGGACCCGGGGAGATGAAGATATTGCCGGCCTCCTCGGGCATTCAGGAGTTGACCAACCTGACCCGAAAACAGAAATTCAACATCCTGACCCAGCTGGACCAGTTAATTGACAGCGTGGATGTATTCTTCATTGATACGGCAGCCGGGATTTCCTCCAACGTCATGGATTTTAATGTGACCGCTCAGGAGATCGTCGTTGTCGTCTCACCGGAGCCGACGTCCATCACCGACGCCTACGCATTAATGAAAGTGCTCTCTTTAAAATATTCCGAGAAAGTCTGCAAACTCCTGGTGAACATGGTCAGTCGACCGGAGGAGGGACGTGAAGTATTCAGGCAGTTGCATCTGGTTACGGATCGCTTTCTGGATATTCAGATTGAGTATCTGGGCTGCATTTTGAACGATGAGAATGTTCCCAAAGGCATTAAGAATCAAAAAATCGTCAGCCAGTTGTATCCGGATACCCACGCCAGTCGATGTTTTCGGGATCTGGCCCGCAAGATTTCGGCAATGCCCCCTCTCAATTGCCCGAAGGATGGGAGCAATCTATTCCTGCGACACCTGGGAGGAGAGTAACGATAGGCTACTACAAAAAAATTGAAGAATGAAAATCGATAACCTCGTAAAAATTCAGAATTCTCAAATTTAGGTCTCATAACCTATTGGAATTATTAATTGTGAATTCTGTTTTTGGTGTATTTTGCGCATTTTTGCGGCTATATTAAAATTGAATAGTTAAGGAATCCGGTCATCTCATTGGGGAGAAAGCAATTTATGGCATCGGCACAAACACCCGCTAAACAACAAGACAAGAACGATGCATCCTATCGGGACCAGTTAATCTCTGAATACCTGCCCTATGTCAAACGTATCGTTCATCGAATAGCGGTTCATCTGCCTTCCACAATCGATATCGATGATTTAATGAATGTCGGCGTTATCGGACTCATTCAGGCGGTGGACCGCTACGACCCGAAACGGGACAACAAATTTATGACCTATGCCGTTTTCCGAATCAAGGGTGCCGTATTGAGTGAGCTCCGGTCCCGGGATTTTCTGTCCCGATCCAATCGTCGCAAAATCCGGGATTTGGAAAACACCTACTTGAAACTGGAGCAAAAATTAGGTCGGGAAGTCGACGATGTGGAAGTTGCCGAGGAAATGGGCGTCAGTGTCGAGCACGTATACCGTACCAAGCAGATGTCTAACATATCGTTTATCAGCTTTGAGGAACTGGGGTATTCATCCCGGGATGAAAAAGAAAAGCTGATGAGCTATCTGGTGGACAATGATGATGATGCCCTGACGTTGACCCGCTTGAAAGAAATCCGGGAAGCGGTGGCCAGAGCCATTGAGCAATTGCCGGAAAAAGAGCGTCTGGTGATATCCCTTTATTACCTGGAAGAACTGACGATGAAGGAAACCGGCAAGGTCCTGAACATCACCGAGTCAAGAGTATCCCAAATACATTCCCAGGCGGTCCGCCGGCTACGGGCCAAGCTGCGCAAAGAGAAATTGATCGATGTATAATTAATCCGCCCGGATAAATCGCCCCTGATTGATTTCTGGTTGTGGCTGCGTCTGAAAACACATGTCAGATTGATACATCAGCGGATTAATTATTTTATGCTGCGCATATTTTCTTATTCGTTTGTTTGCGACTCTGCTCAGCGCTTAAATTTCAAAACCAATCAGAGAACAACTATGAAAGCTTATAGCTTGCCGGCCGCCGCGCGGCCCGCAATTCGAGTCAACCGGACGAATTCCGGCGGTGGTAGAAACCAGCAGTCCAGATTAAAGCAAAACCCGAAACAAAAACAGAAAAAAAAATCCGGTGCGGATTCCGAACCCATCTACCCCAATGATATCAAACAGGTCAGCGGGTACGGCAGACGGAATGGCGTCGATGACCGCCGTTCACCGGATAAATCCAAGCGGAACCGATCAATCGACGTTCGAATTTAGCAGATCGAGACCGGATGTAGACCGAGGAGTTTAGATGGTATTCGACGTACCGCACTATTGGGATATCGCAATCGACGGCAT
>JASJCE010000048.1 GCA_030066155.1 Desulfobacterales bacterium | reverse complement strand
CCCTTTGATTTTTTAAAGCGCAACGATGCCTACCACTTTTTTAAACCGCTGGATGACCTGATCATGACAGGCCCAACCCGCACGAATGTATCGGATATCTATATGATACTGGTTGCGTAAAGCATAGAGCAAAGAGCAGAGCGCATAGAGCCCGATGCTTCGTCACTCGAAGAAGGTTCTTGTTAGTTCGCTTCGCTTGCTGCCGGATTTTTCGACTTTGGATTTGGGATTGCGGATTTTGGATCGGGATGAGATTACTCGGCCTGCGAACTTCAGGATGCTGGATACTGGAAGCTTGATACTGGATGCTTGATTCTGGATACTGGATGCTGGATGCTCGATACTGGATCTTTCGATTTCGGATTTGGAATTTTGGATTGCAGATTGTAATACGGGATTCCGGGTTCCGAGTAATTGGAGGCCGGGAAACTGGTACGCTAAAATCGATTGAGCGAAGCCTCCGGCTCGGAGGGGTTTGTATCGCCTACGCCTCAGAGAGCGATTTCCTTCATTCATCATTCCAGATGGTTTAAGGTATTTGGCTTTAAGTGAAGGAATGCTGTTACCTGTCTTCTGAATTCTGTCGTCTGTCTTCTGTTCTCTGCCTTTTCAATCCGCAATCCGCATTCCAAAATCCGCAATCGATGAATTCCCACTTCCGCAATCCCACTTCCGAATTCATTCCAACGGTTTCGTCTTCGCCAGCCACACCTCTGCTCGTTTGTCGCTGATGCGGTGAAGCTCAAAGCCGAATTCGGTATAATCGGCACTGATCAGAAAATAGTATATGTTGCCTTTTTCGAGGGGGACCGATACGGTTGGTTCGGAAACCCCCAGTGAGTGGAACCCGGGTTCGATGTAGAAAGAAATGTATTCCCCCGATCGCAGCCGGGCGATAATGGAGTCGTTTAGCGCCACTTTCAGCGAAAAACCCCAGCCCATCAGGCTATTGTCCCGGATGACATAGACCTGCGCGTTCTCTGCCGGATTATCGACGGTTGGAAATTGACTCGTTTTTCCGTGGGCACAGGAAAATAGCAATATGGCCAACAGATGTAAGACTAAAAATTTTTTCATGTAACCTTGCACCTGATTCAAGTAACAGAAACTGTTTTTTCTGATTTGATGGTGTCGATGTTCTTTTACCACATATCAACACAAATGGCCATGAATGGTTTACAACTGAATAAAGAGTAAGTTTAAATTATTACCTTTTTTTCGCAAATACCCGCATTGAAGATCTGGATCAAATGACTGCAACGGACGTGGCGCGCTAATTGTGAATCAATAATTCAGGTCTTAAAAACTATTCGTGAAAATTCGTGTTAATTCGTGGCTTATTTTTTTTTCTTTTTTGGCGGATGTGTTTTGGCCACTTCCTGAAGCGCTTTGGCTATTTCACGACTGAGATCACTAACCGTTTTGCTTTTGGCGGCTATCAGCGCTTCGGTCGTCTCATTTTCCGTGGGGTGACTCACAATGGTATGCTTTTCATAAAAAGAATTATTTCGTTTGCGATCTAGAATTGCCCAGCGGGCTCTAAGATGGGCTTTGTCGCCTGGAAAGCCGTCGAAACGGGTCACATAGATGGTGACACTGAAATCTACAAAGTAGCTTCTGGGATACGGGAAAACCGCAATTTTATCGGTTGCCAATAGCACGGATAAATTTTCTGCCACAACCCGAATGAAGTTCTCCGGCAGGGGCCCTGCCCACTGGGCGAATTCGGCGATTTCAACCTTGTTTTGACTGCCACGCGTCACAATATCCGATCGATCGAGGTACATGGGCATTCGAATGGGTCCAACTCCGATGCCGATATCGGGTAGTTTTGCCATTGGTTGGATGGAATCCGCTTCGCCCTGCAGCGAGCTCAGAACATAAAATCGGGTTGACTTCTGGGTACCGGCTCCAAAAGGCGAGCAGCCCGCCGAAATTAAATTCAAGACCAAGATAAGGATACTCCAACAACGTAAATGCTTCAAGGCCATTATCTACCTTCCTCCTGACTGGTTTTACTGACTTTTCCGCGCAACAAGGCATCCGGATTTCGTTCGAGGTAGTTGGCGAGTGCCCGCACCGAACGGGCGGCCATTGTCATTTCTCTCAGGAAAACATCGATATAATAGCGAACCTCAGAATCATCTTCTATCATTTCGTCGACCTCATTTAGGGCTGATTCCGCCGATTTGAGGGCGGCGCGCAGGGATGCGGCAGTTTTATTCAGATCGGCATGAATCGGTCCGATGCGCTTATTGACATTCAGAATCAGCTTGTCGGTATCATCAGAGGTGCGAATGAGACTGGTTGCCAGGGGTTCGATCTGATTGTCCAGATTCGCCAGCAGACCGTCCACCCGCTCATACAACGGATCGACCTTCGAATCCAAATGGCGGACAAAGTTGCGCGCGTCACGCAAGACCTGTTTAAAATAATGCAGACTCTTGCCGAATTCAGGGGAATTGACAAAAGCGTTTATCCCCTGTAGAGATGACCTTAAGTCAGCAGCAATGTCGTCCAAGGGAAGTTGTTCTATTTTCCTGCCGAGCTCCTGGAAGCCGGATTTGATGGTCGGGATTTCTTTGACGTCCGGCCCCAGGTTCAAGTCTTTGAAACCATATAGCTTCAGCGGACTGTCCGGATGGAAGTCCAGTTCTACCGCAAGTTGACCTGTCACGAGACTCTGCATCTGGAGTTGCGCTCTGAGTCCCTGTTCTAAAAGTTGATGGTATTCACGGTCCTCATCAGCTTCAACATAATCGAGAGCCATACCGGTCACTTTTTCAGGAAAGAGGGTGATGCATACCGGAATTTCAAAACTCAGTTCTTTGGCATGGTATACCAGCAAAATATCGTTTACTTCGCCGAGTTTAACCCCCCTGAACATCACCGGGGCCCCAATTCCAAGGCCGTTCACTGAGCCCTCAAAAAAAGCGACATATTGAATCCGTTCCCGGAAGAATTTACCGGAACCGAAAATGAGAACAGCTGCCACCAGCATGACGATTGCGGCCACGACAAAAACGCCGATAAGGGTCTTATTTGCTTTTTTGCTCATGATTGGTTTACCTCGATGTGAGATTTTATTTTCAACTTATGTCTCCGCACGCTATTGCAACTTAACGGAAATACCGCAGGTTAAGGTTTCAGGTGTCAGTGTTCAGGTGTCAGCGTATAAGAAGGTTTCAGGTGTCAGTTTTCAGTGTTCAGTTTGAAGACGACAGATAACAGATGACAGAAAACAGATTTTATTATTCAGAAAGCAATCTTCATCTCTGATCCCTTGGATTCTGCCTTCTGCCTTTCTGGGTTCCGACCTTTGATCTAAGACATCTGACCTCTGGTTTCTGACCTCTGACCTCTGACACCTGAACACTGAACACTGAACACTGACACCTCTCTGCTCTTTGCCCTCTGCTATTTCAATCCGCATTCCGAAATCCAATCCGCCAAAGAAACAGCGGACAAGAATCCACAATCGAATCACCCTTCTCCTCTAGTTAGAAACTTATGTACCGTCGGATTTTTGGATTCGGCCAGCAACTTGTTCGGATCTCCCTGGGCAATCATGGTTTTCTCTTCCGGATCGAGAAATACGGAGTTATTCCCAATGGCGAAAATGCTGGCCAATTCATGGGTTACGATGACCACCGTCGACCCCAGACTTTCCCGCAGTTCGAGAATCAGATCATCCAACAGGCGGGCGCTGATGGGATCCAGCCCGGCCGAGGGTTCGTCGAAAAACAAGATATCGGGATCCAGCGCCATGGCCCGCGCCAGACCGGCCCGTTTGCGCATGCCGCCGCTGATTTCGGATGGATAGTAATCGTCGAAACCGGCCAATCCGACCAGCGCCAGTTTCAGTGCAATGATTTCGCGAATCTGATCCGTTTTCAAATCCGTATATTCCTGCAGCGGCAGCGCAATATTTTCGGCCAGCGTCATGGAGCTAAAAAGGGCGCCGCTCTGGTAGAGGATGCCTACGTTCCTGACAATCTGATCCCGTCGATCCGGCGCAACTTCCCAAAAGCTGACATTGTCGTAAAAAATTTGACCTTTGGCCGGCTTTATTAATCCGATCATGTGCCGCAAAAGAGTACTTTTACCGCATCCGCTGCCGCCCATGATGATGAAAATATCGCCGCGGTTGATCGCAAAGTTCAAATCACGCTGAACCACGAAACTACCAAACGCCATGGTTAGGTCCTTCACGATGATGTGAGCTTCATTGTTGTTTTGTGATCCGGGCGCTTTCATGGAGTTACCATTGGTGAAAAATGCCTAAAATTCAAAATGCCTAAATTGCCTAAAATTATTGTCTCGCTGCGCTCGATCATTCAAATAAAAAAGACAGAACACTTACATTCGGCATCCGTCAGTCTCTGAACTTAGAACCCTGAACCCCTAAACCCAGAACGCGGAATCCTCAAATCCCGATAACATTGCACGCCACCGTTACGATGGCGGTAGCAACGATAATCGCGATAATCGATGTGACCACCGCAGACGTTGCGGCATCACCTACGGCGGATGCACTGCGGCCGCATTGAATTCCACGCAGGCATCCGGCCAGTGCGACCAACACGCCGAAGACGCCGGCTTGAAAAATGCCAACAAAGAGGTGATTTAAGTTCAGTGCTTTTCTGGTCTGTTCCAGATACTGCACCAGCCCGATATCGAGCATCCCAACGCCAACTATCATACCGCCGAGGATGCCCATAAAATCAGCATATATGCACAGCAGGGGCATCATCACCACCAGAGCCAGCATCCGCGGCAGCACCAGAAACTCGATTGGTGCAACCCCCATGGTTTTGAGAGCGTCGATTTCTTCATTGACCTGCATCGTACCCAGCTGGGCGGCAAATGCCGCACCGGTTCGGCCGGCCATGACAATGCCGGCCATTATCGCGCCCATGACCCGCAGCATGGCAATCCCGACCAGATCGGCCACATATATCTGCGCACCAAACATCGCCAGTTGGACAGCACCAACGAACGCCAGGATCAAACCCACTAAAAAGCTGATCAGGGAAACAATCGGCAGTGCGTCGACGCCGCATTGCTGGATGAACAGTCCAAGGTCACTTGGACGAAAACTGGCCTTTCCGGTCAGAAATCTTAAAGTTGCGATGAACGCTTCGCCGATAAACGAAAGCAGCTCGATTGTTGATTGCCATAACTTTAGAGTCGCATCCCCAATACGACTAAAGAAGGGATCGCGGGTTGCTTGCTTGCGAGCGCCTTTTCTTTCAGGTACAGCAGTTGCCAGGCCAATTAGCCGTTTTACGCCGTCGGGTAGACCGTCCTTCTCAAAGATAATATTTTGCCGGGTGCAATAGTCGCTTATTTTCATCAGAAAGGTCAGAAGGCTGCTGTCCCAGTCGCCCAGGTTTTCCGTAAAAAAACCGACTCTTTTTACGGCGCCATTCGACTCGATTTTTTGCCGGACCTGCTCCGCCGAAATTTGTTCGGTACCGATTTTCCATGTACCGGTGATTTTAACCCGCAAGGTATCCGTTGGCTGCTTGCCAGGTGATGTATCGATTGATAGGATATTATTGCTTTCAGCCATCGCTGCTTCAATCTTTCAGCGCATTTCTATAAAGTTCGTGCGTACGGCTGTGCACGTCTGTATGCGCAATGAATTATGTCGTTTTTTTATTGCGGGTCATACTTATGACACTTACGACCGCTGCCGCATTGTCAATTTACAGTTGCTTCGCATGTACGGTGGGTTTCGGGTAAGCGAATCCGTCCATATGCCTTCGGTCGAAGCGCGTTAACAGGCCGGCAACCGCCTATTGATGCTACTTCCTGGCCGCTTTTTGCATGGCGTCCAGGTAATTATCCAGTTCTTCAATACTTGCAAAAACTTCAAGGGTAGGGATGGCTTTGAGAATATCGAAGACTTTCTGGATTTGAGGCTGAAGCTTCATAAACACCACCCGGCCGTTGGTTTCTTTTAGGGCCTTCTTGGTCTTTAAAAGCACCCGTATTCCGGTACTGCTGATATAATCGGCAAACTCCATATCAAAAATGACGACATCCGGGTTTTGCTGCAATACGTTGTCGACCTTTTCATCCAGCAGGTTAGACGTGCTGGCATCAATCGAGCCGATTGGCGATATAACCACAACCCCCGGTCCTCGTTGCGCTGATTTGACTTTTAATGGCATCCTGCCTCCCATAAATCCTGTTATTGCTACGACGCAGAAACAAAATATAGTTGTCTTTTATTCAGATTAAACCTCATAAAAATGACGGAGTGCTGGAGTATTGGATTATTGGAGTGGTGTGATCCTGATCCATAATACGGCTGGTGGTATCGGATATTTTCGTACTAACATTATCGCATTTGAAGCAACAGGATTATAAACAACACTCCATTACTCCGCCACTCCAACACTCCCCATAGCCACGGATATTGATTGTTTAAACTTTTAGAGATGTCAGCGACAGGTTGATTAAATTGATTGGTTGATTAGTTGACTCCATAAACCCAACAAACTCAATCAACTCAATCAACTCAATCAACTCAATAAACGCTCGTCATCCCGATCCGAACCATTTTTTGAACAATCCTTTCAAGGAAAGACTCTCCTCAACATCTTCGCTGCTCGGCGAGACGGATTTGCGGCCTTCCGGCCACCATTCCACGGGTTCGAATTTACAGGGCAGCATACATTCCAGGGCCGGCAGCAGTTTTTCTTCGACCAGGACTTTTTCACGCTCGGCAATCGTTATGAAATAAACGTTTATCTCTTCGATCGACCAGCCTCTAGTCTCCTCGAGTATATCCAGATCAACCCTGACGATCCGCTCAAATCCTTTTCCCAGGTGTTGCCGGAGGGCGTTTTCGGTGATGCCATCAAACAGTTTTGCGAGCTGGCTGTCCAGGGAGGCATCCTGGCCCTTATCGACCATAAATGTCAGGGTCAGGTAACCGCCGCCATAGGGACGTTGAAATGAGGATATTTTAACGACGCCTTCCTTGCTTTTGCCGCTTTCTTCAAGCTCGATCAAAAAGCCGACATAAGCAATCATATTCTCGCTGGCTTTAACCGTCAGGTAACTTTTCCGCGGATCGAATTCCTGTGTCATGGAGTTTGGCCTGATGTTTAGTTGACTAGTTAAATAGTTGAATTGTTGAAAGGGAAATAAGGATCTAAACGCAAATCAAATTTTATCCTGGCCCCCGCGCCCCATTCTTATATTTCGACCTTCTCATCTTCTCAACTTCTCGTCTTCATTCTTTTCCCACTTCCGCATTCCAACTTCCGAATTCAAAAGCCTCTGCCCCGTGCCCCATGCTCTCTGCACCCTGCACTATGCCCTTTGCCCCGGCCCTATGCTCTCTGCTCCCTGCTCCGTTAAATCCGCAATCCGCAATCCGCAATCCCAAATCGCTCTGATCTACCAATCCGGATAATTGAAGATGGAATCGACTTCCTGGGACGGCGGATATTCCAATTTTGCCGGTGACAGGATATTGCCCCAGTTGGTGCGGTTTTCCATTTCTTCCTTGATGCTGGCCGGGATGAAATCGTTGCTGCCGCGGATTCCCCAGCCGCCTCCCAGGGCGCGGTAAATGCTGATCAAATTTTGACCGACCGATCCGGCGGTGAACACCAGATTGTCCTGTTGGGCTGTTAAATCGCGCTGTGTATCCAGCACCCGCTGGTAGTCCACCAGCCCTTCGCGATATTGAATCAGGGACAAGTCCACGGAGCGTTTGGCGGCCTTGACGGCGTCTGCTAAAAAAAAGACAGTATCCTGGGATTGCAGAAATCCGATCATAGAGTCCTCAACCTCCTGGGCCGCGCGCAGGACCGTGTCCTCGTAATTGACCGCCAGCTCCTGAAACCGGGCATCTTCAACCCGCACGCTGTTGGTGATTCGACCATAATTGAATAAATTCCAGTTGAATCCGGCACCGGCATTGTAGGTAAAGCTGTCCTGGTCAAATAAATCATTGAAATCGGATTCTTCCGTGTAATCGCTTGTTTGAAAACCCAAGGTGCCGAACAGTGTGAAACGCGGAAATAGATCCGTCTTGGCAAAACCGATCTGGGCACTCTGGGCCGCCAGGCGACGCTCGGCAAAACGGATATCCGGACGACGGCGCAGCAGTTCCGCCGGAATGCCCACCGCCACTTCGGGTGGAACTTCCGGTATGAGGCCCGGACCGCCCAGCATGACATCGATTTCGCCGGGAAGCTTACCGAGTAAAATGGCCAGGGCATTTTTGGACTGCCGGATATCAGTAATAAAGCCGGGGATGCCGGCTTCGGTGCCTCTCAACAGGGATCGGGCCTGGGTAACGTCGAGTTCCGTTACAGCACCGGCTCTGAACCGCACCTCGGCAATTTCCAGCGATCTTTGCTGGATTTTTACATTTTCTCGGGCAACTGCCAGGCGTTCTTCGGCGGTTCGCAGGATGATGTAAGTACGCGCCACGTCGGCGGTTAATGAGACCAGAATATCATCGTAATCCGCGATCGAGGCCTCGAGATTGGCCACCCCGGTCTGCACTGCGCGTCTGAACCGACCCCAGACATCCAATTCCCAGGCCGCATCCAGGCCGATGTCATAAGTTGTGAAATATCTGTCGGCAAAGGCAATATTCGGCGCATTATTGCTGACCTGGTTGACCTGAGCCGCGCCCAAACCCTGCTGGGTCTGAGGGTACTGGAATCCAAAAGCGATTCCGAGTTGGGCCCGGGCCTCATAGATCCGTATCCCGGCAATTTGAAGCGGCAGATTCTGCTGGTAGGCCGCTTGAATCAAATCATTTAGGATCGGATCGTTGAATACGGCCCACCATTCACTGAAGTCTGTTTCCTTGGATTGAATTTTCGGATCGGTCGATTCCAACCACTTTTCGGGTTCCGGTGCTTCGGGTTTGACGTAATCCGGCCCGACCATGGTGCAGCCGCTCAATAAAACTATCGCCAGAAGCAGTACCGCTATTGCGGGAGAAACCGATTTACCGCTACACCGCAAGTTTTGCGCGCCTGAATGAAATATCCGAAATAAAGATTCCTGCATTTCTCACTCCTTAAATCGCCAAATAATTTTGCAACAATACCCCCCGGGCCGGTTTCCTGAATCGACCGAAACATACCGGGGTTTTTGAACCGAAGATGGGGAAAATGGCTTTTGAATTACCTGGTGCGCAGATAAATAAGCCAGCCGTGAGTTGAATCGCCACAATTCAACCCAATTCATTCAATCATTAATTCAAACAGTTGGATATTGCAATAACAATTTTGGCACGGATCATCAAACAGGGGAGGGGGAGAACAGCGTGGCAACTCCGTCTCAACGCCAGCCAAACGGGTGGGGATAAGAAAGGTTTCAGTGTTCAGTGTTCAGGGTTCAGGTTTCAGGGTTCAGAGCTGAAGTGAAGGTTTCCCCGCTTACGCTTCGCTTCAGACGGGATCGTAGACAGGTGTCAGTGTTCAGGTTTCAGGGATAAAGGGTTCAGAGGTTCTGGGGTCAAAAGTTTAAGAGATTGAAATCCGGTCAACCCTGAACCGGGGACCTCGATAAGGTTTCACGTGTCAGTGTTCAGGTTTCAGGACAGAGAGAGGTGCCAGTGTTCAGTGTTCAGAGGTTCAGCCCGGCCGCTGGCCAAAAAACCGGCCGGTCTGATCAAAAGAGAAACTAATGAACGTCCAACATCGAACATCCAACTTCCAACGTCGAATATTGTATTCTATCGATTTAAAAAGGTACAACATGCTGTGCCTGTGTTGCTCCAGCGAATACACCGTTGCGAATTTGACCCGACTAATCTTTGACAAGCTCGGACACGCGCACACTGGAGGCTTTAATTTGTTCATTAGTTAAAATCGAAAAAGCGCAGCGACATCCACATTGGACGTTCGATGTTGGAAGTTGGACGTTCGACGTTCGATTTTCTATTTGAAGTTTCACAAGAACGGGGCCGCTGGCCAAAAAAACGGCCAGTCCGATCGGAAAAGAAACTTAAGGAATTCACCGCAGAGTTCGCTGAGAACGCTGAGGAAGAAAATTTAAAAAATCTCTGCGTCGCTCTGCGATCTCTGCGGTGAAAAATTTCAATGATGAAGTATCATATATCAATGTACAGGGTCCAGCGTGCACGCTTCGGCTTGAGTCTTGATTGACTGCATTAGTTGCTGGGTCAGATTATGGAGGCGTTTGGGGATAAAAATGAGTTTGCTCATCCACAAAAGGGGGCCCCGGAAAGATTCGCTGCTGGTCAGCTTCACGCCGTTTTCGTTTTCTTCAAAAATGAAACTGTGCACGGCATACACACCGAAACGATTGCCTTCCCAGATGACTTCTTTTCCCGGGTCACATTTCGTAATGGTCGGCTGCACCTTGATCGGAAGGTAGTAGGGACGCATGCTGAAGGTAAAACAGGTATTCAGAGCCATGCTTTCACCCGAGACAATGCAGCAGTTTTCGCAAACCGTATTCCAGCTGCCCCATTCTTCCATCTCGGAAAAAACCCGCCACACCACCGTCAGCGGCGCATTGATCATAACACTTTCTTCGATAATCATAATTATCCCTTTTCCAGTTTAACCGGTACGACCTTCAGGGCCGGCATTCTGGCCTTGGGATCGATCGGCACGGCACTCATCAAACAGTTAAAATTGGGTTCGCTATAGTGAATCGGGGCGAACAGATAACCGCGCTGCAACTGCTGATCGAGTTTCAGCGGTAACTGCACCGTTCCGTGGGGGCTGGTCATGCGCACGGTATCATCTTCGGCAAGGCCAATTTCGGCGGCATCATCCGGATTCATATCCAGGTGGGCAGCCGGCTTCAAGCGGGTAAGCTTCTTTGACCGTCTCGACATCTCGCCGGTATTGAAATGATGCAGCAATCGGCCGGTGATCAGAATATACGGATAATCTTCGGTCGGCTCCATGAGCGTCTCGGGTAAATTGACGGGCAGGAATCGGGCGCGCCGATCCCGGAAGCCGAAGCCGTCTTCGTACAACCGGGGGGTTCCCGGGTGGTTTTCATCGTAACAGGGCCAAAAGATACCGTTGGAGTCTTTCAACCGCTGGTGTGTTATGCCGGCGAACACTGGAGCCGCCCGGCGAATTTCTTCCCAGATATCTTCAGTAGACGTGTAATGCCAGTCTGCACCCATGGCAGTGGCCAGATCGCGTAAAATCTCCCAGTCCGGTTTGGCTTCACCGGGTGAAGCCAAACCCGCAGCCGTGTATTGCACCCGGCGTGCGGCATTGGTGAAAGTGCCGTCCTTCTCGCCTACCGTAGCCGCCGGCAGCACGATATCGGCATACCGGCATGTTTCATTGGGGAAGATGTCCTGAACGATCAGCAGATCGAGGCTTTGCAGCATCCAGGTGACGAAATTGGACTGGGGTTCGGATACGGCGGGATTTTCACCAATTACGTAAAGCGCCCTTATTTTGCGTGAAGCAATATCATGGATCATTTCAGGGGCGGCCAGGCCCGGGCTGGAGGGAACTGTCTTCCCCCAGATCGCACCCACGTGGACACGGGCGGCCTCGTCGGCAACTTCCATATGGCCGGCGAGCATATTGGGCAGCGCTCCCATGTCTCCGGCGCCCTGGACATTGTTCTGACCCCGTAACGGTGATAAACCGCAGCCGGGTTTGCCGATATTGCCCGTCAACAAAGCCAGGTTCACCAGGGCCATAATATTGTCGGTGCCATGGGCGTGCTGGGTGAGGCCCATGCCCCATATGAATATGGTTTTTTTATCGTGTATCAGTTCGGCGGTTTTCTCGAGCTCGTCGCGGGTAACACCGGCCCGTTGGCAGATACTATGAATATCCAAATCGGCGACCGAATCACGCAGTGCGTCGAACCCGATGGTATGCTTTTCACAAAACTCCTGGTCGTGCCAGTTCTTATCGATGATGATTTTCGTTAGGGCATTGATCCAGAAGATATCCGTCCCGGGTCTGACCTTTAAATGAACGGCGGCATTCTTGACCAGATCGGTTTCCCGCGGATCCGCCAGAATCAGATTGAGGCCGCCTTTTTTGGCCCGCTTCTTAACCTGCATCCAGATGACGGGGTGTGTAAATGTGGTGTGCGCCCCAACTAAAAAGACGGTTTCGGTGGCTTCGTAATCCTCCAGGAACGTGCTGACGCCGCCATATCCCAGTTGCTGTCTTAAGGCAGCCTCGGACGGGCCATGGCAAAGCCGGGCACAATTGTCGATATGATTGTTGCCGATGACAGCACGCTGAAACTTCTGAGACAGATAGGCCTCTTCATTTAGAATCTTCCCGCTGCAAAGCAGGCCGACGCTTTCCGGGCCATATTTATCAATTGTATTTTTTAAAGTCCGGGCGGCGGTGTCGATGGCGTTCTCCCAGGACACCAGTTCCAGTTTATCAGCTTTGCGGATATAGGGCTGGGTCAGACGCTCGGGGTGGATCAGAAGTTCATAGACGGCGAAACCCTTGACGCAGGCATATTTGGCGTTCAACTCCGGGTTGCGACCGGTGGCGCTGCTTTTCGTCGGACGCCCATTATCATCGAGCATCAGCTCCAGGTTGCAGCCCACGCCACAGTAAGGACAAACAACGGGAATGGAAGTAGACATAATAGAATCTCCTTGTTTTGCTTATCCTGGTTGATCGGCAGAAAACTGGTTGCAAAAAGTTAAGGTCAAGATGGTGGCTACGTGACCCCATTTAATTGGCTTTTTTGTGTAAAATGAGTTGAAAAACCGTATACATTTAACCGGGTAATGTCAACGAAGAATCAAAAACGGTACCCAATTCCAAGCATGTGAATGTTGATGCCCGGGTTTGAGCTATAGAGCCCGGCGTTGGACATGTGCTGCAGCCGGTAGCCGATCATCAAGCGGCGGGCCAAATTGACGTTAAAACCGATGTAAGATGTAAACTGAATAGGGCCGCCAAAATCATCATCGCCAAAGGTGTCTTCACTAATGACCGTCAGGTTGATGCCCATGGGAATGTCAATCCTGTCTTCGAATCCGGAAATGCTGATTCCCGGTCCTGCCGAACCGACGAAAGCGGATTCACCGTCCCCGCGCAGTACGCCGGCATTGGCTTCCAGCAGGGTTCCAAACCGCCAATCCGAGGCCATTTGCCGGGCCCAGGGCATTCTGGCGGTCAAAAAAGCTTCATATTGATAAAAGGTATCCTGATTGCGATGATCCGACACACCGCCCCTGACTCCCAGGACTTTAAAGTCAAAAGCTGAGACTCCAGACGGAGCAGTTATCCAGAGAACTATGAAGATGATTATTATTGACCGATTCATTTATGCCAAAAACGTTGCTTAGAATTCCATTTAAAATAAAATAAAAAATCGATGCGCAGCATCAACTAATTTCTCCGCCGAACTTCTTTACAATATAAACGTATCAAAATTAACTGAAAGTCGTCATCTAAATACCTTTTTATATTGGGGGCGGAGAAATTAGCGGAGAAATTAGGGTGATTTCGCCCGGAAGAAAACCGAGTACAGCACCGGCACCACCCCCAGCGTGAGCACGGTTCCGAAAATCAATCCGGCACCGAGGATAACCGCCATGGCGTAAAACAGCGGATCCACGGATATGATCAGGGGCAGCACACCGAGCACGGTTGTAACGGTTGTCATTAGAATCGGGCGAAAGCGCGTGATGGCGGCATTGATGATGGCATTGTAGCTGTCGATCCCTTTCTCGCGCTCGCTATCGATTTTATCGATCAGCACGATGCCGTTGTTAATGATCACACCGGCCAGACTGAGCAGGCCCAGCATGCCAAAGAAATCAAAGGGGGCACGCATAAACAGCAGACCGAAGAAAGATCCGGTAAACGCCAGGGGGATCGTAATAAAAATGATGAGCGGTCGCCGGAATGAATTGAACTGCCAGATCAATAGCACAATGATGCCGAAAAAGCACAGCGGCATCCAACGCGTCAGCTTTTCCATGGTTTCCACTCTTTTTTCAAGCTCGCCACCAACCTCCCACCAGTAACCCGGTTTTAACTCCAGTTTTTCGATCAGCGGCAACGCCGCCTCGAATATTTCTTCGCCCTTGAGAAATTCGTGTTTGACTTCGACCGTCAGGCACTTTTCCTGATTGCGCCGGGCAATACGGCTGAAATCCCACTGGCCGCTCAAATCGGCTATCTGGGTTAAGGGTGTCAAACCGTCTTTTTCCGGCGACCGTACCAGAACATTCCAGAGGTCGCCCAGAACCCGGCGCTCTTCTTCCACGGATCGGGCGACTATCGGAATGGCCACATCACCCTCCCGGTATTCGGTGATTTTCAGACCGTCCATGTGCGACTGCAAAGAGTTGGCGACATCCTGGGATGAAATCCCCGCCCGGCGGGCGCGGGCCTGGTCCACAATAATCTGGGCTTTGACGACTTTATTTTCCCAGTCGCTTTTGACATCCAGTGTGCCGGGTATGGCTTTAAGGTCTGCCAGCAATTGATTGCCTTTTTCAATTAAATATTCGGGATCGAGACCATAGAGGCGCAGCTCGACCCAGCCCGGTTCGGTGGATCCCAGCCACATCTGTTTGACCCGGCCGTTGGCTTCCGGGATCTCATCCAGAAAATACTGCCGGGTTCGCTTGAGCAAGTCCGGCACTTGATCACTATTTTCGGTATTGACGACTAAAAACGCCACATGGGGGTCCGGGTCCAGCGGCGACAGCACCAGAAAGAAACGCGGGCCGCCGGTACCGACATAGGCGATGGTACTGGTAACTTCCGGGTTGATATCTTTATCGGACAACCATGCATTCAGCCGCTGGACAACGGCATCCGTGGATTCGATGCGATGGCCGGCCGGCAAATCAACATATATCAGAAATTGATTGCGGTCGCTGGGACCGAAAAATTCCTTGACCAGAATGGCCCCAACATAGCCGCCGAGAACGATGGTGGCCAGTGCCACCGGCAAGACGATAAAGCGCAGCTGCAGCAACCTTTCGAGCAGGGCACGGTAAAATCGGTACAGACGACCGCCATATTGATCCCTGGTTTCGCCGGCTTGGGCATCGAATCCAGAATCCGTTTCCTTTGTGGGGGATTCTTTTCCGCCTTTAACTTTCATAAACCAGAAACTCATGGCCGGCGTCATGTACATGGACAGAAACCAGGATGACAGGAGCAGCAGGATCACGACCATGGGCAGGGAAAAGGCATACTCACCGGTCTGGCCGTCAATCAACAGCATCGGTACGAAGGCCAGGATGGTAGTCAGGGAAGATGTGAGCAGCGGGATGGCCAGGGTGCGCCCGGTTTCGATACAGGCCTGATATTTCTCTTCGCCCCGCTCCAGACGGGAACGGATATCTTCGGCAATCACGATACCGTTGTCGACCAGCATCCCCAGGGCAATAATGGACGAAGCGATGGACACTCTTTCCAGTTCAATACCGAAAAAACGCATCGTGATCATACCCAGCAACATGGTCATGGGCACAAAGGAGCCGACGATCAGGCCCGTGCGCATCCCCAGGAAAAGCATGACGACAATCAACACAATTACCAGGGTCTGGTAGACGTTGCTCAGGCCGCCGTTCACCGCCGCTTCCACCAGATCCGGCTGAAACGTGGCATACTCCAGCACGTATCCAATGGGGAGCTGGGATTCCAGCACTTTCAGCTTGCGCGTCAACAACTCGCCAAACTCCACCGAATTGACGCCCGGTGTGATCGAGACACTGATGACAATGGCCCGTCGGCCGTCGAAATACACCAGATCCCGCGGCGGATCGGCGTATGCCCGCTCGACCGTCAACAGATCTTTGAGACGAATGGTTTGCTGGGTATCGGGAATGGTAATCTGCACTTCTTCGATATCTTCGATGCTCTTGAATTCACCTGAGGGTTCGACAATTACTTCCAGCTCGTCAACATCCACCGTGCCGCCCGGCAGAACGACGTTCTGGTTGATCAGCGTCTCCATAACCTGGCGACCTTTGATACCGTACTGGGCCATGCGGGTGGTGGAAAATTCTAAATAGACCTGCTCATCGTGAACACCAAACAGTTCGATCTTGCGAATGCCCGGTAGTTCGTACAATCGATCGCGCACATCCCGGGCCACGATGCGCATTTCGGCCATGGTAAAACCTTCGCTCCACAGAGCAACGGTGGCAACGGCCGTCAAACCGAACTCGTCATTGACGAACGGCCCCATCGTGCCTTCGGGCAGTTCCGGTTTGATATCCGACATTTTATTGCGGACCTTTTGCCAGATCGTATCCAGATCGTTATATTCGTCCCGTGTTTCGGCATGTATGATGGTTACCCCGTGTTTGGAATCCGACCAGATATCATCTATTTCCGGCAGGGTGCGTATCTGGGCCTCCAACGGACGGGTAACGAGCTCTTCCATGTCGCCCGGCTTCATTCCGGGAAAGAAGGCAGTGACGACAATTTCCCGGATAACAATCGGCGGATCTTCCTGACGCGGGAAATTGTGAAACTGGATCAGACCAAAAATCAGAACTGTCGCGATGAAGACCATGGTGACGCGGGAGGTGTCCAGGGAGAACTTGGTGATAAGACTCATAAACTAACCTTTATTTAGTTTAATTCCTTGTTTAGCTCAAATATTTCGGTTTTTGTGCTGCTGTGACGGGAGTCCTCATATTAAAGGTTTTAAATCACAAATAACAAATCACAAAAATCAAACAAATTACAATTTTCGAAATTCAAAATTCTAAACAAGTTTTGGTCATTGGATATTGTAGTTTGAAATTTATTTGTATTTTGATGCTTGAAATTTGGGATTTTGAAGTTGATGTATAAGAAAAGGGAGTTTGTGTTTTATCTGAAAAGAAATCCGTTACTCAATTTATTCTTCAATCCATCAACTTCACTTTCTGTCCATCTTCCAGAAAGCTCACGCCTGCCACCGCAATGATATCACCGGCTTTGACGCCTTTCGTCACCACAACGTCGTTGTCCCGAATACCGCCGCCTTCGATGGGTGTTTTTTTGACGGTTGACGTATCCTGGTTGAATATATAAACATAGCCTTTGGCCTGGCTGTCACCTGCCGCGACGGCGATTACTGGAATCAGGTAGGAGGTTTCAGACGCTTCACCGGCCAGCATGATGGTCACTTCAGCCGTCATGCCGGGGCGCACGTTTTCGATGTCGTCCTCTAAGGTTACCTTTACCGGAAAGGCATTAGCCGTTCCGGCGACTTTACTGATTTCGGTGACAACACCTTCAAAAACTTTATCCGGGATGGTGGGGAATCTGATTTCGCTGGGAAGTCCGAGGTAAATTCCGTAAATTTCCGATTCGGGGATGCTGACAGCTGCCTCCATGGCACCTTCCATATAGATATCGAATAATCTCTGCCCCCGATCAACCTCATAGAATGGCTCTACAAGACGTTCGGCAATGTGTCCGTTAAATGGCGCCGTCAAGACCGTTTTTTCAAGGTCCCGTTTGGCGAGGTTGAGCTGGGAGACACGATATTCGACCTGCTGTTTGTCGGTGGCATATTGGGCGCCGGCGTTGTCCAGGCGCGCTTCACTGATGGCCCCTTTGTCCATTTTGGCGATGCGTTTGAGCCGTTCCAAATCGTTGCGACTGTTGGTTAACCTGGCCTGGGCCCGGCCCAGAGCGGCTTCGGCAGCCTTGACATTCAATTCATAGGTGCTTTTGTCCAGAACAGCCAACACATCGCCCCTGGCAACCTTGTCGCCAACCTTGACGCGGACTTCCTGCACATTGCCGGGAACTTCGAAGCTGACGCTGGATTTGTCGGCCGCTTCGACGACGCCGGAGAATTTCCGGATCCGGCCCGAAGCGATTTCGTTTACCGTCGTGTACTTAATCGCTCTGACGGACTCGATGGGCGGCGGCGGCTCCTGACGGCAAGCGGTAAAGGCTATCATCGTAATGATTGCCGAAAGAAAACCTGAAAAGACTTTGGATATGATAGACAACATGATGTGATACTCCCTGAGTGCAACTGAGGTTGTCATTTTCGGCCTATTGATTTAACCGACTTTAACGGATTGATCTTGTCGGTCTGAAAAGTAATAAATCAGTTGAGATGCGTCAAGGGATTGGTTCGCTTCGGCCATAAATTGTTGAGAGATAGTGATATGTAACCATCCGGAGAGTCAAGATTTGCTTGACTTATCAACGACCAATGGTGATAAGTGTATTTTCTTGTTTGTTACCTACAATCATATCGATATGAGGTGCGGCATGTTTCGAAAAGCGTGGGTTTTGAAAAAGGGTTTAATCATTGCGGGATTCGTGATGCTATCGATACCTCTTGCAACTTCCTTAACGGTGTATGCAGCAGACAGGTCACCAAAGACCACTTCGAATTTCCTGCTTATAATGGCCGATGATATGGGTTACACGGATATCGGAATTTTTGGGGGCGAGATACAGACGCCCAATATCGATTCTATTGCCGAACAGGGAATACGGTTCAGCAGTTTTTACACTTCCGTAAGCTGCTCTCCAACCCGCTCGATGTTAATGACCGGTACCGATAATCACATCGCCGGTCTCGGCAACATGGGCGAGTTGATGACACCTGAGCAAAAGGGGAAACCGGGCTATGAGGGGCACCTGAACGACCGGGTCGTCACTCTGGCCGAAGTGCTGCGCGATGGCGGGTA
The DNA here is from genome assembly GCA_030066155.1 of Desulfobacterales bacterium. Taxonomy (GTDB): domain Bacteria; phylum Desulfobacterota; class Desulfobacteria; order Desulfobacterales; family JAFDCJ01; genus JAFDCJ01. Next base: position 6,332 of record JASJCE010000048.1, on the reverse strand, counting down.
CCACACCTACATAGCCGGTAAATGGCATTTGGGTCATGAAGCGGAACACCTGCCATTGGCACGTGGATTTGAACGTTCATTCAGCATGCTTCAAGGCGGAGCCAGCCATTGGAGCGACATGTCGGGACTTCAAACGCCATCCCAGGAAATCGCCAAATATTCGATGGATGGCAAAGCGCTTCATGAACTCCCTGAAGATTTTTATTCCAGTCGAAGCTATGCTGATTTCTTGATTAATGCCATCCGCCGAAATTTAGGAGATGGAAAACCCTTTCTCGCGTATTTCGCGCCAACCGCCCCTCATGATCCAATCCATGTGCCCGAGCCATGGCTGAGCAAGTATCGAGGCCAGTACGACGATGGCTATGAAGCCCTCAAAGCCAGACGCATAGCCGGTGCAAAAAAAGCGGGCCTGATTCCGGAAAGTGCAGCGGCGCCGGCACTTCATCCAAAAACCAGGGCCTGGGAATCCCTGGGCAAGGACGCCAGGGCCGTCGAGTCTCGAACCATGGAGGCCTATGCCGGCATGATCGAAAATCTGGACTACCACATTGGCCGGATCATTAAGTTCCTTAAAGACGTCGGTGAATACGACAATACGTTTATTATCTTTACATCCGACAATGGGCCGAATCCCTGGTATGCCGATGAGTACCCCGACAACGCCGGCAGCGAATGGATGAAAACGTTTGATAACCGTCTCGATAATATCGGTCGCCCCGGTTCTTTTGTTGGAATCGGGATCGGTTGGGCCTGCGCCAGCGCCGGACCGCTGGACTATTTCAAGATGACCGTTGGAGAAGGCGGAATTCGAACACCCCTGGCTGTCGCTGGACCCGGCATCAAAGGTCCAAGACAGGTGAATTCTTTTGCCTACATTACCGATATCATGCCCACGATCCTCGAGTTTGCCGGGCTTGAGCACCCGGAGAAATACCGGGGGCGGAAAGTGGAGCGAATGCGCGGCAGGTCGCTTGCCGGCGTCATATCCGGTTCTCATGAAGACACATACGACAAGGACACTGTTATCGGGGGTGAAATGCTTAACGGCAGATGGATGCGCAGAGGTGACTACAAAGCCGTTTGGGTAGCCAAAGACTTTGGACCCGGAGTCTGGAAACTTTACAACGTGGCACAAGATCCCGGAGAGACCCGCGATCTTTCAGAAGAAAGGTCGGCGATCCTGGAAGAATTAAAAGGCGCCTGGAAACAGTACGCGCAGGATGTTGGGGTGGTTTTATCGAAATAGAATCCTGAAACCTTATCAAGGTTCCCCGTTCAAGGTTCCCGGTTCAGGGTTGACCGGATTCTAATCTTTCTAGCCGTTGAACCCAGAAACCTGAACACTGAACACTGAACACTGAACACCGACACCTTTCCTCTTCCATCTGCCTGCCGCGGCGACGTGTCTCGGCGAAGCTCGAAGAGCGAAGACGGAAGCTCGACTTGTCGGGTCGTAGCCGAAGGCGAAGTCTGAAGCCTAAAGAGCGAAGACGGGCCCTCCGTCATCTGTCTTCTTTGATCACCTGGCCCCGCGAAACGAAAGAAATACCTTGACCGCTGTGGGTGCCGATCATAACGCCTTCGATAACGGGCGGATTTACCGGTTGTTCTGATTTCCAGATGACAATAAAATTGGCACCGGAACCACCGGCTCGGTCGTCTTCCGTTATTATGTATCGCGTAGTCGCGATGGCGTCTATAACGATCGGCTTCTCGAGGTAATCCTTCACCAATTTTCCTTCGGAGTCGAAGTATTTGACGGAAATTAACTCAATCGAAGATTTCAGGTTGGTATTGCGGATGCTTAAGGTTGCTGCCAGGTCGAAGGGCCGTGCTTTTACGCCGCTGTAAATGTGGGAGTAGATCGGCACATAAATCGTCTGGCCGGTTGAAAGCCGGATTTCTTCCGCAGAGCCGATGGTCGGCGAGAGGAAAACCGTTGATAAGATTAGAGCCAAAATGAAAGTTAGATTTGATCGGCAGCGATTTTTTTGCATGGCTTGTTTTCCTCTTCAGATTGTTAAGGTTTAGTTAAATAGTCAACAGGCCCTCATCCTCGAGCGCCTCGCAGACGTGTTCGGCGAAGCCGTATCCCGCCTGGGCATAAAAGTTGTAGGCCGCCTGAACCCCCGCTGCTTTCAACTCTTCGACCTGATCGTCGAACTGCGCGGTGGCGGCCACAACGCCTTCGAAACCGAAGCTCGCCAGTTCTTTTACAGCCTGCATGTTGGCGGAATGGTTTGGCATGGCGAGCAGCACCAATTGCACCCGGTCTTCTTTGTTCATTCGCGCTCTGGCCCAAAAATCGATGTCCGTTGGATCTCCGGGTATGACATGGCGTCCGGCTTCCTGATGCATTTTAACCACGTCGGGATCCTGCTCGACCCCGATAACGATGTCCCCGTGACGCTCGCGCATGTCATCATAGGCTGCCGTGCCGACGCGGCCCATTCCGAATACCGCAATCCGGGCCTCGCCGGGATCAATCGGCTGATCTTCCGAATGGCGTTTTTCGGTTTGCCATCGGCGTAATTTTTCAGCCCGACGGTCAAAAATGGAATGTGAAGCTGAATTCAGGGGCGATGCCAGGATGAACGTGAATGACAGCGAGATGGCAATGACGGTCAACCACTCCGGGCCGATCCAGCCGTTCTGAACGCCGATAGACCCCACCAGCAGGCCGAACTCACTGTAGGTCGCCAGGCTGAATGCTGCCAGTAAAGCGGTACGGGCACGCAATTTAAATCGGGTAAACAGAAAGAAGAAAAGTGCGACTTTGAATACCGTGGCAATTGTCAGCACCGCGCCAATACCAAGCGCCTGCAGGGTGGGGGCTCCCCCCAGACCGATTTTAAGAAAGAATCCGACCAGGAAAAGGTCTTTAAAGCTAAGCAAAGCGTCCGACATTTCGCCGGCTTTGGGATGGCCTGCAATCATGACGCCCAGAACCAGAGCACCCAGATCCGGTTTCAGTCCTACTATTTCAAACCCTGCGGCACCTAATCCAAGGGCCAAAAACATGCTAAACAGCAAGACCAGCTCCCGATGGCCGACGCGGTTCAGAATAGCGTGCAGCAGCGGCCGCACCAGCAAAAGACCGGCGATCAATGCAATCGCCCAGGGAGACGGAATCTTTCCGGTGGAAAAAGTTAGAAATAGTACGGCAAAGATATCCTGCATGATCAGAACCCCGATCGAAACCCGACCATGCAGAGAAACCATCTCTCCTTTATCTTCCAGAACTTTAACTGCAAATACCGTGCTGGAGAAACTCAAGGCAAAGGCCAGCAGAAAAGACAGATTGAAGTTTAGCGACTGAAAGGCAGATATTCCGCTCAACGAGACGGCAAAAATGAACGCACCGAAGATAATGACGGTGATGAGCATATGGATCGAAGCGCCGGCCCAGATTTCCGGTTTGAGCAGGCTTCGAATTTTTAGCTTGAGGCCGATCGTAAACAACAGCAGCATCACGCCCAGATCCGCGATCTCATCCAGGACTTCCCCGCCCACCACCCCAAATGCCTGCAGCACGAATCCGGCAATCAAATACCCCACCAGCGGCGGCAGGCCGACGCGGAACACGGCGAATCCCAGTAAAAATGCGACCAGTATCCATAACGGATCCATCGAGGTTCTCCTAAAATGCGCTTTTCAATATGAAAATGCCAATATAATTGGCGGATGGATTGGAGTCAATGATTACTCTGGGGCGAAAGCTCTCGTCCTTTGGGGCCGGAAATGGGCAGCTCTGTCGTTTCAAAGGAATTTGTTGACTTCATTTTGACCAGGGCTTAAGTTAAACGCTATCACTTCAAACGTGGAATAATTATGGCAATCGAACTTTGCCAATTCGAATCGTAACGGTTTTCAATGAATCCAATTTCATATCCCCGAAATCTGGCAACCAAAGGAGGTAGTTTACATGGTCAAAAAGATTATATGGTGCGTCATAGGTATTGCCCTGACCGTAACCGGATACGCCAAAGAGCAAGTCTTTCAAAGTACACCACCGATGCAAAAGGTCAGTACCTCTCATTACGAGGTTGAACTGGAACCATTGAAAGCGGACGGTTATCAATATTACAACCGATTTCGCTATCGATTTACCAATAAAACGGATGGAAATCTCGTCATCAGCTGGTCCAAAAGCTATTTTATCGTTAACGGGAAGCGCAACGGCAATTTCGGTTGGGAAGGGTTGACCTTCGATCAGCTCAAGGGGATAAAGGAAGAGCCGGACGTCACAATTCCACCGGGCGGTAGAGATGCGGTTCAAATCTTTCCACTGAATTTAGTCGGCTGGCGGGAAGATGGCGTTAGAATGAAATCCAACACTCCTGAGGCAGGCTTCACGTTAGGGGTTATACCCGAGGGTGAAGTCGGTTTGAGCATTGGTGTCATGAAGGATGGGAAAATGCTACGCAAGAGTATTCTGGTCAACATAAAGATGAACAAATAGTTTTCGAATTGCGAATTTAGGAATTCAGAGATTGGAGGATTCAATTATGGACAGGCCGATTATCTGGGGTATGGCATTCATCTTATTGGTTGTGACCGGATGTGCCAAGGAGCAGATCTACCGGAGTACGCCGCCGATTCAACGGGTCAGTACATCGGATTTTGAGGTTGAGCTGGAACCGCTGAAGGCTGAGGGATACGATTACTACAACAGATTTCGCTACCAGTTTACCAACAAAACTAACGGGGACCTTATCATCGACTGGTCGAATTGCTTCTACATCCAAAACGGAAAGCGGTACGGCAGATTTGGTTGGGAAGGTTTGACTTTTGAGCAATTGAGAGGAATCGCGGAGGAGCCGGATATCACCATTGCCCCGGGGGCAAAGGATGCAATTCAAATATTTCCACTTCAATTAATCGGCTGGCGGGAAGATGGTGTCCGCATGAAAGCCAACACGCCGGAGGCGGGTTTCACGTTGGGGGTTATTCCGGCGGGCGAAAACGGATTGAGCATCGCTGTTATTAAAGACGGTAAAACGTTGCGGAAAAGAGTCCTGATTCAAATAACGCAAGAATAATACCTGAATTTCTGAGTCGCAATCAGCGCCCTATTCAATGGTGGTAAATCGACCCCAATCTTCATTCAGACATATTTGCATATAAAATTCAGGTGTTAAACCTTTATTTCCCGAACAGCCGTTGAAAAAACCCCTTCTTTTTAGGCTTTTCGTTTTTTGTTTCTGTTTCCTCTGCTCGCAATTGCTGTTTTCTCTGTTCGCTCGCCTCTAGGGCGACGGCACAGGGGTCCTTTTTACCCGCAGATACATCCCCAAAAAACGCAAGAATACCGATCGGACCCAGCGCCACAGCCCCGGCCAGCTTGCCGGCCACGAATGCCGTTCGCGTGGGATCGATGACAAGCGCCGGCTGGGCCAGCGTGCCGCCCAGTCGAAAAGGCTGGGACAGCTGTCTGAGGCTCAAATTGACATCGGCCGGCAGCGCTCCTTTTTTGGGCGTGGGCTTGATGCCCAGATCCAGGCGCTCGGTTTTGAGATTGATATCTCCGGCGCCGAAGATGCTTGTTTGATCGGTGTCCAGCAATACCTTTATTTTGGCCAGGCCGTCTTCGATTTCGACATCGTTGACGAAACAGTTGATCGGGTCATATTTTCTTTTTCTCTCAAACGGGTTGATCATCCGCAGAATACCGCTGCCAAGATACTTCTGGAGCAAGGCCAGGTATTTGACGTCGGCCTGCCCATCGCTCATGGCGACCCGAATGTCGCCGTTGAGGCCCGCCATCAGAGCTGCAATCGAATTGCCGGAACCTTCCAGATAAAAATCCGCATCCAGATTGCCTTCGACGCTGCGCTCATACCCCAGCTTATCGAGCATAGGGCCGATTTCCAGCTGATCGACAACCAGGTTTGTCGCCAGCGCAGCGGGATTTTGCCTGGATTGCAGGGTGAACCAGAAATCGGATTTGCCTCCCCCGATAAAAAAATTGAAGGGTTTGATCGTCAGGTCGCCATTTTGGAGGAGTACATCCAGGATAACCTCATCCAGGGCCAGGGCGGGCAGCAAGACCTGTTTGTCACGAAATTTCAGATCCAGATCAATTGCACGCAGTCTGTCCAGTGGAAGCGGCTGGGTTGAGAAGACCCTTTCTTTCCGAACGTTGGCATTGAAAGTTGGAACGTCGCCTTTCGTTCTTCTCTCTTTCGGAGGATCCGGCTGTACCGGTTCAGTTTTCTCTTTTCTTTTACGATCGTTTCCTGCCAGAAACGGCCGCAAATCCAGGTTTTCGGATGACAGCTCGCCACTCAATTTCGGTGGTTCGGCCGATAAATCCAGTTCTAGCCATC
>JASJCE010000459.1 GCA_030066155.1 Desulfobacterales bacterium | reverse complement strand
AAATTTTTCAGATTTCTTTTGGATATCATTGAATCTTAAATGTGTCGGATGAAAATAAATTTTCAAAATAATTGAGGTCAAAAATCTTCTATCGTTCGTTTACCCCAGTCGGTTTATAAATGTCAAATCCATAGGAGCAAAGGGACGGGGTCGCTATTTTGCATTTCCAAAACTTACAATCCCCTTGCAAATAATTTGGTGCAAAGCTCTGTCGGCATCTATTCGTGCATTTCGTCACCCAATCGGAGCCATATTATGTGGCTAAGGGTTATTAAACGCAAAAAAACAACACCGTCCCCTATTGCCCCGTCCCCTATCGCCTAGTCCCCTATCGCCTATCGTGTGCTACCGGCTAATCGCTTTCCTCTTTCATTCCCAGAAGTTTATCGATCAACGCGGGGTTTTTCCCGGCTTTATCGGACGTGCCCTGCCAGACTTCATTTCCGGATTCCAGTACGCAAAGGCGGTCGGCCACCTCCAGTGCCAGTTTCGTGCTCTGCTCGACGATAAGGATCGTCAACCCCTTTCTTTTCAACTCGCTAATTGCTTCATAGCACAGATCGATGACTTTGGGCATCAAGCCCAGCGATAGTTCATCGATCATGAGCAGCGTCGGGCTGGACATCAAGGCGCGGCCGATGGAAAGCATCTGCTGCTCGCCTCCCGACAGCGATCCGGCCTGCTGTTTCAATCGATCGCCAAGCCTCGGGAAGAGATCCAGAACCCGATCCATGTTGCGCCGGCCGCTTTCTCTGGGTCGACAATATCCCCCGACTATCAGGTTCTCTCTGACCGTCAGGCTCGGGAACAACCTTCGGCCTTCCGGGACCACTGCAATACCGGCTCGAACTCTTTCCATCGGCGATGCGTTGGTTATTTCCTTTTCGCCATATTCAACCTTTCCGCATTTAACGGCGACGTGGCCGGCAATACACATGATGGTCGAGGACTTGCCCGCTCCGTTGGCGCCAAGCAGGGCGGTAATTTTGCCATCCGGGATGTCAAGCGTCAGCTCCTGAACGGCCGTCATGTCGCCGTATCCGCAACTTAATGATTCAAGCCGCAACATACCGCCGCTCCTTTCCGACATAGGCGGCGCGCACCGTCGGGTCCTGCATCACATCCACCGGTGAACCGTCAGCGATTTTGCGACCGTTGTCCAGTACTACCAGACGTTGGCTGACCCGCAACACTTCCCCCAGATTGTGCTCGATCATAACCACAGTGAGCCCCTGCCGGTTGATGTCGGCGACCGTATTGGCCAACCGGGCGGCTTCAACGCTGTTTAAGCCTGCCAGTGGCTCGTCCAGCAGCAAAACCTTCGGTTTCAGCGCCAGGGCCCGGGCGACCTCCAGCCGCTTTGCAACCCCCAACGGCTGGCCCACAACACGCTGTTTAGCCACATCCTCGATTCCGACCAGAGAGAGATATTTCCGGGCCTGTTTTCTGGCATCCGATCGATTACCTGAAATCATGGCCCGTGAAATACGGCTGATGAGACGATGCCCGGCGGTTAAGGCCACATTGTCAAGAACCGTCATCGAGCGAAAAGGCCTTACGATCTGGTGGGTCAGTGCCAGACCCATCCGCACTCTTTTGTGAGTCGGCAGGTTCGAGATATCTCTGCCGGCAAGTCGGACTGTTGCCGATTGAGGATTGATGACACCGGTGACAGCCCGCATCAGGGTGGTTTTACCGGCCCCGTTGGGGCCGATCAGACACAGAAATTCTCCTTCACTGACTTTGAACGAAACGTCGTCCAGGGCCTGGACCCCGCCGAAACGGACAGTGACGTTGCTGATATCTAATATAACATCCATCTTTTTGCTTTCATCACGAATTGGCATTGCCGGGAGATTGCTTGGCATGTATGTCTATATCCTGCTGCTTTTTAGCGAGGCTCAGCAGAAAGTAAAAAAAAACAATACTCTGCGTACTCTGCGAGCTCGAGTGCAACGGGCGAGATATCAAAATAAAAAACTAGCTCTCACAGAGCGCTCAGAGGTCACAGAGTTTTTAATAAGAGCAAAAAACACCCTCCTTAGGTATGGTGATGGACTTTTTTCAGCGCGCTGCGCGCCATGCCGGCCAGTCCTTCGGGGGCAAACCGCATGACCGCAAATAGCAGGGTGCCGTATACCAGTAACTTGTAGTCGCTGATGAACCGGAAGAATTCCGGCATCAATGTCAATATAAGGGTAGCAACAATCACGCCGAATACCGATCCGATCCCACCCACGGCAACCATCGACAGGACCGAGATGGAGGTAATGAATCCGAAATCGTCCGGCATCAGAAACCGCGCAAAGTAGGTATACAACCCGCCGGCAACACCGGCCATAGCAGTTCCCATGGCAAATGCCGCCAGTTTGTAAGCACCGACATCGACGCTGACAACCCGGGCGGTGTCTTCATCGTCAGCCACGGCATCGAAGGCGAAGCCCATCCAGGAGCGTTTAATCCACAGGCTGAAAGCGGTAAAAAATATGGCAAGTCCGATGACCAGGGTCAGGTAACCGGTCTTACCCAGTCCGGCCGATGGTATTCCGGAAATACCCAGTTCGCCGCCCAGGATATCCTGCTGACGAACAATTCCCAGAAATAAAAATCCGACGCCCATGGTGGTAATGGCCAAAAAATCGTGTCTGACCCGGAGGCTGGCCAGCCCCACAACCAGGCCCAGGATCCCGGCGGCAATCATGCCGGCTGAAACGTTTAACAGAAGGGGCGCACCGGCCTTGGCCAGGAGGGCACAGGTGTAAGCCCCGACACCGTAGAAAGCCGCGTGCCCCAGGCTGATCTGACCGCAAAAGCCGGTGATCATATTGAGCCCGAGTGCCAGAATGATGTTGATGCCCACCACGGTGGCCAGGCTTATTTCGTAGATACCCATAACCCGATCCCTGAGGGTGAATTAAATAGATGATTAAAAACCGTGGCTATTGTGCTATGCCTGCATGATAGAGACAGGAGTGCTGGAGTATTGGAGTTATGGAGTAATTCAATTTGGTATTTTAGATTGCGGATTGCAGATTCATTTTTACTGAGACTATATTTTGGTATTTACAAGTGTCTAAATTCAGAAATCCAAAATCTCAAATCCAAAATCACTTTCACTCCTTTACTCCATCACTCCATCACTCCATTACTCCGGTTACGATCAACTTCCTCCTTTGGTATAGAACGCATAATCACCTTACAGCAACCGCAGTGTTAACCACCCCCTTACCTTCCCCCAAATAGCCCCTGGGGTCTGACCATTAGAACCACGATCAGAAATGCGAACGCGATTGCATCCCGGTCCAGAAGCGAGCCGACGTAAATCGTACCGAAAGCCTCAATGACCCCCAGCAGCAATGCTGCGATCAGGGTTCCCTTGACATTGCCCAGGCCCCCCAGAACGATTATGGCCAGGGCCTTGTAAGCGGGAACAGCTCCCATGGTAGGCTCCACGAGGTTGCTGAGCAGGGAGATAAATATTCCGGCCACCGCTGCCAGGCCGGAGCCGATAAAAAAATTCAGATAACGCACCTTGATGGTGTCGATACCGAAGGATTCGGCCATAGCCGGATCATCCACCGTTGCCCGCCAGGCAATTCCGGTGCGGGTGGACTGGGAAAGATAAGATAAAATCCCCAGCAGCACAACAGCCGTCAGAACTATGCCAATTTCAGCCGATCTCAGGCTGATTCCCATCAGCATCACCTGTGACTGCAGCGGCGGATTCCGGTAGGTCAGACCATAGGGGCCGAAGACCAGACGGAAGATTTCTTCCATGGCCACAAACAGTCCGATGGAAGCGATCAGGGCCACGTAGGGCGGACGGTCGAGAATCGGCTGGTAGCAGAGACGATACATCAACATGCCCCCGATGCCGACAAGGATAGCTGACAAGATGATGCCCAGCGCCAGATTGCCCGTGGCGTTGGTGATCAGCAAGCCGAGATATCCGCCCAGGGCAAAGAGACCGGCATGGGCCACGTGCAGGATGCGCAGCAGCCCGTAGACCAGCGTCAATCCGACCGCGATGATGGCATACATGCTGCCGTGTATCAATCCCTGTATGAGCAGTTCGAGGAATAGCAACACAACTCCCTTTTAGTTCTTGCATACAGGCGGCTTTGACAATTATTGGAACTAAATAGTTGCTGTAGGTTCCGACGCTGTTGCAAATTCCAAGCACCAAGTTCCAAATCACAAATAATGTCCAAATTCAAAATTCCAATGTCCCAAATATCCTTTGATTTTCAGCAATCCCTGGAAAGGAGTGGGGTTGAAGTTCTGTGTATCTTAATCCAAACTTTGTTTTGAATTTGAGATTTGATTATTGAGATTTATTTGTAATTTGTATTTTGAGATTTGGGATTTCTTCTTATTCCACTACTCCAATTCTCCGGATTTTTTATTTTTCCGGTGGTGCCAGCAGGGCCGGGTCGTCGATGACCGAGTGGCGGTGCCAGCTGCCGTTTTTGACGATCTGATTTTGCACCGCCTTGAGAACTTCGCCTAGGCTGTTGAAGGATATGGTGCCGGTGGAAACTCGCAGGTTGGTGGCGGCAACCGATTTGCGGATTGCTTCCGGATCGGTCGAGCCGGCGCGTTTCAACGCATCAGCGGCCACGAGAACAGCGGTGTGCGCCGATGCGGCAACCATATCGGCCTTGAAGCCCGCTTTTTTCTCAAAGGCACTGATAAAATTTTTGGTTTCAGGCACATCCGAGTCACGGTCCAGGCTGGTCGTGATAATGATGCCTTCAGCCGCAGGTCCGGCGATCTCGATAAATTTCTGGGAATCATATCCCTCCTGCCCGATGATCGGAACCTTCACGCCGGCTGCGCGCAGCTGACTGACCAGGGGCCCGGCGGTGAAGTAATACCCGGATGCATAAACCGCATCCGGTTTATCTGCTTTGACCTTGGCCACGATGGAACCGAACTGGCGATCCTTAATCGAGTACTGATATTCGTTGAGAATTTTGATGCCGAAGTCGGCAGCCTTGCTTTTAAATCCGGCTGCCAGGGATTTCCCGAAATCGTTTTGGAGTGTAACTACCACCACCCGTTTTTTGTTCAGCAGGTCGCCGATCAGCTTGGCACCGCCGCGGCCCTGCACTTCCCCCAGAAAGCTGGTTCGAAACACATAGTTGCCGGCACGGGTAATGTCGGGGTGAATCGCGTATGCCGCGATATACGGAACGGCGGCTTCCTGAAAAACACCGGCGGCAGATCTTGTGGGACCGGAATAGCTTCCGGACACGCCCATAACGACCTTGTCCTGCCCGATCAGTTTGTTGGCAATCGGAATGGCCTGGGCCGGTTTGGCCTGATCATCATAGACCACCAACTCGAGCATCCGACCGTTGACACCGCCGGCGGAATTGACCTGTTCGATTGCCAGCCCGGCGCCTTCGGATGCGGACTTGCCGTCGGATGCAGCAAAGCCCGTCAGGGGTGCATGGAAGCCTATTTTTATCGTGTCGGCGGCAGCCATGCTGCTTGGGCCGGCCGCTGCAAATAGGACTGTCAGAGCAATCAACGTTATCTTTTTCATCGTGGTTTGCCTCCTTTCTTGCAATCGAAATTTCGATGTCCTGGGTTTAGGAATAAAAGGTTTAAAGGTTCAAGGTTTAGGGTTCAAGGTTGATGGAATTCTATCGAATTTTAGATTATGAATAGATGGAGCGACACCTCCGGCTCGTAGGGATTTTAGCGCCTACGTCTCGGAGAGCGACTTCCTCAATTATTCAATTGTCAATTTTCAATATTCATTTGGTTTTGGGGTTCAGGGTTCAGAAAGCAGGTTTCAGTGTTCAGGTTTCAGTGGTCAGGTAAAAAGGTTCAAGGGTTAAGGATTCAGTGTTCAGTGTTCAGTGTTCAGATTTTATATAGATTGAGAAAATTCTATGCTGCCTGAATGTTGTCAACCATATTAATTGAAAAATCCCCTCTAACTTACCTTTACAAATGATGAGAATAAGCGTTGAACTGGGCGCCGATTCGGCTTTAGCAAAATGTAACAGATTATACTGTTTCTGAGAGCATTAAAGTGTTTGCATCAAGAGTCTTTGAGGCGCCGCAACCAAAATTCCATAAAAAAGCAAGAGCGCAGCGATTCAATGGAACCCTGAACCCTG
>JASJCE010000458.1 GCA_030066155.1 Desulfobacterales bacterium | reverse complement strand
ACTGCAAATTTTTGGTGGATATTGGATTTGAAAACAACACTGACTTCGTTATCCGTCAACAGGTCCAAGGTTCTTTGCATAGCGGCGCGATCTTTTTGAGGGAAATCCTCTTTCGGACGGGTCACGACAATAACACGGATATTTTTGCCGATTGAGATCTTCAGTTGCTGTATCATCTGGTGGGTGCGTCTTTTTCTGACAAATGGGCTTACGATCAAAATCTCCTTTTTAGCGGCAACGATATCCTGATTGAAAACAGTTAAAAAATTATCCTTATTGAAAATGATATCCAAGGGCGCATCCATGGCCTCCTCGCCTTTGGCTTTGTATCCCATTGAAGCGTATCCGTTAAGCCGTTTTTGATACATCCGCTCCAGCATCTTTACTTGAATATCCACGTAATCGTAGATTTTTACCTCTTTTTTGGTCTTGTACAATCGGTGGAGCCTCCCTGCATATTGCTGCAGTGTGCCTTTCCAAGATATCGGCATGGCCAAGAAAAGGGTATCGAGACGTGGCTCGTCGAAACCTTCCCCAATGAAATGACCGGTTGCGACCAAAATGACATTATTGTCAGCAGGAACATCGGCGAGGCGCTGAAAGGCCTGCTGGGTACATTTTTTCCCCATACCACCCATCAACGTAAATACATCCGGAACATTTTCTTTTAATTTTTTGGCAAGCAATTCAACATGGGCGGTTCGCAACGATAAAACAATGCAATTCCTGCCTTGGTGATAATTATTCAGCACATCATCGATAATCTGCTGATTCCTAAAGTCGTTATCCACGATTTCGGAATACAATTCCTGAATGGACACTCCCTTTTCATCAACATCCAAAGGAGCCCGTAAAGATGTAAACCGCGGAACGATATAGTGGTCAAAAGGCCTGTTCTCCGCCTGTTTTTTGGGATCATCACGGAATCGAATAGGGCCGCAATGCATGAACAGAATTGGATGATGCCCATCCTTTCTTGTCGGTGTGGCGGTCAGACCATAAATATATTTTGCATTGGTGGTTTTCAGAATTTGTTCATAGGTAAATGCCGAAGCATGGTGGCACTCATCGGCAATGATCATCCCGTAATTTTTTACACACTCCTTAACCTCTCCTTTTCGGCTTATCGATTGCATCACGGCAATATCCACAATGCCGCTTAAAGAATTTTTACCTGCACCCAATTGGCCGATTACACCGATTTTCTTCTTTCGCCCCCTATTCTTGACTGCAGTGGGAGACTGCTGAGGTAATGGCTCATTCACAACCAAGAAATCCGACAACTTTTTTTTCCATTGGGACAGCAGGCTGATTTTGTCAACAAGGATGAGCGTATTCACTTTTTTCTCGGCAATCAGTTTGATCGCCACAATTGTTTTGCCAAATGCTGTTGTGCCTGAAAGTATTCCAATATCGTGATGTAATAGGTGATCGAAGGCCAAAGACTGTTCACCTCTGAGATGACCATTAAACTCCACATCAATTTTTTTACCGCTATGGGTTTCATTGATAAACTTGATATCAATTCCGAGTTCTTCTAGTTCACTGGACAACTCAGACTGGCATCCTCTTGGCAAACACAGGTACTCTTGTGTTTCATCCGCACAGGAAATGACTCTTGGGTGTCCATAGGTCGGCAAACGCATGGCTTGTTGCTTATGGAACATTGGATTTTTAAATGACGCCATGCGTTTTAATCGATTCAATGCCTTTTGTGAGATACCTGCCTTTGGAATAAATAGCATATTGGCTTTGGCGATTTCGAGTCCCTTCGGAAAATCATTTTTCTGCAACCTTACTTTATTTTTGAAGGTTTCCCACGGTTTTTCATTTTCCTCTTCTTCATCCTTTTTCAATACGCCTAGCTCATGTCCCTCACTAAGTTCCGAAATGAAATTTTCAAGATGAGTTTCGGAAATCTTTTGGATTGTTGATAAGAATGCCCATTGGTCCTCATAGGATTGGAAATGCTCATCGATAAATTCACTATTGGACTTTTCTCTCACTGTTTTTTGTAACGGCAAAGCGATCAAATTTCCCAACCCACCTTTAGGCATGGTGTCTTGGCTGGGAAACAGCCGGTCATAGGATTTAAATTGTATTTCATGCCTCTTGCTCATGGAAGAAGTAAGCAGGATCGTTCCAAATTTCCGTGCCAAGGAAGCGGAAACCGGTTTTTCAAAGAAAAACCAGACATGCCCGCCTTTTCCGGACCGTGACCGCTCGATGGCGACAGGAATATTGAGTTTAATGCATACGTCTCTGAAAACGGAAATATCACTTTGCCAGTCTGCTTCGTCAAAATCCATTGCCAAAAAGCAGCACGTTTCATCCTGCAGCATGGGATAGATGCCGACGACGATATTTCCTCTTAGATGGTTTTCGATGACATCTTCACTTAAAGGGGAATATAATTTGTTTTCACATTTGGAGCAGGCGATATGGGGCTTGCCACACACCCCTGCTTTCCATAGATTCAGACAAACAGGCGAATAACCAGAAGTGCCGTTGTTTTTATTCTCCCACCGTTTCGCATATACATCATCACGCCCTTTAAAAAGTGACATGAATAGACTGATTTTGGCGAAAGAATCCGAAGTGTTATTGACATCAGAAAAAAAATTGTTGATTGAATCGTCGTCACGGGAATTGTTCTCAGATTTTAGGGATGAGGCATTAATCTGGGTGGTCTCTGATTTTGTCGGTCTAAGTTGGGCTTTTAATTGTTTGTTCTCTTCTGTTAAGCGATTTACCTCACCCAACAGTTTCTTATATTTTTCATATAATTCCTCATATTCCATAGCTAAACCCATGGACCAGGTGGAGACCATTTTGAAGGCGGAGGCTTTTGGTCAGATTGTTGCCTCCAAATAAGGCGTCATAATATTTTTAACTCGACATATTTTCGCGTATGTAAGCAATCTCTCGAGATTAAATTTTTGCCTGGATCTGTAAAGTCTAAGTGCTTCAAGGACAACCTCCATTCCAATCTTGTTGCGGAACTTAAAGCAATCGGCCAATGTTTTTTCAGGAGTGTAGATTTTTACAGAAACACCATCAATCGAATGATTTTCGATGCCGGAGTTGTATGCATCATTTGAGAACCGATGGGCTTGAACAGGAGGATATCCAAGTGAAGGTGTTCTTGATGCCCTTGGCACGGCCACGGATACAACATGCGGAATCTGGGTTGTGATATCATGATAGGACAGCGCTGAAATTAGACAGATGACAGCATTAGGATAACGAAGACTAACTGTTACCAAATCAGGATATTGGCGTCGCAAACAACGATGTTCATGACACGATCTGAAATGCCCGCCGGAATTCACTGAGGGGCAGGTTTAACAGTTCGGCTGCTCTGCTGAAGGTGATAATTTCCTCAGCTGCGGCGCGATAAACCAACTGATCGAACCGGTTGGCATGCTCTTTCCCAAGATACTCTCCGGGTTCATTAATTTTCCATCCTTGGGAGTTCACGGTGATGCAAAAATTTCGATAGGTATGGTCTGAAATTATACCAAGGTGCCTGGCACGGGCCATGACTGCCTGGATGGAAATGCCATAGATCCCCTTTATCTTTTTCAATTCCCACAGTGCAATTTTGCTTCGCCGTTCACCTATCTCTGCTTTGATGACCTTTTCCGGCAGCAGGAAAGCCCCTGCGAAGATATGACAGAGCTTCTCTCGAGACCTCTGATCACAGTTTTGGTGGATATTTAAAAGGATGTGCCCCAATTCATGAGATATAGTGAACCGCTTCCTCAATAAGTCGTCCTGGTGCCTTACGGCAATAACAGGAATGTCATCGGCCCAGGCGGAAATACCGTTAAAATTGTCATTGGTTTCGATTTCGTGGATTCGAATGCCTTTGTCTTCCAAGACCTCCATGAGATTGGATATAGGTGCTTCCCCCAGTTTCCACTTTCGGCGGACCTCAAGAGCGGCTTTTTCGGCATCCTCAGGTTTGCGGACATGGGGATCGGAAAGCGGGCTTATAAATATCGCCTTGTCGCTTGAAATTTCCTCGATTTCCAGATACCGTTCCAGAAATTCGAGGATGCGGTATTTGATACGTTCCTCCTCCTTGCGACCAAGTCTTGATTTTTTTCGGAATTCGAGCTCACCCAAACTAACTTTCTGAGGCCTGAAAAAATAATCGGATTTGACATCCAGAGCTCTTGAAAGGGCAACCAGTGCATCCCCTCCGGGATTCATCATCCCCTTTTCATATTTGCTGATCGCCTGTTTGGTGACAGCATTGCCGGTCTTATCTGCCAAGATCGCCATACTGAATCCCGACATTTTCCTGGCGCTTTTCAAGCGCTCTGCAAAATTGGCAAGCATTTCGAACTATCTCCTTTTGCGTTTTCTATCTGGTAGTTGACAAAATAATAAATAAATTGTGAATTGTCAACCAGTTTGTCTGGGTTTCGGCGCTTCGAATGCTTCCCTCTGTTTTGAGGTGTTCCCAACGGCGAATGCCTCTTTCATTTCCATTTCTATTAAGTGATTTACTGATGTGGTGTTTTTATATTTGCGACAAGAAAAGTCAGCTTTACACTGGTGTGACAACTGACCTGGATAATAGATGGAGCAACGGACTATTGATTTTCGCTGAATATTTTGAGATACAAAAAGCGGTGAGGTCGATATCGTTCAGGGTCGGTTTTGAAGCGAGTACGTCAGGGTCGACAGACCGTTGTCGCCCGAGGGTCGGGCGTTAAATCAAAAATGGAGATTGAATTTTTAAAGCCAAGGAGGCAAACCGATGAGTATCACGAATTTAAAGGACGTCCCGCCGTGGGAGTGGCCCATGGATGCCGATAAAGCCATTTTGGAGACCCTGTGTGATCAAAATGCCTCCGACTCCGAGCGCAACCTGGCAGCCGGTATGGCCGGGGATTCGACAGTGGTCAATGATGAGCTGGCCAATGCGCTGCTGGTGATTGTCGGCAATGAAGACGAAACAAATGAACTTCGGGGTCGGGCAGCCATCGCCCTGGGACCGGTTCTCGAATGGGGATTTATTGAAGATTTTGAAGATCCGGATGAAATTCCGATTAGCGAGTCCATGTTCAATCGGATCCAGCAAACGTTTTACGCGTTGTACCGGACCGAAAATCTTCCCAAATTGGTCCGGCGCCGGATATTGGAGGCCTCTGTGCGTGCTCCCTTGGACTGGCACCGGGACGCCATTCGCGATGCATACGTCGATGCCGATCCGGATTGGAAATTGACGGCGGTGTTTTGTATGCAGTTCATCCGCGGATTCGATAAGGAGATTCTCGAATCTTTGAACAGCCCGACAGCGGATATCGTCTATGAAGCGGTGTGTGGGGCAGGCAATTGGGAAATCAAAGCAGCCTGGCCGCAGATAGCCGCAATCGTTGCATCCGATGAAACGGAAAAAGACACACTTTTGGCAGGGATTGAAGCCGCGGCCATGATCCGACCAAAGGATGCCGCCGATCTACTGGGTCCGCTGCTGGATTCTGATGATGAAGACATCGTCGATGCCGTGCACGAAGCGCTGGCCATGACGGATGCCCTGTGGGATCTGGATGATGATGAAGACCATCCGACGATCCACTAATGGCTCAAAGCCAGTGTATTGGAATATCGGAGAATTGGCGTTTTGGAAGATAAAATTTACATTCAGGCCCAGGATCTGCTGAATGACTCCTTCGAGCTGGGCATTCGCATCTTTAAAAGCGGCTTCCGGCCCAATTTCATTGTGGGGGTCTGGCGGGGCGGAACGCCGGTTGGGATTGCCGTGCAGGAGATACTGGACCACTTGGGCGTTAAAACGGATCACATCGCTATCCGGACCTCATCATATTACGGTATCGACAAGCAAAAGAAACGGGTCCGGGTGCACGGTCTGGAGTATATCACCAAGGAGGCCAACTGGAACGATGGACTGCTGATTGTCGACGATGTTTTCGACAGCGGCAACAGCATCAAAGCTATCTTCCGAACCCTCAAACGCAGGATGCGCCGGAACCTGCCGAACGACATCCGGGTTGCGACGCCCTGGTACAAACCCAATAAAAACGTTACGGATATTGTTCCGGATTACTATATCCATGAGACCGATCAGTGGCTGGTTTTTCCCCATGAGCTGGACGGCCT
>JASJCE010000047.1 GCA_030066155.1 Desulfobacterales bacterium | reverse complement strand
GCAAAAATGCCGATATCATCGGTATCTAAACTTCCGTCGCCATTCAAATCACCGGGGCAACTGGCGGCGACGGCAGACAGGGCGGCATCGACCTGGATTAAGCCACTCCCGGTGGCAAAATCGAAGCCGGTGTCAAAACCGGTTGTCAAGGGGTCATCCATGTCCAGGGCGGTCTGCTCGAGAGCTGCGTAGACCTCAGACGGCAGCAGTGACGGATCGGCTTCAAGCAGCAGGGCGGCTGCAGCCGCAGCATGCGGGGCGGCAGCGGAAGTGCCGAAAAAGTTGGGAAAATTATCATTGTCCTGGATTCTGACACCAAAAAAAGTCGTGTTGGTGCCGTCTGGAGCTGTAATTTCGGGTTTGAACCGGATTTCAGGTGAAGATTTTCGGTCGCCGGAGATATCGAAGAGAATAGGTACGCCTCCGGCCGATGAAAAAGACTCGACGACTGCGGGATCGGTGCCGAATTCCGGTGTGTCGGCAAAGAAAGCGGCGGCGACAGCTTCGGCACCGACCGCGTTGCTGTGCCCGTAGGCGGTACCGCTGGCAGTATCGTATTCATTGATTGCAATCGAGGTGTTAAAGATCACATATTTCAGAAGCCCGGGATCGGGACCGTCGAAGTTTGTGATCATGATATTGTAGTCCTGTGCAAATGGGTCGGGATTCGTGAAGATCAATATTTCTTCAGGATCCCCGCCGATATTGGGTGCGGCACTGCCGGTAACTACCGATGTCCTGGAAGCATTGACAACATAGATATCGATATCATTCCTCGCTCCGGCTCCGCCGCTTACCGAGAAATAAGGGGAATCCCATTGAAAGCTGACGATCAGCTGCATCATCGCGCGGCCTTCAACGCTGCCGTTGGGACAGATCGAATCGTCGAGAACGATAATGCCGGCAGGCAGTTCGCCATTGGCGACATCGGTGCTTGCTCCACCCAAACAGTTATAGCTGTCCGACAATGTACCGACGGTGATGCCGGTACCGTCAACTCCGAACCGAGCCCTGGCTATATTCGCGCGCATCGCTTCATCGCCCTGGCTGACGACATTTCCGGCAAGAGTCATAAAATATGCGAGTCGGGCTAATTTCAATCTCTTTGATCTGGCCAGGATCGGAATGGCGGAAAGTGGCAGACGTCCGGAAATAATGTTTCCCTGTCGGACCGAGTTTAAAAGTTTCAACGATTCAAGCTCGGATTGCAATTCGGAAGGATCACCGGCAGCAACGGCATCGATAACAACGTAGCCGTCAGCAATGCCGATATATCGATTGCTTGACCTGAATCGTGAAGCTTGATTTACTCCGGCGGTTTGAACGAAAAGTTCATATTCTGCGGATAGTGCGGCAAGATCCCGGCCGATCGACGCCTATTCACTGGTTTTGGACAAAATTGGCGCTTTCGTCGCCAAAGAAATTGTGGCTGTATCTACCTGGGCTGATGAGATCTGTGGTTGAATCAAGATAGCAGCAGCAAATAATCCAGCCAATCTCTGCAGTTTTCTGATGAATGCTTTCATATTTAACCTTCGTGCTCTGGAGGAGTCTGACGGTACTTCAAACATGCTAAAGTATATTACGGAATTGACGTTCGTCAATAAATCCGTGCTTTGTTATGAAATCAAGAACCGGAATGCGGATCGGGGAATATTTCCGGATGTATATTGAAATTCGGAAAGCGGGATCTTATTGTCATAGAAAGTCTTACGGGGGTTTTTCCAGATCACATTGCTGCTTAAACCAGATTTACCGTCACGATTTGTGCGACACCAATCGAGATCGAAGTGTTCAATCAGGCCGACATCTCTGTTTTTGGGTCGTTATACGGAATACGATTTCCCTTTGACGGCAACTGACCTGCGATAAAGGAGCGTTATTATGATACCGGAACGGGGCAAAGCGGAAGATGCATCAGTTGTTGTCAAAAATAAGCGAGTACCCGATCCAAGCCATCGATTTAAAAAGCAGATCGAATTTGTTCTTGAAGTTGATAAACTGAAGCAGATCCGGCGCCAGACGATTTTAATGGATCGGTCGCGGCGGGAAAATTCAGCCGAGCACTCCTGGCACATTGCCCTGATGGTATCTCTTTTCGCGGAGTATTCGGCGGATTCGGATATAGACTTGATGCGAGTGATCAAAATGCTGTTGATGCACGATCTGGTAGAAATAGACGCCGGCGACACCTATTGCTATGATGACGCCGGGCGTCAGGATCAAACCCGGCGGGAAGAAATTGCCGCCAGGCGCATTTTTGGTCTTCTTCCCGAAGATCAGGCCTCTGAGATGCGATCTCTCTGGGATGAATTCGAAGAAAGGAAGTCTCCGGAGTCAAAATTTGCGCATGCCCTGGACCGGGTGCAGCCCTTTCTGCACAATTACTTCACGGACGGCCAAACCTGGCAGGAAAACAATATCGCCAGCCACCAGGTTCAGGATCGCATGCGACCTGTCAAGGACGGCTCCCCGGCTCTGTGGGAGTATGTCAATGCCCTGATCGAGGATGCGGTGGAAAGAGGGTTATTGGACAAATAGACCATTGGAAATTTCTTTGCATCTTATAAAAAAACGTCATCACGAAAACACGAAATTCAAAAAGCACGAAATTTTTTTTCGTTTTCGTGTTTTCGCCTTTTCGTGCTTTCGTGATCATTTTCTTTTTTTGTTTCCAGCGTGTTCGGGTTAGACGTTATCGAGTCGAAAGAGGCAGCTGAAGATATGAAAATATTCGGAACCATTGGCGCGCTTTTCTGTTTTTTAGCAGTACTGGCCGGCGCGGTAGGGTCTCATGCTTTGAAAAATCATCTCGCAGTAATTGGCAGTCAAGCCAATTTTGATCTGGCCACCCGATATATGTTTTACCATGGTTTGGCTCTGATATTGATCGGACTGGCGAGGGATTACTACCCCGGAAATACCTTTTTTCTGGCCGGATGGCTGTTTGTCGCCGGGACCTTGCTGTTTCAGGGAAATCTTTACTTAATGAGTCTAAGCCAATTTCGATCTCTCAGTTTTCTGACGCCGATTGGCGGAATGCTGCTGCTGATTGGCTGGCTGGTGTTTATCCATTCGGCCATTCGCGTTAAAGTGTCTTGAAGGTAATTATGATGGCAACGCCCCTGGATGATGGCATATTGGAGTAGCACAGTGTTGGATCAATTAAAAATAAAGCGCAAACAGATGCCTTCTCAAAAGATGCAGCCGGTTATCCGTGCCGACAATTTGACCCGAATCTATTCTCTGGGAGACAGCGACATCGTCGGTATTCAACAGATCAACTTCGAAATTGAACATGGTGACCTGGTGGTTTTAAAAGGAGAAAGCGGATCCGGCAAAAGTACACTGTTGTCTCTCATGGCTGGCCTGGACCGGCCGACCAGCGGCGAATTAACGGTAGCCGGGCAGAACCTGACCCGGGCCAGCGATACTGACCTGACGCGGTTTCGGCGTGAAGTTGTGGGAATGGTATTTCAGTCGTTTAATTTGATGCCCACGCTTAACGTTCTGGAAAATGCCTGCCTTCCCGGACTCTTGGCCGGTCAAGCCTTTGACGTTGCCCGATCCAGGGCTGCTGAATATCTGGAATGGCTGGGGTTGAAAGATCGTCTGACCCACCTGCCGGCTCAGCTGTCCGGCGGAGAAATGCAGCGTACGGCGATTGCCCGCGCGTTGATCAACGATCCGGCGATTGTTCTGGCCGATGAGCCTACCGGTAATCTGGACAGCCGCAACGGACAGGTGGTTATTGAATTACTGGCTGAACTGAACCGGAAATGGAAGCGAACTGTTGTCATTGCCACCCACAGCGCACTGGCGGATGCATTTGCCACCAGTCAAATTTACCTGAAAGATGGGAAGATATCGAACAGGATAGAGGTGAAAGGTTAAAGGATAAAGGTAAAAGGATTGCGGGAGGGTGGGAAGGTAGGAAAAGAGATTTAGTTATTCGTTATTGATTATTGGGTCTGGGTTTAAGGTGTAGCGTAATTGGAATGTCGAATAGTCCGCCGCCGGCGGATCGAATGACGAATTATTCAGAATGTTTGGCTCAACCGATTTGAGCTTCCCGGCATCCAAGCTTTCCAGCATCCCAGCCTTTTGCTTTTACCCTCAACAAACTCAACAAACAAACCCAATTGTGCAGCAACTCATTTTCTTCATCAAATTTTTTGCGTGGTTCAGCCTGCGCAACATGCGTAAGCATCCGGTGCGGGCATTGACCGTGCTGTTGGGTATCGCACTGGGTGCTGCGGTGTTTACCAGCGTCAGGCTGTCGATTCATGCCTCGCTGGATTCTTTCTCCCGGAGCATGGATCTGATTGCCGGGAAGTCCGACCGGGTCCTGAGCCGTCCGGGAGGACGCGTGCCGGAACAGTTGTTGCCCGGTCTCCTGCGGCATCGATCTGTGCGGCACGCATCAGCCGTGCTTTCGACCTATATACGGCCGGCCCGGAACGATAGCGAGCCTTTCTTGATGATCGGATTCGATCCCATTCTGGATCGGCACCTGCGAAGCTGGCAGATCGATGATCGGACCGGGGGGCCAACGGAAGACTGGCTGGATTTGCTGAAAGATCCGTATACCATGATTGTCGGTCAACCATTGGCTGACCGGTATGATTGGCGACAGGACGACCATGTGCAGCTTGAGAATGCGCACCAGACAGCTGCGTTGCGAATTGTAGCAGTTCTCGAACCGCAGGGATTGGGGCTGGTTGACGGTGGACGCATCGCCCTGACTGATATTGCCACTTTTCAAGAGTTTACCGGTACACATGGAACGGTGGACCGGATTGACCTGCTGCTTCGGCCCGACACATCAGAACGGCAACTGGCCGAGCTGAGTTCAATGCTTCCCGAAGGTGTTGTCATAGGATCTCCTTCAGCGTCCAAAGATAGCGGCCGGGGAATGATTCGGGCCTATCAGTTGAATCTGTCCATTCTCAGTTTTGCCTCCCTTTTCGTTGGCATGTTTCTCGTTTACAGTCTGGTGGCATTGAATGCTGCCTCCCGCCGGCATGAGTTGGCGGTTTTGCGCTCCACCGGTGCTTCGGCCGAACTACTTTTTGTGGTGTTTCTGGCCGAAGGTGCCGTATTCGGACTTGCGGGCTGGCTGATGGCGATTCCCATCAGCAGTGTTCTGATCAAATACCTGCTGCATGGTGTCAGCCAGACCATCTCCACCCTTTTTGTCCGGGTTCAGGTGGACACCCTGTCTTTGAGTATCTGGGAAATCGCCGTCAGTTTTGCCGCTACGATCTGCATTTCGCTGCTGGCCGCCCTCCAGCCAGCGCGGGAGGCCATGCTGGTACCGCCGAAGGAGGCGCTGGAAATTTCCCAACATGGCATCCAGCAAAAAAAATCACCCCGCAAGCTGGCTGTCGGCGGATTGATTTGCATCGTGCTGGTTTTGCCCCTGTCCTCGCTGCCTGGTGATCTGGGGATCCCCCTGCCGGGCTACATTGCCATCTTGCTGCTCTTTGTCGGATTTGCGCTGCTCGCTCCGTGGTTTCTAAACTGGTTGGGAACCACGCTTTCTCCTTATCTTAGGCGCACCGTCGGCATGTCGGCCTATCTGGCCGGACGGTATATCCGGGACAGCGGTACCCGTACGGCGGTTTCGGTTGGTGCCTTGATAACTGCTGTGGCCCTGTTCGCATCCCTGGTTATCATGATATTCAGTTTCCGGCAAACGGTGGAAGCCTGGACCTATCAGACCGTCAGCGGTGATCTGTTTTTGACAACCAAGCTGAACGAAGTGAACGAATTCCGCCATCCGCTTCCCCGCGAGGTAGCGGCCTGGTTTGAGGACCTGGACGAGCCTCTGGATATTGTGCCCAATCGCCGCTATTTTTTGAAATACAGCGGGTTTCCCTATGAATTTGAGATACTGGATCTGGACGTGTTTATGCGGCACGCCGACTTCTTCTGGATGATCGGTGCGCCGGAAGATGTGGGGCCTCGTCTGAGGCGCGGTGAAGGCGTTGGCATATCCGAGGTGTTTTCCAATATGACCGGTTTGACCATTGGCGATACGTTTCGGGCTCGCGTTGAAGAATCCTTTGTTGAACTGCCGGTTATTGCGGTGGTGCGAGACTATCGAACCCAGGGCGGTGTGGTATTTTATTCCTTGAAGCATTTCGAACAACGCTTTCATGAACCACAGTGGAGCGGATTACGATTTTTTTACAGGGATCGCAACCAGGACCTGGATCGAGCCGTTTCCAATCTGCGTAAAAAAATCATCGAGCGCTGGGGGGGTGCGCTGGAAATGATCAGTGGCCGGGATCTGCGAAGCGGAATATTGCGGGTCTTTGATGAGACGTTTGCGATTACCACGGTGCTGCTGTTGATCGCTCTGGTGATTGCGGCTCTTGGGATTACGACCACTCTGACCGTTATGGTGCTTGAGCGCTCGCGACAGCTGAACACCTTGTTTGCCGTGGGAGCCAGCTTTGGACAGATTCGCAAAATGATATTCTGGGAGGCCACTTTTCTGGTGGCCGCCGGCGAAATCGCCGGTATCGTATGCGGTTTTATACTGTCTTACCTGCTGGTTTACGTGGTCAACCGCCAGTCGTTCGGCTGGACATTCCTCTACGGCGTGGACTGGGGGGCCCTGGCCCTGTCGCTGCCGCTAATCGTCATCACTGCCCTGGCAGCGGCAATACCGGCCATCCGCCTGGTATTTCTGGAACCGCCCGCGACATTGCTGCGGGAAAGGTAGATGGAATAAGTTATTTGTTATTAGTTATTGGTTATTGGTTATTTGTTAATCGTAATTAGAATAGGTTAAGACGCTGATCTTATAATTCTGCCACCGGGGAGTTATAAAAACAGATTT
The DNA here is from genome assembly GCA_030066155.1 of Desulfobacterales bacterium. GTDB lineage: Bacteria > Desulfobacterota > Desulfobacteria > Desulfobacterales > JAFDCJ01 > JAFDCJ01. The sequence goes on along the minus strand of JASJCE010000047.1, from coordinate 18,234 downwards.
CATTCCTTTTACACCATTAACCAATAACGAATAACTAATAACAACCAATTGGTTTTTAACCCAATTGGGGTTATACCATATACCTTAAACCCTAAACCTTACATATGACAAAATCCGTAGAAAGATCCTGGAAGTAGTAAATTCCAATATCGTATATGGCTTGCTCAAACACTATCATCAAACGGGTCCTTTTGCTGTCGATTTTGATTGCCCTGCCTTTGACTGCAGCTGAATCAGAGGAATACCTCGCCGTCACCGGACCCTGCAATCTTGAATTTCCGAAAGACCACGGCGCCCACCCCGGTTATCGAACCGAATGGTGGTATTACACCGGAAATCTGCGTTCGAAAAACGGCCGGCAGTTCGGGTTTCAATTGACCTTCTTCCGCAGCCAGGTCAGTCCCCCGGGCAACGAGAAAAAATGGCCCGACCGAACCTCCGCCTGGCGAACATCCCAGGTTTATCTGGCCCACGCCGCCCTTTCGGATGTCGGCGGGAAGGTGCATCTGCATGCTGAAGACGTGTCCCGGGCAGCTCTTGGAATGGCAGGTGTGCATCAAACCTCCAATTCGACAACTGTTTTTCTGAGAAACTGGTCCACCCGCATCGAAGCGGGTTTGCATGTTTTGACTATGGATTCCGACGGTTTTGCCTTTAAATTGGAGTTTGAACCGATAAAACCGCCAGTTTTGCACGGTGATCGGGGTTACGATATAAAAGGTTCCACGCCGGAGCGGGCGAGCTGCTATTACTCCTTTACGAGACTGGGAGGGCAGGGGGAGGTGAAAATCGGCGACGAAACGGTCGCCGTAACCGGACAGGCCTGGATGGATCATGAATTCAGTACGGCATCTTTGGAGCCGGGAATAAACGGTTGGGACTGGTTTAGTCTGCAGTTATCCGACAGCTCCGAAATCATGGTATACGTGTTCAGAACCAAAACCGGTGGTATACATGCTGCCTCCAGCGGAACGTACATCAGGCCCGACAGTACTGTCCAGAAGCTGGCTAATGAAGATATACGGGTTGAAGTGCTGGATACCTGGCAAAGCAAACAGTCCAACGCCCGCTACCCGGTTCGCTGGCGGCTGCGGATTGCTCCCCTGGCGATTGATCTCAAAGTGGGCGCCAAATTCGTCAACCAGGAAATGCGGACTCTGGACAGCACTGGTGTAACCTACTGGGAAGGCGCTGTATCCATTGCCGGTACCCGAAACAACCGTCCGGTCGCAGGTGACGGCTATGTCGAACTCACCGGCTATGCCGAACCGTTTGATGCGCCGATTTAAAGTCCCGCTTCCTCACACCAAGACGCTAAGGCGCATAGGATACCATTAAAAAAATGGTGGAAATTTTCACCAAGAAAAAGCTGAATCCGCATGTCTTGGAGTTGATCAAAAACCAGGCTAAGATTTAATTGCTTGATTTGATCTTATGGTAAAGGCTAAGATGACGGATGAACTGCATGTTTCATCCGTCATCAAGATTATTTAAGTGTAAAATCTACCGCTCAAGAAATTCAGATAACCGATGTCATCAAATTGAGCATATGATCTCAAGCCGATTTGCCAGAACCCCATCACATGGCATATTTTGCCTCTTTTTTTTGATGATCCTTTATTCCGGCTGTTCCGGACTGCAGCAGAGTTCCATACCAACCCTGTCGGACAACACACCGCCCGGGATAGAGCTGGAAAAAGTACCCTTTTATCCTCAGGAGAAATATCAATGCGGTCCGGCTACCCTGGCCATGGCGCTCACCTGGAGCGGCCAGGCGATAACACCGGCCGAGCTGAAGGATCAGGTCTATTCTCCATCGCGCAAAGGCAGTCTCCAGCTGTCCATGGTATCCGCTACCCGGCGGCGGGGGAAAATCGCCTATGAAATCGGCGACCCGCAAGATTTATATCCGGAGATTGCAGCCGGTCATCCGGTGATTGTATTGCAGAATCTCGGCTTATCGTGGCTGCCGGTCTGGCATTATGCGGTTGTCATTGGTTACGACGCTGTTGAGCAGAACATCATTCTTCGATCCGGAACCACCAGACGCAAAGTCATGCCCTATTATGTATTTGAAAGGACCTGGGCCCGCAGCGACCACTGGGGATTGCTGGTGCTTGAACCCGGCCGGATGCCGGCCTCGGCCACCGAGAATAAATACCTCAGCGCCGTACTCGGACTCGAAAAATCCCGCCAGTATCAGGCCGCCATTGTTGGATATCAAACCGCTTTAAAACGCTGGCCAGGAAGTCTGAACGCGCGGATGGGGCTTGGGAACAGCCTCTATGCGTTGAGTGACCTCAGGGGAGCTGAAAGCAGTTTTCGGGAAGCGGCGCAATTGCATCCGCAATCAGCTGTGGCACATAATAATTTAGCCTATGTGCTTTTTAAACAGGGTCGTAAAAAAGAAGCGTTGGCGGTCGCTCAAAAAGCCGTCGCTCTTGGTGGCCCACTACAACCCGAAGCGGATAAAACCCTGCGGGAAATCCAGTCCTCGATGCCGTGAATTGGTTTAAATCTATTGACATATCAGCACAAAGAATATACAAACTTAGCGCTTAAATTTACGACCGCAACTTGGAATCCGGAGTGGGGTACTGTTGGCGGATAGACTTTTTTGCTTCTACGATGAAACGCTATATCAGCAGCGATGAACCGATTAAACCAAACTGCAAGGCTGACCGCTATCATTCTGACTATCGCCCTGATGCTGGTTTCAAATGTCTATCAATCTGCTTCGGCAGCTATGATCGCAACCGAAAAAATGTTGCGGGCGGAGAATACCACCGCATCTCGCGCCTTTCTACATCAGGTAGTCGAACGCCAGGATGTACGGGAGGCGCTGATTGCCCAGGGAGTTGATCCTCGGGAAGCCCACAATCGTATCGATAGCCTGACGGATGACGAGGTTGATCGAGTTTACGGTGTGATAGACGACCTCGAGGCCGGGCAGGGTGTCATCATTTTTTCGATGATTATCGTGGGGGTTATTATCGCGACCTTTCTCTTTTTCAAACTTTTTCCCAATGTGACCGATGTGTTCCCGTAATTGTTCGTAACCCGACTCTCGATGCGTATATCAACTATCCGAAATTGCAGTAGATGATTGGCTCACCATGGCTGCTTCCCGGTGCTTTGCCGATGTAACTGATATCCAGACAGCTTCCGACTTTTGCCGATAGAATCATTTTTCTTTATAGATATGGGGGGGGACCATCTAATGTTGATCAGAATTTTTCTCACTGCCGCCTTTTTTGCCCTGATGATGTTATCCGCTTGTGTTCCCAAGCCTCAATACAACCAGGTGGAAGAGGACCTGAAGGCTTCCCGTTCCAAACAGAAAACCCTGGAGGCGCGTCTCGAACAGGCTGAAGCTCAAATCCGCCAGATGGACACCGACTTGCGCCAATGCCGGGAATCTCAAACGCAATTCCAGAAAATAGCTGAAAATGCGACGTCTCAAAATGTATATTTAACCAAAATAAATAAACAACTGCTTGAGAAAATCAATCGGCTGAAACAGGATTTAAGTCAGAAAAAATCAGTCATCCAACTTCAGGGTCAGGTGATTCGTTTATTGGATGACACCAAAAAGACCATCGAGAAGAGCTTGAAGGATCAAATTGCGGCCCAGGAAGTTGAAGTCGTTGAAGAGGCTGATCAGCTGAAAGTTATTTTTGTGGATAAGATTCTTTTTGATTCCGGCAGCGTTAAAATAAACAAACGGGGCATGGAATTGCTGCAAATTATGGCCAACCCGCTGAAAGAAAATAAAGAACAGAATATTGTGGTTGAGGGGCATACGGATAATGTCCCTCTCAGTGAGGCGCTAAAGAAACGCTTTCCGAGCAACTGGGAGCTTTCTACGGCCAGGGCGGCCGCGGTCGTGCGCTTTTTTCAGGAGCTGGCTGGCATTGAGCCGGAAAGACTGTCGGCCACAGGTTATAGCTATTACCGACCGGTCGCACCGAACTCGACCGAGGAGGGTCGGCATCAGAATCGGCGAATCGAAATTATCCTGGGGCATGGTAAGAATTGAGAAAATGACTAAAGACTAATGAATAATTAAGGATGTCGCTACGCTCGTTCAAATTTAAATTAAAATCGATAAAATACCTTTATTTTTCATTATTCATTCGTCAATATTCAATTTTCTAGCACTTCTCTGATTTTTTGCGAAAGCTGGACGATGTCAAACGGCTTTTGAATGAACCCATTGCATCCCTTCTCCATCAACTCTTCGATCTGTTTGTTCAGACTGTAGCCGCTCACCAGTAGAACCTTTACCTCAGGATTGATGCGTTTGAGCCTTTCGTAGGTGTCTTTTCCGTTCATTTCCGGCATGATCATATCCAGGGCGACCAGATCCGGTTTATTTTCCTCGTAGAGCTGTATGGCTTCCTGACCGCTCATGGCGGGTAATACCGAATACCCGAGTTCTTTGAGCATCAATTCTTCAACCTGGATGGTGCCCTCTTCATCTTCAACCAGCAGAATTTTTTCCTGCCCCTTCAGCAACTGCGAACTTTCCTTGATTGTTTTTTCGGCTTTTTCATCGGAGGCCGGCAGGTAGATATTGAAAGTGGTGCCGTTACCGAGTTCACTGTAAACCCGGATGATGCCGCTGTGATTTTTAATGATGCCATATGCCGACGCAAGTCCCAAGCCGGTGCCTTTACCGACCTCTTTTGTTGTGAAAAAAGGCTCGAAAATTCTCTCGATGATGTCATTGCTGATTCCGATACCGGTATCCGTAATAGACGCCTTGACGTAGTTGCCTGGCCGGACCTCATAGGGCTTGCAGTAATCCTCACTCAGATATACGTTTTCAGTCTGGATGAACAGATCGCCCCCATCGGGCATGGCATGCCAGGCGTTTAAAAACAGATTGATCAGCACCTGCTCGATTTGACCCTGGTCGACCTTGACGTCCCAGATCTTATCCTGCAGATTCAAATGCGTGACAATTTCCTTCTTGGTGCGGGTGAACATTTTGGTGCTGTTTTCGACGATGCGATTCAGACTGGTTTGCCGCAGGGTATACTTGCCTTTTCTGGCAAAGCCGAGCAATTGGTTGGTGAGGTTGGCGGCATTCATAACAGCATTTTCTATACCTTGCAGGTATTCGTCATTTGGATCGCCCTCAACGGTTTGCAAACGCATCAGGGAGATATAGCCCTGGATTCCCATTAACAGATTGTTGAAATCATGAGCAATTCCACCGGCGAGGGTGCCAACGGCTTCCATCTTCTGGGAATGGATCAACTGGCTTTCGAGGTGTTTCTTTTCTTTTTCAGCCTCGATACGGGCGGTAATATCCCGTGCAACATTCAAAATGACCCGGCGTCCGCGATAGGTAATCGCCCGACATTGGACTTCGACCGCGATTAGATTGCGGTCTATGGTGGCATGGGTCGTTTGCAGCGTAATTTTGTCGGGATCATTCTCTGTTTTGCCCTTACCCAGCTGCTTGATGATTGAACGGGCCTGCTGGTGCGGTATGATATCACTCAGGTTCAGTTCAAAAAATTGGTCCTGGGTATATCCAAGCTGTGAATAGGCGGCTTCATTGGCTTCCAAAACGTGGCCTTCCTGATCGAGGATGTAGACGGCATCATCCACATTTTCCAGGAGCTCTTTGTAACGCGACTGCTCTTCAGCATCTTTCAAATTGGCAAGCATGTAATTGAAGGCCTGGGAAAGCTGCTCGAATTCCCAGTAATTGTTGCTGCCGGTTTCAAAAGATAGATTTTTATGGCCTTCAGATATTTGTATCGCCATCCGGGTCATTCGGCGCAGCGGTTCAACCATGCGCTTGCCGAGTCGGACGGAGAGAATTATCGAGAGGGCAAGGATAACGATTGAGGACAATCCAATCCAGAGCGTGACCTTTCGCTTTTCGTTAACAAGGGCTTCAAGTGATGATTTGTAGAACAGATTGTCAAAACCGTCGATTTTTGAGAGAATATTATTTTTACCAAGCGGCAAATGTTCAAGGTTCGTTGCAATGCCGTTGAGCATTTTCTCGTCGAGTTTGAGCGCGTTTTCCGATGACAGGCTGTAAAGCAGTTCTGCCTTGAGCATGGATACGTCGCCGTTTACGGTCTGCTGGATTTGTTCAATCAGTTTTTTGTCGCGGGTCATGTCATAGAGAGCGTATGCGGTTCCCATCAGCTGGGTCTGGTGCATGATGGGCGTCGAAAGCCACCACAGCAGCCGCGTTTCCTCGTTTTCGGTAACAACCTCCCCGTACGGGTAGTGCTGAAGGGAAAAACGGATCAGATTCTCTGACACATTAGGATAAGATCTTGGAATAACATAGTTTTCTCCCTGTTTCTTCACAAAGAAATGAACACCCTCCCGGGACGGATAGAACTCTGATACCCGCTCTTCAAGCTGGGATTTGCCGTCGAGCATTACCGTCACGCGAATGATATTGTCGGAACCGAGATCTTTTAACAGGCTGCTGATGCTGGAGATGCGGTTGTGCAGAATAATTTCGACCTGGCCCTTTTCGGCCAGAATTTTCTTTCTGAATTCCGACTCAACCCGTTTGTCGAAAAATCCATACAATGCGATGACAATTACGACGACCGACAGGGTGGCAAGGATTGCGAATGTGGTAACAAGATAGGTAGAAAATCGTTTTTTATTTCTGAATTCGAGGATATTATTCAGAACTGTGGTCTTTTTTAGCCGTTCTATTTGACGCTCAATCAGTTTCATGGCTCAAAAAACAGCAGGACCTGAAATTATATGTGAACGGCAACCGAACCTAATTTGCTTTGGGCTAGGCGTGATACGATCGGTTCGGGACTTATCATTTAAAGATCAGAAAATAGCGCATTGGGATTCAAATACGACAGCATGTTTCGATTTGGAGTAAAGAGGCATTCAATTAAAATTGAGCGCCGATCTCTCATCCTTCATTGCTGTATTTTTGGATTCTGCCCTCGAAATGCCACTATTTTTTCCAATAAACCTTTTTTATACAGAAATTCACTGCAATTGTCAAAATAAAAGGAGCGGAAATGGTCAGCCCGTATGCGAACCAGGCGACCGTGACGGATGGCATCGAAACGGCTTCCGATGCGATAACTACCCTGAAATATTCGTCAATCGGTACCGTTTCGAGTTGGTTACTGTTCACATTTGCCCTGGTATTCCGACTGATTTATATCATCCAATCGGTTGATAATCCGCTTTTCGGCGTGCCCGTCGTGGATGCTGCTTCTTATGTAAAATGGGCTGCCCGGATCGTCGACGGCATCTGGCTCTGGGACCAGGTCGATAATTATTTGATAATATATCCGATATTTCTGGCCATTCAGCAGATAATACCGGGCCCTGATCCGTGGGTGAACAAAATTCTGCAGTGTTTGATGGGATCCGCTACCGTGGTCCTGATGGCCCAGGTGGTCGCCCGGGCCTGGAATCGCCGACTGGGATTGATCTGCGGCTATCTTCTGGCCACATACTGGATGCTGGTAGTTTTCGAGGCCGAGAAATTTTCCGAAACATTCAGCATTTTTTTTCTCAGCCTGACGCTCTGGCTACTGGTTCACCATATCAGCAAATCCTGTGCTCTGATCGGTGCCGGCTTTACCTTTGCCCTGGCAGCGGGAGCACGCGCCAATCTGTTTCTGGCTTTGCCGTGCATATCCTTATGGTTAATATGGGTCAACCGCAGGCAATGGCAGGTATCGGCCAAATCGATTCTGCTGTTTGCCTGCGGAACGGCAATCATCATCGGACCGATCGTGGCTCGAAACCATTATCTGGTCGGCAGACCCATGCTGCGGGCCCAGGCGACCTGGAGTTTGTATTCCGGCCTGGCCCCGGAATTTGACGGCCTGCATCCACCGGCCGGTATTCTATTCGACAAATATATGAATATGCCCAAAACGTCCGGCGCCTACAGTGAACTGGAGGTCGAATATTATTGGGGCCGAAAACTGCTGGATGTCCTCCGGAATGATCCGGGAGGGGTGGCTTTAAATTTCTTACGGCGCGTACTCATATTTATGAATGCCCGTGAATGGAGCCAGGAGTTCGACGTGAGCGCCTACCGCAGTTATTCCGGATTCCTGTCTTTGCCCTGGCCCGGATTCTGGCTGATCGGTCCTCTGGGATTTCTCGGATTGGGGTTATGCCGCAAACCTTCGTCCATCCAACTGTTGCTTCTGATCGTCACCATCGCCGTCATCATTTCCATTATTCCATTTAAAGTGTCGGATCGCTATCGCCTGCCGCCGGCTGTGTTGCTAACAATATTCACGGCACTGTCTCTGGGATACTTCTCAGCCTGGCTGCGGTCGCGGAATTTTCGGAAACTGTTTAAATGGCTGACCATACTGGCCTTTCTGTGCCTGATTTGCTGGCCGGACTGGCAGAATCTGAATCAACGGAAATGGGCGCGCCATGATTTTTTCATCCGTAAACACTATGAGGAAATCGGCCGCCTGTCGGACGCAGCCGCAGGCTGCGAAAAATCCATGGTCGACTACCACTGGGATGCGGACTCCGCCTACCGAATGGCCAAAGTACTGGTCAAACTGCATGAATATGAGCGGGCCGTGGCCTATTTGAATGAAGCCTTGCAGCGAGAACCTGATTTCCCAGAGGCCCTGGCCCAACTGGCGCGTCACGAATTGCGAAATGGTAATTTGCCGGCCGCTCAAAAACACCTCGCGGCGTGCTTGGAATTGGACCCAATCAATGCCGATGGACTCATCTTGCTGGCCGAACTTCAGCGTCGCCGGGGCAATACCCGCCAGGAGATCAGCTACTACGTAAAAGCCATAAACGAGGCCGGAAGTCACACCGCCGCTATGCTGCTTGCCCATCGATTTATTGAAATGGGGAACCATCGCGACGCCGTCAACCTCTACGACCAGGTCATGCGGTCCCGGCAGCCGAACAAGGAATCGCGGGTTGTGGCTGCTATGCTGGCCGGCATTACGGCCGCCCGTTTTTTAGACCACAAACCGGGCCAGAACGTTTATTTACAATATATCATCGACGAATTTGACGAGTTCAAATTTTTTTCATTGCAGGCTAGATATCTCAATGGTACGCTGTCCGAAGCTGCGTTCAGACTGCAGATGGGCGATGCTCCAGAGCAAAAAATGTCGACCGAATACCTCGTGGGTCTGAACCACTGGTTGCATGCAAACAGAGCGGCGGCCGCAGCGGCATTTGAACGCTGCTTGCAGATTGATTTGGGGAAAAAGCCCCGCAGCCGGTACACTCCACAGAAATGGGCCCGGGAGGACCTCGCAAGATTGAATGACAGCGAACTGCAGAATATCGAATAACGAATATCGAATCTCGAAGGATGGTTTCCACGGTGACTGGCTATAGGCGTTCGGTTTGGATACTGGATACTGGATGCTGGATACTGGATACTGGATGCTCGATAGTGGACTCTGGATACTGGATACTGGATACTGGATGCTGGATGCTCGATGCTGGATACTGGATGCTCGATACTGGATGCACGCAGGTTGGGAGGCTTGAATGCCAGGATGCTGGGAGGCGAGGAGGTTGAGAAGGAAATAGAGGAGAAGATCAGAAGTTGGGTAGGTAACGGAATATATTCTTTTTTTAAATCCAAAATCCGCAATCTAATCCACCCAAAACACGGCGGACAAGAAACCGAAATCAAAATATTCCGCTTTAAGATTTTCTCACCTTCCCACCTTCTCACCCTCTCACCTTCTTTTTTTCTGTCTTCTGTCATCTGTAATCTGACTTCTGACTTCTGTCATCTGAATTCTGAAATCCACCTGGAGGAAACAACATGCGTCTTAAAGGCGGTGCTTTCGCGTTGTGGTTGGCGACGATCGCATTCTGTTACGGTCTGATAATCATTCCCGGTTTGGCAATTGCCGCTACTCCCGCTGCGCTGCGGATTACCCGCATTACACCAACCGGCCAGGATGTGCCGCCGGGCCGGCAGATCGTATTTCAGTTCGACCGGGCTGTAGTTCCCGTGGGACGCATGGACCGCAGTGCGGACGAGATTCCGATTCAGATATCCCCTGCTCTGGACTGCCAGTGGCGCTGGCTGAACACCAGTGCGCTGGCCTGTCAACTGGGCCAGAAATCCGCGCTGACGCCGGCGACCCGCTATGAGATCGTCGTCCGGCCCGGCATCAAAGCCGAAGACGGCGCCACTCTCGCCAAAACCCGAAAACACGAGTTCACAACCGAGCGACCCCGTGTGCGTCATGCGTGGTTCAGAACCTGGGAAGCGCCCGGAATGCCCGTGATTCGATTGACCTTTAACCAGGCGGTTTCCCGGCTGTCGGTGTCAAATCATGTTTTTATGATGATGGACGACCAGGGCCGGGAGGAGCGGATCGAACTCAACGTGGACCCGGATCCCAAAGACCGGCAGCTACCCCGGATCCTGCCTCTGCCGGGGGAAAAAATGGCCCTGATCACCGGTTCCCGGAAAACCGATCCGCCCGGCGCCGAACAAACAGGTGTCGGCGAGCCCGATAGCGCCAATGAGGCCCGACGGGTCTGGCTCATTTCGCCCGTCACGGAATTGCCACCGGACCAAAAAATCAGCCTGAACGTGGAACCGGGATTGGCCTCAGCGGAAGGTCCGCAGCCGGGAGCGGAAAATCGTATCTTGGTCGCGTTCGATACGTTTCCGGAGTTTGTATTTGAAGGGGTTGAATGCACTGACAATTCCAATCAAAAAATCACCATCGCGCCATCGACAGACGAATTGGAAATCAAAAAACGATGCAACCCACTGTCCCGGGCGGCACTGGTATTCAGCGCACCGGTTATCGAAGACGTAGTTAGAGACCACGTGCGCTTTACGCCTGATCTCGCCGGCGGAAGAAAAGACTACGATCCCTGGGCCAATTACCGCAGCTATTCCCGGCTGCGCTCGCCTCACAAGCGCGGACGCAAGTACCGCGTCTGGCTGCCGGAGGTGTTGCAGGCGTATCAGGTATATGCCATCCGCAGTGATCCCGGCCAATTGAAGGATGAATTTGGCCGTTCACCGGTCTCTGACATCGATATGCAGTTCGCCACCGACCATCGTCCCCCGGACTTTACGTTGACCCACCCTCAGGCGGTCCTGGAAAAAGCCGAGAATACTGATATGCCGCTGGTGGTAACCAATCTTGATCAGGTTACCCTGTCGTATGACCGGCTGACGACAGACGGCAAGCAAAGCGGCCAAAAGCAGGAGCTTCCGATTCCCCGGGCAGAGGATATCGCATTTCGAACGCCAATGAAGATACGCGAGCTGCTTGACGGGCGGTCCGGCGTTGTCCAGGGTCGGGTGGACACGCTTCCGGTTGTCTCCAAAAATCCCCAAAAACACTGGTTCTTCGCCCAGGTGACGCCGTTTCAGGTGCATGTAAAAATCGGTCACTACAATACCCTGGTATGGGTAACGGAGTTTGCCACAGGACTGCCCGTCGCGGGAGCCACGGTCGATATCTTTAGCGATACCTACGCGGCCCTGACCCGGGAGCCTGCCGTCCTGAGCCGGGCAGAGACCAATACAGCGGGCATCGCTATCCTGGCCGGATCCCGGGATATCGATCCCAAATTGAGATTTCTCCAGACGTACAAAATGTCCGATCCGCGCCTGTTCGTGAAGATCCGAAAAGCTGATGATATGGCCCTCGTTCCGCTGGATCGGCGATACCGGGTGGACACCTATCGGGCCTCGCGCTACACGGTATCCTCTTACATGCGCCGCCGTCATGGTCATATCCACACCTGGGGCACCACCGCCCAGGGAGTATACCGGGCCGGCGACACTATTCAGTACAAGCTTTATGTGCGCGATCAGAATAATGAGACCTTCGTGCCCGCGCCTGCCGAAAGCTACACCCTGGAAATACTGGATTCGACCGGGAAGGTCGTGCACACCGTATCCGATATCAGCCTTTCCGATTTCGGAGCCTACGACGGGGAATTCAAGGTGGCCAAATCGGCCGCCGTGGGCTGGTATCGCTTTCAACTCAAGGCCAGCTTTACGGATTTCGTCTGGGAGCCCATGCGGGTGCTGGTGAGTGACTTTACCCCGGCACCTTTTAAGGTAACCTCGGATTTGAACGGCCAGGATTTTCAGGCAGGCGATGCCGTGGAAGTTCAAACCCGGGCCAGGCTTCATGCCGGTGGTCCGTATACCGATGCCGGCAGCCGAGTGACGGCGACCCTTGAAAGCCGGCCGTTTCGGTCTGACGACCCGACCGCACGCGGATTTCGATTCGATACCTACGTTCCGGGCGCGCCGCCCCGTGAGACGGTCCATCAGATTCAGGATAGTGTGAACAGCCGGGGAGATCAAACAACACGCTTCACGATGCCGGACAGTAAAATTCTGTATGGCCGACTGGTGATTGAAAGTGCGGTGCGGGATGATCGCGGCAAATACATCGCCGGCCGGGCCACGGCATCCTATGCCGGTCGCGACCGGTATGTGGGACTGCGCTCCAACAGCTGGGTCATGAACGAAGACGAGCCGGCATCGGTGGATCTGCTGGTTGTGGATGCTCTGGGAACACCTCAGACCGAGGTTCCGATACAGGTACGCGTCGAACGCCGGGAAACCAAGGCCGCCCGGGTCAAGGGCGCCGGCAATGCCTATTTAACACGCTACACCCATCAATGGATTGGGATTGCCGAATGTGAATTGACCTCTGCTCGGGAGCCGGTTCAGTGCGAGTTTACGCCTCAAGATCCGGGATCCCACCGGATCGTGGCATCCATTCGGGACCAACGCGATCGCCCCCATTCCACCGAACTTTATCAGTGGGTCGTGGGCAAAGGCCGGGTGGTGTGGCAGGAACGGCCTGACAACAGCCTTGAAATTATTGCCGAAAAGCCGCGCTACCAGGTCGGTGAGCGGGCACGCTTCCTGGTAAAAAACCCGTTTCCGGGGGCAAAAGCCCTGGTAACCGTTGAACGTTACGGCGTCCTGCAAAGCTGGCTTGAAACCCTGGAGAGCGGGACGCCGATCATTGAATTCGAAGTCCGGCAGGACTTTTTGCCCGGGTTTTATCTTTCCGTGGTGGTCGTGTCTCCGCGGGTCGCTGCGACGCCCTCGGAGGGCCAGGTCGATCTGGGCAAGCCCGCCTTCCGCATGGGATATGTCAACGTACCGGTTGCCGATCCTTACAAGGAAATTCAGGTCCGGGTCGATCCCGACCGCAATACGTATAAACCGCGGGAGCGGGTGCGGGTGAATTTGATGGCCACACCGCGCCATCCGGTTCCAGGCCAGCCGATCGAACTGGCGGTAGCCGTCCTGGATGAGGCCGTTTTTGATCTGCTGGCCCGGGGCCGGGATTACTTCGATCCCTACAAGGGATTTTATACCATCGACGGTCTCGATCTGGATAACTTCAGTCTCCTTTTGCGATTGGTGGGACGGCAGAAGTTCGAAAAGAAAGGTGCCTCGACCGGCGGCGGCGGGGGGCTGGATATCAGCCTGCGTTCGGTTTTCAAGTTTGTCAGCTATTGGAATCCGTCCATCAGAACGGATGCCGACGGACGGGCCGTTATCGATTTCGAAGTGCCGGACAATTTAACGGGCTGGCGGGTGCTGGCCATGGCCGTGACACCTGGGGATCGGATGGGACTGGGTGATGCCAATTTTAAAGTCAACCGGCCCACTGAAATTCGGCCGGTGATGCCCAACCAGGTGACCGAGGGCGATCGCTTCGAAGCCGGATTCAGCATTATGAATCGCACATCTAATAAACGAACCGTGACCATGACCATATCCGCTGAAGGACAGATTGAGCCCGATGCCGGACAAGAAACACCCGAAATATCCCGTACCCTCGAGATAGAGCCGTTTAAGCGCCGGACGATGTGGCTGCCCCTGAAAACAACGACGGCCGGGCAGATAACCTTAACCGCCCGCGGCGGTGATGAGCTGGATCGAGACGGAATCGTCCATACCCTTGGGGTCCGCAAACGGTATCGCCTGGAAACCGCGGCCACATACGGATCAACAACCGCGAACACCATAACCGAGCGAATCGCTTTCCCGCCCGATATTCGAACGGATGTCGGCCGGGTGAGTCTGCTGCTGTCGCCGACCGTGATCGGCAATCTCGAAGGCGCGTTTCGATACCTGCGCGATTATGCCTATACCTGCTGGGAGCAGATCCTGACCCGGGGTGTCATGGCTTCCCATTACAATAACCTCAACGCGTACATATCAGACGATTTTACCTGGCCTGACAGCCAACGCCTGCCGCAATCCATGCTGGAGCAGGCCAGTGCATTCCAGGCGCCCAATGGGGGCATGACCTACTACATTCCCCAGGACCGCTATGTCAGCCCTTATCTCAGTGCTTACACGGCCTTGGCGTTCAACTGGCTGCGTCACAGCGGATATGAGGTGCCGTCAACCGTGGAAGAAAAGCTGCATGGATACCTGCTCAATTTGCTGCGCCGCAATGTGGTACCGGATTTCTACACCAGGGGCATGGCTTCTACCGTGCGGGCCGTGGCCCTGGCGGCGCTGGTGGACCACGGTAAAATCAATCGGTCCGATCTGCTGCGCTATCAGCCGCACGTGCCACAGATGAGCCTGTTCGGTAAAGCGCATTTTCTGCTGGCGGCACTTAAGGTGCCCGATACGGATGCAATCCGTTCCGAAGTCGCCAACCTGATTCTAGCCCACGCCAGCCAATCCGGCGGCAAATTTGTCTTCAGCGAAGTAATCGACGACAGCTACACCCGTATTCTGTCGTCCGCCTTGCGGACCAACGGTGCCGTACTGACGGCTCTGACCCGCTATGCCCGGATCGACGCGGGACGACTGCTGGTGGAGGATGTGCCGTTTAAAATCGTGCGCTTCATTACCCAGAGCCGCAAAAACCGGGATCACTGGGAGAATACCCAGGAGAATATTTTTTGCCTGAATGCTCTGGTTGACTACAGCCGGGTATATGAAAGCCAGCCGCCCGATATGCGCCTGACGGCTCGCATCGATGGGGATCTGATGGGGCGGGGCAGGTTTACGGATTTGCGCGATGAACCGGTGGTCCTGGATAGACCGATCGATGATGCCGACCCGGGCCGCACGGCAGCGATAGCCGTCGACCGGGAAGGGCAGGGCCGCTACTACTACAGTGCCCGCCTGGCATATGCCCCTGAAACCCTGAAAACGGATTCCATCAACTCCGGCATCGAAATCCATCGTGAATACAGCCTGGAGCGCGACGGCAAATGGGAACTGCTGACAGACAATATTCAGCTGAAGCGGGGCGATCTAGTAAGGGTAGATCTTTTCGTATCGATTCCAACCGCCCGCAATTTTGTGGTGGTCGACGATCCGGTCCCGGGCGGGCTGGAGGCCGTCAATCGCGATCTGGCGACCGCCTCCGCGGTGGACGCCGACAAGGGGGATTTCAAGGCTGCGGGCGGCTCCTGGTGGTTTCGCTACAGTGACTGGTCCTCCTTTGGCGTTTCCCGCTGGAGCTTTTACCACCGGGAATTGCGGCACGACTCGGCGCGTTTCTATTCCGAATATCTGCCGGGCGGCAACTATCATCTGTCCTACACGGCCCAGGCCATCGCTCCGGGAACGTTCGTCGTGATGCCGGTGCACGCCGAAGAGATGTACGATCCGGATATATATGGCCAGGGGGTACCGGCGGAGCTAGTTGTGGAACGGAGAGAAGATTAGAAGATAAGAAAATCAGAAGATCAGAGGCTAAGATGTTTAGAAGGGAACGAGCAAGGTTATTTGTTATTCGTTATTGGTTATTCGATTTGGAAATGGTGGTCTTTTGTCGATTTTATAAGAATAGATAACGCGAAGCGTTCGGCTCGTAGGGTTTGTAGCGCCTACGCCCCGGAGAGCGTTTCCATAATTCTTGACCGCCTATGGAGGATTAGGCAATTTAGGCATTTGTATATAATGCTATACCATCCTCTTACAAAAAGTCGCTGGATATATACAGGCGCCGGATGTTATTCATATTAAGATCGATAGAATACATTATTCGACGTTGGACTTTGGATGTTCGATGTTGGACGTTCATCAGTTTTTTTTCCGATCAGCCTGGACGCTCGCGGCCGGAGGTGCCGCTTAGATGAAACTACATTCTGAATTCGTGTGGGAGCGGTTTGTAACTGCGATTAAAATCGATAGAATACATTATTCGACGTTGGACGTTGGGCGTTCGATGTTGGACGTTCATCAGTTTTTTTATCAGCCCGGACGCTTGCGGTCAGAGGCCGCGCCAATAACCAATAACCAATAACTACCCGCATTGCGCTTATGAAGTTATGGTCTCGACATAAATGGCTTCTGGGAATGCTCTTGCTTGCAGCGACCGCCGCCGGGGCGCTGTTCTGGAAAACCGATCATGATCTCCTGCCGATTCCGGCTTCCCTTGCCCGGCCGACTGACGGGCTGCGCAAGTTGCCGGTGGCGGACCGCAATCATATTCCGCTGATGGTCACCTATCGCAACCGCTGGAACAGTCATGACATTCTGCCCCTGCATGAATTTCCAACGCTGCTGCGGCAGGCTTTTATGGTTTCGGAGGATCAGCGGTTTTACCGGCATGGCGGTGTAGATTGGATCGCGCGCCTGCATGCGCTGTGGCAAAATTTTCTGGCGTGGCGAGCGGTGCGGGGCGCCAGCACCATTAGCGAGCAGGTGATCCGCATGTGGCATCCGCGGCCCCGCACGATATGGTCCCGCTGGCTGGAAGGCCTGGAGGCTGCCCGTCTTGAAAAATCGTTTACAAAGGACCAGATTCTGGAATTTTATCTCAATCAGATCCCATACGCCGGTCAGCGCCGGGGCGTGGTCCAGGCCGCGCAGGGGTTTTTTGACCGCGATCCGGATACCCTCAGCACGGTCGAGATCCTGGCACTGGTTGTCATGGTTCGGGCGCCGTCCCGGCTGGATGTGCGTCGAAATCCACCCGGCCTGAAGCGATCGATCGGACAGCTTGCGGGACGACTTCTGAAGCGCCGGATCATCAACGCGGACCGGTATCAGGCAGTTCTAGATGCGCATCTGCAGATTCGGGAAGCACCTCTAGCGGTTCGGGCCAATCACTTCGTCCACTATATTATGCAGCAACGTCCGTCAGCGGGGTCCCGGGAACGGAGGCGCCTGCAAACCACTTTAGATGCCGGTCTGCAGCATAGGGTTCAAACCATTCTGGACCAACGGGTCAGAGGTTTGAAAACCCTTGGCGTCCAAAATGGATCAGTCCTGATTGTCGACCATCAGAGCGATGAAATACTGGCCTGGGTCAACAGCGGCGCTTCAGCGGATGATCTGCCGACCAGTTGGATCGATGCCGTGACCACTTTGCGCCAGCCGGGTTCAACCCTGAAACCGTTTCTGTATGCCCTGGCTTTGGAGAAAGGCTGGACCGCCGCTACTCTGGTGAATGATTCGCCGCTTTCCAAACCCGTCGGCTCGGGTCTGCATTCCTATCATAACTACAGCCGCACCTATTATGGCCGGTTAAGGGTTCGCGAAGCTCTGGGAAACTCGCTGAATATACCGGCCGTAAAAGCCGCTCAGTTTGTCGGTGTTGAAAACTTTCTAAATTGCCTGCACACCCTGGGAATTGAAAGTCTGCGGCAGCACCCGGACTATTACGGCGACGGTCTGGCTCTGGGCAACGGCGAGATTACGCTGCTGGAACTGGTGGGGGCTTATAGTGTACTGGCCCGCCAGGGAATCTATCGTCCGTTGCGATATGTCATGAATTCAGACGAGGAACCCTCCGAGCCGCGAATCATTTTTTCGCCGGAAACCGCATCGCTGGTCGGAAACATCCTGTCGGACCCGGAAGCCCGACAACTGGAATTCGGCAGCGGCAGTCTGCTGCGATTCCCGGTCCAATCGGCGGTCAAAACCGGCACTTCAAGTGATTATCGCGATGCCTGGGCAATTGGATATAATCATCGCTACACCATGGGAGTCTGGATCGGCAATCTGGATCAGCGCGCTATGGAAGGAGTGACCGGTGCCAGCGGACCGGCATTGATATTGCGTTCTGTGTTTGCGGAGTTGAATCGCTACCGGGATACACGTCCGCTGTATTTAAGTCCACGACTGGTCAAATTCGAGATCTGCCGTGACAGCGGGCTGCCGGCTGATGGACATTGTGCCGCAATCAGCGAGTGGTTTCGGCCCGGAAACGAACCTCGAATCGGAGCACCGGCCCCGGAAGCCCAGCCATCCGTCTATTTGCAGCA
>JASJCE010000457.1 GCA_030066155.1 Desulfobacterales bacterium | reverse complement strand
CTCTATACATGCAAGATTTGGTGTCAAATCTTGATCAGTGATTTACAATAGTTGGGTTACTGTGAATATTCACTATTCGAGCTTTGACCCCTCTTCGGCCTTTACGTTGACCTTTCTAACCAAACTGATATCCTCTGCCAACCCAATAATGCCAATCCTCGACAGCTTCTCGAGTTTGGTCATCTCCATGAACAACTTCAAGCTGCATCAATGGAACCGCCAAACCGTCTCTTTCCCAACGCATCATAACAAACATCTCATTTTCACATTCATATTCAGGAGCCAGACCGATAACATCGACTTCATCACCCACTTTAAGCGGTGATATCACTCTTTTGGCTATACATTTTGTATAAAAAGGAAATTTAAGGGTATCATCAAGGTAAAAGTACCACCCCATTGCCTGCTCTTCTGCGCCGTATGCATCGACGATAATCTCCATTATAATACGATGCTCACGTTCGTCATTTTTTTTTACTCTTGGCATAAATCCCCCTAATCTCTTGTCCACGACAATCAATTCATTCTCAGTGTTCTGCCCAATGACTGGACTAAGCCGCCAAGAGAAGATCAGAAGATCAAGAAGATCTGAAGAAGATCTGAAGAAGATCTGGGTCACATCTCAAATATTAAGTATTGGCCGTGAATATTTTATTTTTAAGATGTGACCCTTTTCCCGGCAAATATTAAGTATTGGCCGTGAATATTTTATTTTTAAGATGTGACCCTTTTCCCGGCTTAATGGCGGCAATCGCCTCTAAGATTTCAGGCGTTTTTTTTCCACCGAACGGCGGCCACCACCCCGGGCACGCAACCGAGTGGTGTCCCAATTGCCTTTTTCCAAATCCCGACGACCCCGGGCAACGGTATGCGGATCCATGCCAAATAGATCGGCAATGTACCTGTCGCCACCATAGCCGAGCTTAAGCGACTCGAGTCCGGCGTAAAGTCTGCGTTGTTGCTCATTCAAGGTGCTGAGAAAAAGCAAGACCACCGCCTTGGCTTCGTCCTCGGCCAGATTCGGATTGGTGACAAGCATGGTAGCCAAAGACTGGTGTTTAAGCTGCATACGTGCTTTGCGTTGATCAGCATATTTATTTGACTCAGCGCTTAAGTAGATATAGCAGCCTTGGATTTTTTCTCGCTGCACCTGTGCGGTACGATTCAGCTTAAGTAGAGCATGTTTTGTTTCAACACAAAGCGCCTGACTAAGTTCAGCCGCACTGTAGCCGGCCTCTGAACGCTCTACGAAGGCTTTAGCCGTTTCCAGCAAGCTGCCAAACTTGGAAAACCATACGCTTTGGTGTGACCATAAGCCTTCGGCATCGAATTTTGCGATACTTTGCAACGTATAGTACATTCCTCGATGGGAATAACTACTGAGATAATCCAACGACTTTAATTTACGGAAAACCGTTCTTTGATTCGGATTATCCAAAATGTCTAGAAGCTGGTTGAGAGTCGCAATTTTATTGCGTTTTAGATACGATGCCAGTTTGTTATGTCGATATTGTTGGGTTCTCATATTGTCAAGATTACCCTTTTTATCAAAGCCTGTCAAGGGCAATGTTGACATTATAGAGTTATTTGTAATGCATTGTAAATAAATACTATTTTATCAATCAGCACAAAATACTGACATTTATTTTGTCATAGATAACCCATTTTTTTGTCATATTAAATTTGCGTGAGTCCTTAGTCCAGCTGAAACCCTTTAAAATTTAATATGTGCCCTCTTCTTGACAAGAGATTGGTCTTGAGTAAAAAAGAAGGAAAATCCCATCCAAAAAGCTTCAACAAAAGGATGCGGTATTTCATTCGGAATTTCGTGAAGATTTACAGTATTGGGTGAAGACTAATCGGAAGGTAGCTCTTCGAGACAAAACATGACGACGAAAGAAAGAATAAAAGAGATTATTGATAATCAACCAGATGATGCCACATATGAGGAAATTTTTCGGGAACTCGCTTTTTCAGGAATGGTCGAGCGGTGTCTCAAAGACGCTCGTGAAGGGCGGGTAGTTTCGAATGAGGAAATGGGAAAGCGAATTAGGCTATGGCAGATTTGTTTCGGGAACCAGACGTAGTTGAAATTCTGGGTGTCTTTCATGGTGCTCTCAATATGAGGCGTTACATATAAATCGCAGCGGTGCCCAATAATCTGGATGGAGCTGGCAGGAAAAGCCCTGTATCTCCGGGTGCTACCTGTCGCGAACAGCCGATCTGACGATATTTGCAAAGCTGACGTTGCCCATCGTCATCAGTTTAGCCCACCGGTCGTTTCGGGGGTCCATTATCTTGATTACCGCTTTTTCGGATAGGCCCTTTTCCAGCAGTTGTTGAATCTGCCCAATGATGTCCTCGAGGAACTGCAATTTTTGCGCTAAATGTTGATTGCCTTCTGCCAGACGGGGATTGTGAGCGCAAAATACCGCGTCAACGTCATATTGACGCATTTTTTTCAGTGAATGGATCTGGTCATAAATATTTTCATCTGACCGAAAAAACTTGATTCGTTCCCCGAGAAAAAGATCGCCCGAAAAGAGCCAGCCGTTTTTTTCTTCCAGATATACCAGGTGGTCTTTGCTGTGCCCGGGAGTATGAATTGGAAAAAAGGTCAAGTTTTTGGATTTAAAGGACTGCCCGATCGGTTTGACGTTAACGTCTTTAGAATTTCCCCAGACATAATGCTGGTAAGGAAAGATTTTGCGCTGAGCAGCCATTTTTTCCGCTGTCAGGGAATGCCCGTAAACTTCCGTTCCATGAAATCGGCTAAGCGCATATGCATTGCCGCTGTGGTCTTCGTGATGATGGGTCAGCAGAATGGATGTCGGTCCGAGGTTGCGGAACGATTCCAGGACATACTTCTGCATATTGCGCTGACCTGTATCAATAATCAAGCCGTCGACATAGTAGACGTAAACCGACATAAGTGGCTTGCCAATCGGACCGTAGCCAAATTGGAAAGCCAATACTTCGCCGAATTGCCTGCTCTGGATGATGTGCATGGTTTTACAGATGTCAGAAGACAGAGATCAGATGGCAGATTACAGAATACAGACGACAGATGACAGAAGCCAGATGACAGATGTCAGATGACAGAGATCAGAAGACAGAAATCAGTTGACAGAAAACAGAGTTTGTACAACCGATACGGAAGTCATAGAAAAAAATGTAAATCTTTCAATATTGGAATTTTTTAGTCGGTTGTTCGTGATTTGCGTTTTTTGAGAATTTTGTAGATTGTGTCCCTGCGGCCAACACATATTACGTAAATTGTGATCTCTTTTTCTTCGACCTCGTAAACCATCCGATAGCCTGCGGATCTCAACTTGATCTTGTAATGATGTTTATAACCCCTGATCCTTGAACTATCAATATAGGGATTCTCAAGCCTGCGGCTCAAATGCGCTTTGAATTGCTTCTTCAATTCCGGAGCCAGTTTGCGCCATTCTTTTAGGGCACTCGGCAGGAATTTCAGCTTATAGCTCATCCAGGCTTACCTCAACGGCGTCTGCTTTTTCAGCTTTGCGCTCCTCGATGATGCGGCCAAGCTCTATATCTTCTGCCAGATCCATTAGCTTCTCATAGGTTTTTGCCGGGATAATATAAGCGGTTGGCTTGTTTCGATTTAGCAGTGCAATCGTCTCGCCATGGGCATTGTCTATAAGTGCTTGCGGATTTTTCTTGAGGTCAGTGATGCTGACGGTATAGTCTGCATGAATTTTTGTAAGCATGATAAAAGCCCTTTACATGGTCTATAATATAGTGTTCTTAATAGATCTTTTAAATGATCTTGTCAAGTGAAGATATTTTTTGCTCCGACAAATATCACAGAGCCAAAGCTGAACACCTTCAAAACAACGGCAGCCAAACCCTTGGGTGTGCCGCGGCAGGCAGAGGTGGGAAGGCAGATGACAGAATCCAAAGGTCAGATGACAGCACCAGACATTTGAGGGATTGAGGAATTCAGTAAAGAAGAATTTAGGAATTATAGGAATTAAAAAAATTCTATCTATTATTTTTATTTAATTTTTGAATCCCTCAATTCCTCAATTCCTGAATTCCTCAATCGTTCACCGCCTGAATTCCTGAATTCGTAATTCCTAAATTTTTTTTCCCTGAAACCTGAAACCCGAAACCTGAAACCTTTTTATATGCTGGCTCAAGGCACTCTTATTCGTTATCCGTTACCTCTGGATGGTTACCTTCTGCATGACGACATCTTCCACCGGTCGATCTCCGGCGCCGGTCTTACATGAGCCGATTTTTTGAACGACATCCATCCCTTTGGTAACCTTGCCGAAAACCGAATGCCGGTTATCCAGGTGAGGTGTCGCGCCAAGGGTAATGAAAAACTGGCTGCCGTTGGTGCCGGGTCCGGCGTTGGCCATGGACAGCACGCCTTCACCATCATGTCTCAGGGTTGGATCGAATTCATCGCCGAATTGGTATCCGGGGCCGCCTCTTCCGCTTCCCTGGGGACATCCGCCCTGGATAACGAATCCGGCGATAACACGGTGAAAAATCAGACCGTCGTAGAAGTTGCCGCCTCTGTCCGTCTCCTGCCGCCCCTCGACCAGATTAATGAAATTCCACACTGTTTTGGGGCATTCTTTGGCATACAGTTCAGCTTCGAAAGTTCCCATATTGGTCTCAAACACTGCCGTTGCGCGATCGATTTCTTCTTTGTAGTCGTTTTTGGTTGCCATAATAAGCTCCTTTGGTTTTTCAACAAGGATTGGGTCCTTGCTTTAAGTATTTATGTTGGACAGGATTAACACGATATACAAGATAAAATATTTCAAGTTCCCGGAAGAAACTCTGAAAACCTCATCTACCTGCGGCAGAGTTGTTGTATATTGGTTTTGGAATATGTCGAAAGTATCCAACCCATCCTGTTTATCATGTCTAATAATATTCTTTAAGATAGAATCCATTCAATTATTAGAGCAGAACTCCCACGAGGCTATTTTCCTCCAATCTTTCAATTTCGACATCCACCAGTTTATTTTTCAGCCTGTCGTCACCATCGATGAATACCGGCAAATAGTTAGATGACACACCTTTCAAAACCCCACTTTCGCGGTCCCGTTTGGATTCGACCAAAACCGACACTTTCTTTCCAAGATGATCGCGATAAAAATGGCGGCGTTTTTTCTCGCCCAGCTTTCTCAATTGCTCGCATCGGTCGCGGATTATGTTGTGTGGGACCTGGTCCGGCAGGTCGGCGGCCGGCGTTCCGGGCCGGGCCGAGTATGGAAATACATGCAAATAGCTCAGGGGCAGATCCGCAATCAATTCAAGTGTATTTCGAAAAGCAGATTCACTCTCGCCGGGAAAGCCGATAAGTATATCGGCACCGATAGCCGCATCCGGCAGGCGCTCATGGATCTTGCGAATTAGTTCTCGAAATATCCGCCGGGAATAGGGGCGTCCCATGTGTTTTAAAATATCATCATCGCCGCTTTGCAGCGGTACATGAAAATGATGGCAAAATATCTCTGAATCAGCGACCGTTTCGATTATTTCGGCGGTCAGCTCCAGCGGTTCGATAGAGCTGAGCCTGACCCGATCAATGGTGGTTAAATCTTGAATCTGATGCAGGAGCATTGGTAATGCCGCCGGCGGCGACAAATCACGACCGTAAGCCCCGAGGTGGATGCCGGTGAGCACCACTTCATGAAAGCCGGCCGCGGCCAATTCGTCGATACTGTCCAGCACATCCGCCATGGGCAGGCTGCGGCTGCGGCCTCTGGCATAGGGAACGATGCAGTAGGTACAAAATGCATTGCAGCCGTCCTGAATTTTCAGAAATGGACGGGTTCGGGAATATGTGGCGGCAACCGCTGGCGGCTGAAGCTGAGTCGAGTCCGAAATAGTTCCAACAGTTGAAAGGGTAGGTGACAAATCTGGATCGCCGTTCGAATGGACCAGCCGGCTGATGGACATTTTCTTGTCGTGGTCGACAACGTAATCCACACCGTCGATATTGCTAATTTCATGTGGAGCCGTCTGGGCATAGCAACCCGTTACAACGATCCGCGCATCCGGATTGTCT
Organism: Desulfobacterales bacterium; assembly: GCA_030066155.1. Lineage (GTDB taxonomy): Bacteria > Desulfobacterota > Desulfobacteria > Desulfobacterales > JAFDCJ01 > JAFDCJ01. The sequence goes on along the minus strand of JASJCE010000457.1, from coordinate 97 downwards.
CGAATCGCCTTGCGTATGGCCTGCCTGGACTGCATGGATGCTTTCTGCGTCACCGTGCAGGTATTGACGATGCAGACTGTTGAATCGCCGCAGTCGG
>JASJCE010000456.1 GCA_030066155.1 Desulfobacterales bacterium | reverse complement strand
ATCTGGTAAAGGCGATCATATACACATAGGAAGTAAGGAAGAAAAATACCGCTTTATTGATGTGGAAACCTTAGTTGCGGATTTTCTTGCGGAGATCGAAAAAGCAAGGAGAAAATAAATATGAAAAAAGAAATTAAAATTGGAGTTGGCGATGCAGCAATAACTGCCAAAGACTTTATTGAGGCCTGGAAACGTGCTGAGCGTGGTGAAAAGATCCAGGAAAAAAATATGTTGAACTTTGAGAATCTCGAATTACTTCTGAAAACCTTGACTCCGGGACGATGGACATTGTTAAAAATACTGCACACAAACGGTCCGACGAGCATACGTGCTTTGGCGAATGATTTGGGCCGGGATTATAAAAATGTTCATACGGACGTGCGGCGCATGGAAAATGTTGGACTTATAAGTCGTACGAAAGATGATCGTATTCTGGTTTCCTGGGACATTGTGGAAGCCCGTCTTTTGCTTGCGGCATAATTGGATAAATCGAATTCGTTCGATGGCTGCAGCTGCTTCCTGAAAAAAGCGAAAGCCTAATCCCGGCAATTGGTGGTCGTAGTACCTCACAGCTTCTTCCAATTCTTTATTTGCCGGAGATACTAACCGAACTTTCAACCTTTGTATCCCTTTTTGATTTCATCCCAATCACGCCTTGGGAAATATCATCCAATAAAAAGCTTTCCACAATGAAGGCGATTCCCTATCAAACACTGATCAGATCCTGGCTCGCCGAGGGTATTAAATCGGAAATGGACTCGGTACTAAAATAGGATCAACTTATCATCAGAAATAGTCGAAATCCTCCTTGAAATCGTCAAAAAGGCACTTTAAATCAGGTAATGATGTCATGATTAGCGGTTTTGGTGAGTTTTGTGTCAGGGTATGGCGCAAGTTTCAAATTTTCTTGTAATGACACACACTGAATTTAATTCAGTGTTGTAAACCATGATCCTGCGCAGTTTTGCGGCGATTCGTGTATTTACGTACCGAAAACCAGAGACGAACCAATGAACTTTCAAACTACAAATAATTTTTTATTCACCATTGCCCTCCATAAACAATTTGTAAAAAAATGAATTTTTTACTATTTTGATTTGACATTTTGTTTTTCCTTTGGTAATGAGCCGAAAGCAGGTATCTATAAAAACGCACCTGAATCGCAGGCTCATGTAGATATTGTTGCGAAATTAGCATTTTATCTGGACTCTTTTCTCTTATTCTTTACATCCACGCTCATTTCCTGTCCAAATAGATACCAATTGCACCTGGTTGATAATGTCCTAAATTTCTCTGGTCCAGGAATGGCCCACTGTTCTTGTTCTTTCGTGTCATCTTTTCATCTTTGTTGCTAGTCTAGCTCCACTGTATTTTATTCAGAATCTTAATTGCCTCACAATCCTTGAGAAAAATCGAGATATATAAAAAGGGGGATGTCTGGTCAAAAAACAACAAAAGAAATCACTACAACTCAAGAAAAGGAGGTAACAAATGCCAACCACACCGATTCCAAGCCCTACAAGTGTTGTCAGAATGAAATTTGATCCCGGCGTTTTAATGTATTTAATTATTATCGATCGACATCTACTAAAGTACAAAGATTTATTTAAGGTCCGTCCGACAGAAAAGTTTAATGATATGGTGCATGAATTAGTTGTTAGACATATGTCTGAAGAAAAAGCTTTTTCTGGACCCGTTTTCAATGCTCTTGCTAACATATCTGACGATATGCTAGCTGGGCGAGAAGTTGTAATTCGTGCGGGTGACTACATAGCTCTGATGGAATATGGACGTAAGAAAAAATTAATATGAGTAAATTAGTACTACAAGAGAAAAAGAGCATCTCTTTTTCTCTTGTATAAATAGTCTCAATCTTTTCCAAATTTTTGGATCCCATGTTATACAAATTAATTGGACTATGTTGCCCTGATCCAATTAAAAAATTTAGAAGATAATTGAGGCTTTTTTTTTCTTAAAGTAACTCTATTGCCATCGTATGTTAATTGCAGTAGGTATATCTGCTTTCCTATTGTACCATGTTCTGAAGGCAAAGAATCATTGATTATGGGCATCTTGCGAACTTGAAAGGAAGAGAATATGGCTTTTGAGCAATTTCCCGTTGTCATCGGATTTGAGGTGACACTAGCCTGTAACCTACGTTGCAAACACTGTGCATCGTCTGCGGGGCTACCTCGACGAAATGAACTAAGTTTAAAAGAAATTATTCAAATAGTCGATCAGTTCCCTGATCTATTGGTTCAAGAAGTTGATTTTACCGGCGGCGAACCACTCTTTCGTGACGATTGGTTTAATATTGCAAATTATTTAAAAAAGTTGGATATTTCAGTACGTATTGTATCAAACGGTGTTTTATTAAAAGAGAATATATCTCGCCTATTGGATGCCGAGGTAGCGACTGTTGGCGTTAGTTTGGATGGACTTGAAAATACTCATGATAAATTGCGTGAAAAAACAGGACTGTTTAAACATATTACTACTGGTATAGATGCTGCGCTGTCAGCGGGAATACCAATAGCCGTTATAACAGCTGTAAACGATTATAATGTAGGCGAGCTACCGGAATTATTCCGCTTGCTAAAGAATTTAGGAGTCCGACACTGGCAGGTGCAACCCATTTTCACTCGAGGTCGTGCACGAGAAAAAGAGTTGTATTTATCAGAGACCTCTTTTTTAGAACTAGGAGCGTTTGTAAAGAAACATAACGACCCCACATTTGGATCGGTAGAAATTAACATGATGCCTGCAGATGGGATTGGCTATTTTACACATCTTGACTCGCGGGATACCGCCTGGCAGGGGTGTAGCGCTGGAATGTCGACTTGCGGTATCACAGCAGATGGAAATGTAAAAGGTTGTCTCTCGTTACCAGATAATATTGTTGAAGGAAACCTTAGAAATCGAGATTTGTGGAGTATTTGGTTCGACACGAAATCGTTTGCTTACAACAGAAAATTTACAATTGAGAATTTAGGCGAAAACTGCGCTGATTGCGAGTTTGGCCAGCAATGTAGAGGAGGGTGTTCTGTCATGTCTCATGCAGCAACTCATGAACTTCACAACGATCCATATTGTTTTCATAGAATTCTATCCCAAAGAAATTGTGAACATACTTTCTCTGGTCCGCTAAAAGACGATTACCAACCGGCGGTAAAGGGTATCGCTCGCAAAAATTAAATCCGCAGCATTTATGTCAAATAGGCGCGATTATCAGACAACATGTTTAATGCACATGTCTTAAAAGCCGGTTGCGACTTTTGTTTATCCGAATATATTCTGGAGTACGTATTTATTCGAGAATGAAAATCGTATAGAAGAGCTTGATCTATACATATTGGTCCAAGAGCCGACAATCGAGAACAGACTGGATTGAGCTACACCTTTTGCCGCCGCCAACCTGTTGTTCCGACCAAAAACCCTCTCCAGCCCAAGTTTGCAAATCAGCGACCACCAGCAGAGCTTGGAGTAAGAGGAAGGCCCCTCGAAGGGGCCGGTGCCTTGCTCCGCTGGTGATCGCTGATTTGTCGTAAATCGGGAAAGAGCCATAATCTATATGCTGACGAAAGGAAGGTTTTCCCCCGAATTTGATCATATGGTACTGTTCTTTGATTTGGAATCAGCATAAACAATATGCTGTTGGGTGTTTTATCGGATGGCAATGGTTGAGATGGTTAAATGAGCAAAGAAATTTGGGTAGTTTATCTGGTTAGATGTTCTGACAACTCGTTGTACTGTGGAATCACCAACGACCTTGATAACCGGTTGGCAGAACACAACTCAGGCAAAGGCGCCAAATACACGAGATCGCGTAGACCAGTGGAGCTGGTTTGTGTCTGTTCGAAATTGACCAAAAGCGAAGCTCTTAAACTGGAATATCGGATTAAACGATTACCGTCTGACCAAAAAATACTTGAATTAACAAGGAAGGAGAGCAAAATGACAATCTCAAAAAGAGATCTGCAATCGTTACAGAAGGAAATCAAGGAGCTCGAAAAAAAGATGGACAAAATGATCGTAGCGGCTGGTAAAACCGAAAAACCAAAAGCTGCAAAGAAAGCTCCAGTAAAAAAGGCATTCGTAAAAAAGAAAGCAGCACAGCCGACAGCAACCGAACAGGTGTTAAAGATTATCAACAGATCGAAGAAAGGGGTTGATGCGGCAGCGTTGGTTAAGAAGACGGGATTTAATTTGAAGAAAGTCAGAAATATTCTGCACAGGACGTATAAGATGGGTAAAATTAAGAGAGTGGAGAAAGGGATATATGTGGGTGCATGACGTTTTATTTCCTTCCTATCGTCATTTATTGATATTGGTCAAATAGGGACTAGAGGCTTATGAAAAAAGTTGATTCTCCATATATAGAGCCACGACGCCTCGCTGAGGCAATTGGCATTATGTGCTGTTTGTTATTTCAGCTAGTAGACAGTACTCGTGTTCGAATATTATGTGTAGTAATTCAGCTAATGCCCACGCAATCCGGGTGCTTTTCACCCGGGGGAAAGCCTGACAACAGGCGGTTGACCACCAGGTGTTTGGTCAAGCAACAGCTGCCCGCTGTTACCGGGTGGGATGGCGGGTGTGGTGCAGCCCGGCCCGGACGAAACCGGGTCTGCAGCTTTCTCGGCCGAAAACCCCCAGGCTGCCGGGTAAGGCGGCTTCGGGTGTTTGTCGGCGTGATCGGTATGGCTTCGGCCAGGTTTATAACCAATTGTCAGGTCGCGTGGATTGCCGCCCAACGAATACCGCTTCAAGGTGTGTTGTTCAGATTTAAAGGAACAGCTTTGCCAGTGAAGGAACGTGCTTGGCAATCTTAACTGCTACATCACCGAGCTTTTCGATCCGCTCCCTGAGCAGGGCCTGGGAGAGATTGACCTTTGACGCCTTTTTGACAACCGTAATCAATTCTTCATATTTCTTCAGATCGGTGATATCCGGCGTGATCTGGTCGATCTCCGCCCGGGAGAGGCCCATCAATTCGTTGAGCTCGGCCTTGTAAGTTCCATTGAATATCCCGTCGAGTTCATCGAGGTCCTTCTGGAGTTCCTCTTCGAATGCCTTTATATCGAATCCGTTTGACATATTCTATTCCTCCTTATTACTGCTTTGCTCAAGTTTCTTCTTTAGATCGTCTATAGCGTCCTTGATCTCCTCGGCCTTTTCCTCCGCCTGGTCCAATTTATTTTCTATTTTTTCGGCCTCTACGACAATTTTTCCGATCTGGTCCGAGGTTTCGGATACGGTTTCACCGATTTCCTTGCGCAGGTCGCGCTTGACTCCGATCTCTTCCAGCAGCTGGGCCTGGGTTTCGTGTACTTTTACGACGGATGACAAATGGCCGGTCACAATGGAGTTGGCATAGTGCAGCTGCAGATAGGCCCGGTCGATGGAGCCGATGACTTGCGCTTCCTGTTCGGCCAGCGGATCGAGAAGTTCTTTTCGCTTCGACTCGATTCTCGTGATGATCATGTCGACCATGATCTTCATCGCATCCAGAGTGTCCTTCTGCAGCTTTGCATCGGCTCCGGGTTTGAAGGCTTCGTTAATCGCCAGAAGTATCGACTTTCTCCGCTCGCTCCGATTGGGACTTTTGGCCCTTTGGTGGTCACGCTCCATGACGCCCCGGATGATAAACGGCGCGTAGACATCGTCAATAAACCGGTTGACATCCTGGCGCATTCGCGCAAACAGAATGGTGGCCAGGTCCTTGTGTGCCTCGTAAACCTCGGCGATGTCTCGGCCGATGGTCGTTGACAGCTCCACGGACTCCTTGGGAACCTGTGCACACGTCACCAGGAAAGATGCTGCGACAACAAGAATTACGATTCTATAAGTCATGGGTCATCTCCATCCGTAAATCCGTCGGCTTGAAGCCGACAGAACTCATGGTTTGCCATCCGATCGGTAAAGGTGCGTATATCAAGATGGATGGTAAGGATAATTTGTAATTGGATTCTTAACATGAACTTATAAGGATATCAATGAACTATATGATTACAGAGTCAACATCAGTCTTATCTGGTAGGACTGCTGACTCACACTCCGGACCATAGGCCAATGCTTCATTAGCACAATTTTCAGCCTTTTTGGAATCTCCTATTTCTTCGCAAAAAATGGCCCAATTCTTATAAGCCTGGCCCAAC
>JASJCE010000455.1 GCA_030066155.1 Desulfobacterales bacterium | reverse complement strand
GGTGTGCGCCCTTCGCTCCATTGGTGCGCTGGATCCGGACCCTAAAACGCGGAATCCGGATCATATGGCCAAGTTTTTCGTGAATCCGGTTCTGGAAACCCGCTTTCCCGGCCTGGGTTTGGATTTTGAAGATGCCAAATTTGCCATGGACCGGATGAACACCGGCGTATATTATTATGTCAATGCCCGCACCCTTCATATGGACGCTCTGCTTACTGAGGCACTGGTGGCGGGTTTCCGGCAAGTGGTTATCATGGGCGCCGGTTTTGACAGCCGGGCCTATCGGTTTCACGATGCCCACCCAGATGTACGCTTTTTTGAAATCGATCTGCCGGCAACCTCCCGGGACAAGCAACAGCGCGTTGAGAAAATATTAGGACATCGGCCTGCGTGGGTGACTTTCGTCTCCATCGATTTTAACACCCAAACCCTGGATGAAGTGCTGGGCAAGGCCGGCTTTGAGATGGATCAAAAGACGTTTTATGTCTGGGAGGGCGTGACCTATTTTATTTCCGAGGTCGGGGTGGACAGCACCCTGCGCTTTATCGCTGAAAAGTCGGCACCCGGCAGCCAGGTCGTTTTTGATTACATGCTCGAGGATGTGGTGCAGGGTCTGGATTACTCGGCTTACGGCGCCAGACGAACCGTTTATTTTGTTGCGCTCAGAGGGGAGCCGTATGTCTTCGGCATCGCTCCCCGGCATCTGAAGACCTTTGTCAATTTGCGGGGATTGGCCCTTTTATCCGACCTGGGCCCGAGTGATCTGACCCAGCGCTATTTAATCCACAGCAATGGAAACGTTAGCGGAGAGATCGCTGAATTTGTCCGTATCGTTCACGCCGAAGTCCCGAAGGACGACGAACGACGGCGACTCCTCCAGCAGGCCGAGATTCAAACGAAAAGTTACATGTCCGAAAAGCCGTCTGATTCGACGACTCATAGGCTGGACATACCCGACGATGTCCAGATGGTTTTGAATGAATATTCAGATGCAGTGGTTCGCCGGGACTATGATGCATTGCTGGAATTTTTCTCTAAGAGTTTCCGGTCCAGAGGCTTTACCAGGGAGCAGGCAGTGGCTTTTATGCGGAGTACCCATGGTGACCGGCCGATCGATCAATATAAAATCATATTGACGCGCTTCGACCGAAAAGGAAACACAGCTCGAGTCGACGGGTATATTCAACGCAAAGGATTTCGAACACCATTCAGTTTCACCGATATTACCTATGTTGTCAAAGAGGCCGATGGCCGCTGGCGTTTGTGTGGTGATCAACTTTCGCGATAAACTTTTACTCCAAATCGAAAACCTGGTCCTCAGGGCCAAGTCAGAGTCAACTGGCTATGCCGCGGGCGCAATCAAATAAAGGTGTCAGGTTTCAGGACAAATAATTTAGGAATTGCGGCGGTGAACGATTGAGGGATTGAGGGATTAAGGGATTGTGGGATTAAAGGATAAAAATCCATAAAAAGATAGAATTCATTCAATTCCTAATCCCTAAATTCCCAAATTCCTAAATTCTTCTTTCCTAAACTCCTCAATTCCTTAATCTCTAAATCCCCCAATCAATGGGTGCTGAAACCTGAAACCTGAAACCTGACACCCGAAACCTAAACCCAGCCGGTCGAGGTAAATCAACTCTTAAACCTCTCTAGGGTGGCCTAAAGCTTGGCCTACTGGATCAGGATTTTCACTAAGGAGACCAACCCTGAAAAGAAGAACATTTATTTAAGGAAGAATGGCAAGAGGATTTCCTTGACTTCAATATTGGAAGCAGTGTGAGGGTTTAATTCAGAGAACTGGAGGTGTAGGTGAAATGAAGACAATTTTTTTTCCACTCTCCATATTTGTTTTGATCCTTGGATTGTGGTGCAATTCTGGATCGGCAGCCGATAAAAAACCGGACTACTGGCCAACCAACGGTTGGAGAACCGCATCTCCCGAAAGCCAGGGAATGGACTCCAACCTGTTGGCAGAAATGTTGAATGAAATATGGGAAAAAGACATTGAAATCCACAGTGTATTGGTCATTCGCAACGGTTATATCCTGCTGGACGCTTACGGTTATCCTTATGATTCGGAAGTTGCCCATCACATCGATGCATGCACGCAGAGCATCACTTCGGCACTGGTTGGCATCGCGATTGATAAAAGATACCTAAAAGACGTGAATCAGCCGGTATTGGATTTTTTTCCTCGGCGGGTTGCCAAAAACCTTGATGCCGCTAAGAAGGCCATAACTATTGAGAATTTATTGACCATGACAACTGGTTTAAAATGCAGCGATCCATTTTTGTACTTGCAAAGTGGTATGATGGATATGATAATCCCCGCGGACTGGCGAATGAGCGCTGACTGGGTGCAATTTATCATTGATTTGCCCATGGCGGGGGCACCCGGTACTCGATACCAGTATTGTAATGGCGCCCCATTTCTGCTCTCAGCCATTTTGCAGGAACAAACGGGTATGCAGGCATTGTCATTTGCCGAAAAAAATCTGTTTGGTCCACTGGGTGTGTCCGAAGTTGGCTGGCCGGCAAACCCCCAGGGAATAACCCTGGGTTATGGTCAGATGTTGATGCGGCCGCATGATATGGCTAAGATCGGCTATCTATATTTGAACCATGGCTTATGGGATGGCGAGCAAATCATCTCATCGCAATGGATAAAGGCATCAACCCGCCCTTTTATCAATACAACGCTGCTGCCCGGATACGGTTATCACTGGTGGAGTGCCGGCCCCGGTATCTACACTGCTGCCGGCAATAAGGGACAATTTATCATAGTCGTGCCGAAAAAGAACGTGGTAGCGGTATTCACCGGCAGACTGAGCCCGAAAGATTTTTTAATTCCAGTTGATTTTCTGAGCACATATATCATCCCCGCAGTAAAATCCGGGACACCCTTGCCGCAAAATTCGATTGGCGAAGAAGCGCTAAAAACTAAAAGCACGCGATGGCAAAATACGAATCCTTTGAATTGAGAAATCTTTGATACGGCCACACAAAGACGCAGAAGGCACAACGGTTAAAACTTGCAATCAATAATTTTAAGAATAAAGGAGGTTGTCATGAAACACATTTCAATTTCCGCCTTTTTTACATTGCTTTCTTGTCTTTTAATTCAGGGGTGTGCCTCAAATTGGACGAAAACTTATGGCAGTTTCGAACTGGATCCGGAAATCAGAGCCATGTTTGAAACCCACGATTATGTATCGGATTACAATTATTATTACACCGGATATATTAAATCACCCGAAGCCATCGTCGGAATCAGTAAAGAATATAACCTGGTTAAAAAGTCAGGTTGGGGATTCGTTACGGATTGGCAAAAATTCCAGCCGCGTGGCGAAAAGCTGATAGATTTGGTTGAAGCCATGAGAAACCCTGGACGACCCTTTGGATACAATCTTTATGCTCCCGGTGGTGAGCAAATAGGGGTTCTATATACTTCGAAATGGGGGACCAACTACTCACCTGAAATACGACTAAAGGCCGGAAATCGATTGGAGGTAACGCCGCACAAATATAAATCTACATGGGCGCCTTCGGCTTAGATGTCTCATTTTAATGGTGAATGCCATAACTCGAAGAAAGCTATGATCTATGTTGAATTCTATCCATTAATTAGCCAGTATTGAATATCGCAAATAGGGTAGCGATCCATGGCATCAAACTCGTGCAAAATTCAGAGCTCCCGGTTGAAAACTGGAATTGGGGTGAGCGTTACAATTTCGTACAAATTAAAACTATGCCTAGTGACAATATTCTTTTGTGCTTTTCGCGCCTTTTTGCGGCTATGTCATAATTGTGTTTTAAATATTGCATCATAAGACCTTTGAACGTTGAACCCGGAACCAGTCGGTAGTTGCAGAGGATATTATGAAAACATTACTTGATAGAAAGAATGTTGGTTTTCAGATTTTCTTTTTTTGCGCAATGTTTTTAATGTTTGTTGCTTCATCTTATGCTTCCGACTACTGGCCGACTGCTGGATGGCGAACTTCAACCCCTGAAAAACAGGGCATGGACTCAGAAAAGCTTGCGAACATGATGGAGAAAACGCTTGAGGAGAAATACAAAATCGACAGCATAACAATTGTTCGAAACGGCTACATTGTTCTGGATGCCTATTTCTATCCGTTTAAGAAAGATGCTAAACATATCATTCATTCCTGTACAAAAAGCATCACCTCCGCTGCATTTGGAATAGCTATGGACCAGGGTTACATCAAGAATATAAACCAACCCGTTCTTGATATTTTTCCTGAAAAGCAATTTGCGAATGTGAATGCGGACAAAAAGGCCATTACCCTGAGGAATTTATTGACCATGGCCTCAGGCCTGAAAACAGAAGACTCATATCTTTACCGCTGGAAGGGCTTGAATGAAATGGTCCAGCAGGAGGATTGGGTGCAGTACGTGCTCGATCGTCCTATGATGGAAAAGCCCGGGACCCGATTCGAATACAGCAACTGCGTAACGTTTCTGCTTTCCGCGATTATTCAGAAGGCCACCAAAAAAAAGACCGTTGATTTTATTAAGCAACATCTTTTTCAGAATCTTGGGATAACAGATGTAACTTGGGTCGCTTCGCCGAACGGCGTCAGTGCCGGGTACGGCGGGATGTGGCTGAATCCGCATGATATGGCCAAAATTGGTTGGCTCTATTTAAACAATGGCCAGTGGGATGGTCGGCAGGTTATCTCAAAGAAATGGGTTGCGGACTCCACCGGTAAACAGATAAACGCCACGCTTTACGATGGGTATGGGTATCAATGGTGGGTATCATATGATAAGTTTTACGCGGCTGTTGGGCATAGAGGCCAGTTTATTTATGTGCTGCCTACACAAAACATGGTGGTGGTGTTTACCAGTAGTCTCAAAGGGGCTGATTTTTTTGTCCCTGAAAATCTATTGAATAAATACATCCTTCCTGCGGCGATATCTGAAACACCATTGCCTGAAAATCTGGAACAAATGACCCGCCTGACTTCGTATGTCAGGGAAGGTGCTGTATCCATGCCTTATGTCTGGAAAACGAAGGAAGAGGGTATGGCTCTGGACGGCATATTCACTAGATCGGCAACGCCGTGCTTTAAATTGACCTATCCGGCCGGCAGCACCAAAATAGATCTGGAGCCAAAGCTTGCTTATCAAGTTATGGCCATGGAAACATTGGATCGAGACCGGGTTGAGGCATACGTGGCAGATGTTGAAGGTAATATCGAATTGAAAGATTTTGGTCCTAAGTATTTTGTGCCGAAATTGTCAGATTTCGCCCCTGACATCAGCGGCGTGAAAATGATTTCAAATAAAGAGATTTCTCTTGAAGGAAATGTACCGGCTTATCGAATCGATATCAAATACAGAAACGATAGCTGGCCGATAAACCTGGTCGTGGTTGTAGCGCAGAGAGAAGATAAATATGTATTTGTTGCGGCCGGCGGATGGGCAGGTTGCAGCCTGGAGGATGAGATTCGAGCCGCTGAAAGTCTGTCTTTTGATTGACTGAATTTCCTGTTATTTGCTCAAGGCTACCAGCGTTCAAGGGGGAAAAGTGAGAAAAAATAACGATCATAAATTATGGTTTAAAATGGGTTTTGATTTACTGCTCTGCATGGTTGCCAGTTGTGTTTTGGTCTCAGGTGTGGATGCCGATTCGGTTGAAGAGCAGAATAAGGCGGCCATCCGGCGTCTGATAGATGAAATCTATCATAAAGGAAACATGGCTGTTTTTGATGAGATTGTTGCTGAAAACGCCGTTCTGCATGACAATGAAGAAACCATCACGGAATTAGAAATGGCCAAACGACGAATTCGAATGATCACCAATATGTACCGAGATGTGAAAATAACGATTCAGGACGTCATTGCAGAAGGGGAGATGGTCGCCGTTCGTTCCACCTTTGAAGGAATATTTATACGGAATGGCAGAAAGTTGATCTCTCCGGGCTTGACCATGAGCCGGTTCAAAGACGGAAAAATTATTGAGGTCTGGCGCGCGTTTGACAATGCGAGTATCTTCAGGCAACTGGGTGTTACTC
>JASJCE010000454.1 GCA_030066155.1 Desulfobacterales bacterium | reverse complement strand
ATCCAGCATCCGGCATCGAGTATCCAGTATCCAGCATCGAGCATCCAGCATCCGGCATCGAGTATCCAGTATCCAGCATCGAGTATCCAGCATCCAGTATCGAGCATCCAGTATCGAGTATCCAGCATCAAGTAACCAGCATCCAGAAACCGGTATCCACCATTCAGCATTCACCGCCCCGCCCCGGATCTCTGCCAAAAAAATACTGGCCATGGCAATGGCTATTTTCCTGGCCTGTGTCTGGAGCACCAGCGGATCGGCTTCCAATTCGGATATCACCGCCGAAACCTTTGTGACCGATATCCGAAACCTGTCCGCACTGGACGACCGCAGCACCGGGAGCCCCGGTAATGCCGCAGCCGCGGCTTACATTAAGGAGCGCTTCAATTCCCTGGGGATCGAAACCGTTGGTTCACACCAGTTTGAAGTCGCGAACATCAGTGCCAAAAATAGCATCTTGGCCATTCCGGAGCGGGGTCTAAACCTCGCGATCCGGCCGCTTCGAAGCAATGCCGTCACGCCCCAGACCATTCCGTCGCCCGGCATCAAAGCGCCGCTGGTTTACGTCGGTAACGGTGATTTCCACGACCTGAACGGCAGGGTCATTGAGGGTTCCATCATCCTGATGGAACTCGAATCCGGCAAAAATTGGATGTATGCCGCCGATCTGGGCGCCAAAGCCCTGATCTACCTGGACCGGGGGGATTCTCCCAAGATCCTCTTCGAAGAAAAATATGAACTATCTCCAATTCAGTTCCCACGCTTCTGGATGTCTCTCGATCAGGTTCAGGAACTGTTCCATGACTTTGAAACCAGACCGGCCGGGCTGCTTGCGGAGACGGTCGTTCTGACATCGGACATCAAATGGGAAAAGATGATTGCCGAGAATGTTTATGGTATCATTCCAGGCAGTGATCCCGAACTCAAGGAGCAGTCCATTCTGGTTGAAGCGTTCTATGACAGCACATCCTGGGTTGCCGGTCTATCGCCCGGGGCGGATGAAGCTTGCGGGGCGGCCACCCTGCTTTACCTCGCCCAGCATCTAATGGCAAACCCACCCCAGCGAACGGTAATTTTAGTGGCCACCAGCGGCCATGCCCAGGCACTGGCCGGTTTGCGGGAACTGGTCTGGAGTTTTACGACACGCTCCTTAATTCAGCGCAAAATGAAGCGGGAGTTGAAGGCTCTGGTTAAAAAGACCCGCAAGACCATCGATGCGCTCGAGAATATTGCATTCGACGCCACTATTACCGATGATCCGGCCGATGAGGAACGGCGCTCCCTGGCTAAGCAGGCGCTTGAAGAACAGGTTAAAACCGAGTCCGATCGGGTATCGCGAAGCCTGATGCGTCTGCGGTTACAGGAGAAGTCATCCGCTACGCAAACTGCCATTAAACGACTGGCCGATGAACGGCTGATATTGCGGCGCCTGGTCTGGATGCCGGCTTATGTGAATTTGTCAGCCGATGAGTTGAAGACCCTTACCCGTCTTGTTCCCCAGGCGATCGAGCTGCAGCGTTCGATTCTCAATGATGCCGAAAGCCAGCGCGCCCTGCTTGACAGTGCCAGGGAGTTCCGGGGCCATGCCAAAATTTATGATCTGGATGCGGCGGTATCGCTCCATCTATCCAGCCACGGGGACGGCTTCGGCGCCTTCAATTATGGCTGGCAGTATCCCTTTCGTCCCAGAATCAAGCGCACGGCGGCGTATTCCCTGCTGGACGAGGTCTTGCGTCAGGGCGCTCGGGAAGTGGAGGATGGGCTCGGCCTGGAGGGTGTTTACAAGGATACGCTGCGCCCCAGCCGCCGCCGCTCCTGGCAAAGCTATTTTCTGGACCGTCCGCCCCTGGGCGGCGAGGTTACCGCTCTGGCCGGATACCACGGCCTGACGTTCGTCACCACCAACGATTCCCGCTCGGCCTGGGGCACGCCGACGGACACCCATGAAACGGTCGATTATCAGTTTGCCTGGCGTCAGGGGGCCATCGTGGCCGGACTTATCCGGCATTTAGCCCGAGCACCCAAATTACATGAGGGGATAATGCCCCGCAACGGCGTCGGTGAGATCAACGGCAATGCCAAATTTCTGCGGCATGGTGAATTGTTTGCCGACCAGCCGGCGCCGGGAACCGTCTTGCTGTGCTACCAGGGCCCGGCCCGCTATTATACGATTGTGGATCACATGGGCAAATTCCACCTGCGAGGACTGGCCGATAAGAAACACAGCTATCACAAGGTCATCTTTGAAGGATATAAATTCGATAATGCAAGCGGAAACATCAAATGGACGATCGACAAAAAACAGACCGGCAAAACCGCTTACCGGGTTAAAATGTTTCGGCGCCACATGGAAACCGATTTGATTATGTTTGCCAGCAACGGCATCACGCTGTTCAATCTCCTGGAGCCGCGCTCATTCCGCTATCTGCATAAAGGTAAAATAATCGATGGCCGGCGCGAAGCCGATCCGCTGCGGTATTTCTTCAGTCGACTCGACACCTGGATTTCCTATTACCGCAATGCGTCCAATATTACGACGATCTTTTTGGAAACCGGTACCCCGTTAAAAATGACGCTTTCGGATAGTGTCCTGCGCAAAAAATTGATCCTGCTGAATGCAACTGACGAAAATCCGCTGGGCGAAGGGTATATGGTGGAGCAGTGGCCGATTCTGCATCACACCGAATTGAGGGTCGCCCAGGACATGTGGCGGCTGCTGACGCCCCGGGTTACCAATCTGGAAAAACGTGGCATATTCAACGAGCGCATCCGCAATCTCCAGCAATCGGGCCAAAAATTGCTGACCAGCGCCCAAACTGCTCTGGCCAACCAGGAGTACGACCGGTATTTCGAAGCCGCTTCGCGCTCATGGGCCTTATCCAGCCGGGTTTACGATGACGTGGAAAAGACCCAAAAAGATGTTCTGTACGGCGTCCTGTTTTATATTGCGCTCTTTGTTCCGTTTGCTTTCTGTCTGGAGCGCCTGCTTTTTTCCTATGCCAATATCTACAAGCGCATCATCGCCTTCAGCGTCATCCTGATGCTGCTGATCGTGATCATCTACAACGTGCATCCCGCGTTCCGGCTGGCCTACAGCCCGATGGTCGTCATACTGGCGTTTTTTATTATGGGACTATCGTTAATCGTTACGCTGATCATTTTCTTCCGTTTCGAGGAGGAGATGACGCTGCTTCAAACCCGGGCACAGCTGGTGCAGTCCGGTGAAATCGGCCGCTGGAAGGCCTTTGTAGCCGCATTTCTGTTGGGCGTCAGTAACTTAAGACGCCGGCGCCTGCGTACGGCCCTGACCTGTGCCACGCTGGTAATTCTGACATTTACGATAATGAGCTTTACTTCCGCAAAGTCCATGCGACGTCATGCCCGGGTCCTGTATGACAGCACCGCCCCCTACCAGGGCTTTCTTCTGAAGAATGTCAACTGGCGGAGCCTTCCGCCGGAAGCTTTCGGCCGGGTTGCCAACTCCTTCGGGGGTAACGCGATCGCCGTTCCCCGGGTGTGGCTGGAAGACGAGGACCGCACGCGATCAACCCGCATACCGGTTTTCTCCGGTGACCGGGTCTACGAAGCTCAGGGCATGGTGGGGCTTTCCGCTGATGAGCCAAAGGTCTCCGGCCTCGATCAGGTTATCACAGCGGGGCGCTGGTTGCTGCCCGGTGAGCGGCAAGCCGTGCTCCTATCCGAACGGATGGCCGAACAACTGCAAATTGACTTCAGCCGCCCGTTGAATCATACCGTTTCTTTGTGGGGAATGCCGTTTAAGGTGGTCGGAATATTTTCCGGCAAGAATTATCAGGAGCGTATCGATTTAGATGGAGAGCCACTGACGCCGGTAACCTTCCCGCGGGAAATGTCCTCCGAGTTGAGTGAGGTTGAGGAAGAGGCCCTTGAATCGGGAGATGAAGTCCGTGAATTTCAAAGTCGCTATCAACACATTGCCGGAGACCTGACCGTCATCGTGCCCTATAAGTTTCTGCTGGCAGCCGGCGGGCATCTCAAAGCGGTCGCCATTCAGCCCCTTTTCCAGGAATCGACCCAGGATACGGCCCGGAATTTGATTGATCGATTCGGCCTGTCGCTGTTCAGCGGTGAACCCGAAGGCACCTTTCTGTATCATGCCAGTGACACCATGAGTTACAGCGGAGTTCCCAATATCATTATACCCCTGATTATATCGATTTTTATTGTTCTGAACACGATGATTGGCAGTGTGTATGAGCGCAAGCGGGAGATTGGGATATACACTTCGGTCGGATTGGCGCCATCGCATGTGTCGTTTCTCTTCATCGCCGAAGCCATGGCCTTTGCTGTCTTGAGCGTCGTGTTCGGGTACCTGCTGGCTCAAACCTCAGCCAAATTGTTTGCTGAAACGGCGCTGTGGTCCGGCATAACCGTGAACTACTCATCTATGGCCGGTGTTGCGGCCATGGTTCTGGTTATTGTGGTTGTGTTGATTTCGGTGATCTATCCCTCTAAAGTGGCCGGCGAAATTGCCATGCCCGATATCAATCGGTCCTGGACATTGCCCGATGCCAGGGACAATCAGATTGACTTGACCCTTCCATTTTTGATGACTCACCAGGAGCATCGCAGCATCGGCGGATTTTTATACGAATACGTCGAGGGCCACCGTGAAGTGTCCCACGGCATGTTCTCAACCGCCGATATTCGTTTCGGTTTTATATGTGAAACGCCCCCGGGCTTGAAACAGGAACCGGACAAATGTAAAGATGGAAAATGCGAATTTGACCGGTGTCTTCAGATCGAGAGCCGCGTCTGGCTGGCGCCTTTTGATTTCGGCATCATGCAGCAGGTCGCGTTCATATTCAGGCCGGCTGAAACCGAAGCCGGATTTCTCGAAATACAAATGCGGTTGGAACGGGAGTCCGGCGAAGCCAATGCCTGGCACCGCATAAACAAGTCCTTTCTGCATGATATTCGAAAACAACTGTTGATTTGGCGCTCATTTGACGATCAGACCAAACTGCAATATGAAGAGATGCTGTTAGAGGCGGAGAAGGGCGCTGTGGTAAAAACTTAATAACTGGTATAGCACCTTAGGCCGATAGAGCCGAGATTAATTCGAACGTCGAACATCCAACGTCCAACATCGAACGTCCAATGTGGATAACGCTGCGCTTTGTCGATCTTATATGACAAACGAATCATAGTCTGCAAGAAGCTCCATTCGACATTCTCGCAGCAGAGCTTGTCAAACGGCAGTCGGGTCGAATACTCAGGGATGAATTCGCCGGAGCAACCCAGACGCCGTGTGGCTTTTTTAAATCGATGGAATTCATTATTCGACGTTGGACGTTGAACGTTCGACCTGCCCGCAATGCCTTGAAAGTTGTAGATTTCAATTTTACGGGCTTATTTGTATGACAATCTTAAAACCAACTAAAACTACAATGCATGGCAGGCGGGTGTTGGACGTTCGTAAGTTTAGTTTTCGATCATTATAGCCGCTTCACTACCAGGGGCTAGGCTGACACCCGACACCCGAAACCCAAAACCTGAAACCTTCTTATCCTATGGACACTGAAGACCCACGAACATCCATGAAAGAAGAATTGAAGCCAAAAGCTGACGGAGCCGGGTCCGGCAGCCGGATCCGGATGCGCGCAGTTCTGTTGGGTGCGGCGTTTGCCCTGGGGATATGTCTGATTACCCCGTTTAACAATGCCTACCGGCAGGGTACGCCACTGGGGGGAGGGCATTTCCCACTGGCACCATTTTATTTCTTGATGTGGTTGATGATCATCACGGCGGTTGTTCACACCATTTTCAAAAGCCGCAATCTATTGACCGGGAAAGAATTGCTGGTATCGTGGTCTCTGATGGTCCTGTTGTCGGGGATCGCCTGGACCGGACTGGCACGAACTTTTTTCATCAATCTGACAGCCCCCTTTCATTTTGCGACGGTTGAAAATCGATGGCAGGAAGTCCTGTATCCGTTGCTGCCCCGGGGATGGTTTCCGCAAAATCAGGAAGCCGTCGTTAATTTTTACAATGGATTGACCGGGGGACGGCAAATGGGCTGGCT
>JASJCE010000453.1 GCA_030066155.1 Desulfobacterales bacterium | reverse complement strand
CCCATCCGTTTAGCCTGAGCGCTGCTCATCACTTTGCAAGTTGGCTTCACTTGTTTCGCCAGGAAGGCGATGCGACCCTCGAACATGCAGAGGCCGCTATGGCGATCGCTGCCGAAGAGGATTTTGTGTTTTTTATCGCGTTTGACACGATAATGCTTGGGTGGGCATTGGCTGAACAAGGCCGGCTAAAGGAGGGAATTTCCCAGCTGCGTAAAGGATTGGCCGCCTACCGGGCTACGGGAGCAAAAGCACTCGTGGTGCAATGGATGGTTGCTCTTGCCGATTTATATGGAAAAGTGGGGCAGGTAGAGAATGGGCTTGCCGTCCTCGCCGATGCACAAACTTTAGCTGACAAGAATAAAGGTGAGCGCTATTATATAGCCGAAATGCTGAGGGTTAAAGGCCAATTGCTGATGCAGGGGGTAAAAGACAAGATGCGAGAAGCGGCAGATTTTAATGAGGCGGAAACCTTATTTCTTCGGGCAATTAAGCTTGCTCAACAACAGGACGCAAAATCCTTGGAACTGCGAGCAGCCATGTCTCTGAGCCGATTATGGCAAAGCCAAGGCAAGAAGGCAGAGGCCTTCGAGCTTTTAAGCAAAATCTATAGCTGGTTTGAAGAAGGTTTTGGTACACCAGATCTGATAGCCGCGAAATCATTGCTTGAGGAGATGTCCTAAAGCCGTTTAGCATGGAGGTTATCTTCTAGGTTGTCCCAACTACAAAATGAAAACAAAGTACACAATGCTTGAAATGGATTGATTTTATCCCTTGACTTGCCTTGTGCCAAGAAGTAAAGGATATCGATTGGAGATATTTGACCCTGATGGGCAAAATCTGGGCACATTTTTATTTCCTCCAGATCCAATGCTTACCTTAAACCAGAGATGTCTCACGTCGTTGAAAATTCAGAAAAAATGCAGATAAATATTCAATATCTACAAACCGACAATTGTTAAATTGCTTCTGCCTATCTACAATAATGTGGTGACACGGAAAGTATATATTCGCCATCCCAATCCATAATTTTTGACGTGCTCGAGAAGTGTATATGTCGGCTATCAATACACAATTTATTTTTCAATTTTGACTGTTTGATAATACCTACAAATACTCACTCCAATTGGAGAGCATTCAAAGAATAGATTTATAACCGAATAATAAAAACGGCAACTGTTATGGAGATTCCGCGATTTTTTGGTTGCACATCTTCATTAGGTTGCACCTAATATAGATATGCGAAAATTCCGATCCCAGTTACGATATATACCGGTTGAAACAACCGTCCGAAATAGTCGAGTCGCTTTGCCAGCAAATTTTTCCCCTTGCGAAGGGCTCTATGCTTTGCCACGGTTATGACAATCCCCGAGAGGATGAGAACGTAGACCGCAAAATACATGTAATCCAGGGCGACCAGATACCCGATATTCGGTAACTGGCCGGCTGCTTCCAATCTCAGGAAGACCGCGGTCAGCAGGGCTATCACGCCGAGACTCATTCGTGCAACAAATGGTGGGCCTTCAGGCGGTACAAAGAGCATGATGTACCCGAGCAAGATGACAATAAACAAAGAGATCAAGTTCTTCAGCACGTAGCTTTTGGCATTTCTTTCTATTTCCGTAACGACATTAAACCGGGAGTAAGTTATGGCTGTATCCGCTTTTGCATGGAACATGCCCGGGTTGCCGAGGGTTGAATCAGCAGCACCGATATCCGCAAACACCAGGATGTCCTGCAGTTGCCATGGCGCCTCTTCGCTGAGGCCTAAATACTGCTTTAAACGCTCTGCCGGTGTTCTGCCGCTGTATCGTTGCATCCCGATATCGTCGGTAACGAATACAAGGCGTTCACTGTTGAATTTTTTATGTCTAAAGCGGATACTCAAGGTTTGCGAGTCAAACGGATAGTCGTGAAAATTAAACGCCTCCTTAAAATCACCTTTGATACGATATGCCCTGTAAGCAATATTCTGGTCAGTCATTTCCATTATCGGTTCATCTTTCAGGCGTAAATCCTCTAATGCATTCAAGAATTCTATTTTGCTGTAGTCGAGGTATCCCTGGTGTCTGAACCATAAGTAGAAATCCGCTGTAAACGATTCATTTCTCGGATCGATGTTACTGATTTTGTTGATGTCTATCCCCGTATAGATCACCATGGTCCGATACACAAAGCGGTCACCAAAGGGGATGACATTCCCCTCTTCAAGTTCCTGTCGCAAATCGACGATTGCCTCCAGATTGACTATCGGTCCAAACTGAATGGGTGCCGAGATAAACCTGCCGTGGGAGTATACACCGATAGGGAACGGTTTGACGACATTACCGTGTTCGTCAAAAAAAATACGTCCGGTAATTCCCTTGTGTGCGGTTTCAATGTATCTGAAACTACCCAACTGATTGCGGATATTCTTCCGGCTTTGCCCCACATCGATTTCGATTTTTGCCTTCCTGATAGCGTTAATGGCTATTGCCGCCGCATCATAATGCGTGGCAACCATGTCATCGGGTTCCTTGCCAAAGCGCCGCGTAAATGCTCTATTGAATTGCCGTGCTCTGCGGTTGCTGATATCGCTGATAAAAAATGTAGCCGCGTAAATACCATCCGTATAATGTCCGGGTCCTCTTTTTTCCGAAGGAATTTTTGCAAATTGCCTTAGGAAAGACTTTGATCCGATGGCATCTCCGCCCATAATGGTAAAGTCGATGCCGGTATCTCGAATCGATCTGACCAGCTTGGCGGCTTCATGGTCCTGCAGCGCTACAAACAGCGCCCCTGGTTTTGGATCACGCTGCAACTCATGGGTAATCACATCGAATTTCCGGTCCACATCATCGATTTCCGAATTAATGCTCCAAATTTTTTTGATCCGAAGACCTGTATCCAGAGCGGCTAGCTTAAAGGAACGTTGGAGGGCCGTGCCGTATGCATCCTGTTCGAAAACGATATTTACCGCTTCTTGTTCGAGAATATTTTTCATGTAAAGGGCGGAGAATTTTCCCTGAAGATGGGTATCCGGAACAACGCGAAAGTACCAATCGTTTTCCTCGGTCACCTCCGGAGCCGTTGCACTTGCCGTTACTGCCGGGATGCCATACTCCTTATAGATCCTACCGCCCTCCAAAGATATCGAGCTGTAATAATGCCCGATTACAATCAAGGTGTTGCTGTCTTTGGCAATTTCCAGGGCCCTTTTTCGAGCCATCTCCTTATTATTTTGATCGTCGTACGCAATGACTTCAAGTCTCCTGCCACTAATGCCCCCACTCCCGTTGATTTCATCCACATACAGTTTCACCCCGTTCAGCATGGCTTGACCAGCTTGTTGGTCTTTCCCGGACAGGGGGCCGACGACAGCTATCTGCAGCGTGTCACTGGCGGCCATGCAAAGGGGCTCAACACCAAATATCAGCATTCCAGTGGAGCTCCCTGACAGTATTGCCAGAACAATGGACCCCCTTAGACTGAGGGAAGCTCTGATGTATGAGAAGAAAAGCGTGAACCCTGTATAGCAATAATTTAAAATGCGCATGAGAATACTTAAGGTTTCGGGTGTCAGGTTTCAGGAAAGCGGATTACGAAATCCTCGTATGAAACTTCACTGAAATAAAAAGAGAACGGCAGAATACCCGCCTGCCATGCATACGGCGTTGGGTAAACGCAACTGCTGACTTATCAACCAGAGGCTTATTATGCCCCAAACGAAGGTTAAGGCATTGCGGGCAGGTCGAACACGAAATATCGAATGATGAAGTGCGGAATCGCTCTCCGAGGCGTAGGCGCTACAACCCCTACGAGCCGGAGGCTGTGCTCGATCTTTTTAAATATGACCGGAATCATTATTCGACGTTGGACGTTGGACGTTCGACCTGCCCGCAATGCCTATATAGTGGTGTGATACCAGCCGAACGACACTATATTTAGGCCGATGCTAGCACACACCAAATACATTATGCGTGGCAGGCGGGTGTTGGACGTTCATCAGTTTCTTTTTTCGATTTGACCGGCCGTTCGTTTGGCTGGCGGCTGGGCTGAAACCTGAACACTGACACCTGAAACCTGAACACAGTTGGTCACAGTAACTACCTCTTTAATTCCTCTAAGGCCGGATATTTACTGGTCCTGCTCGGATTAACGGTTAATATGACCCAAACCATTTGTTGAAAATTTTCTTGTACTGACCGGTTGTATGCAGCTTCAATAAAGCCCGGTTGACCGGTTCGCGGAGTTCGCTTCTTTGGGGAAATAAAAATCCGTAATATTGTATATCAAATGGATGCAGGCTTCACCGATATTTTTCTGCCGTTTCTCATATGATCAGACTCCGGGCCGCAAAGAATAAAAATGCTGGAGTGCTGGAGTATCCACATTTCGGATTTCAGATTTCAGATTTTGGAGTTGATATTTAAGACAGGTGTATATGATAAAAAATCCATCTTTTTCCGCAATCCGCATTCGGACTACTCCATTACTCCAATACTCCAATACCCCTCCCGGGGTTACCTGGCATGTTTAAACCAGTCGGTATTGATAAACCACTTTTTGTAAATTTTATCGAACCGGCCATCCTTTTTGATCTCTTCCAGGAAGCTGTTGAGAAATTTGAGGAAATCCGGATCGTTTTTGCGAATCGCCCAGGCAATGGGTTCTTTGGTAAAGGGCTTATCCAGGAAGATCAGCTGATCCGATGGGTGCATGGCAATAAACACGGCGTTAAACGGCAAGTCATAGACAAAAGCGTCCGCTGTGCCCTTGAGCACCCGCATGGCACCCTCAACTTCGGTATCGGCAGTTTCGTATGTGGCTTTTGAAACCAGGCGCTGCACGGCCTCCTCACCCGTGGTGCCGGGTTTGGATACGACGACGAACTTGGCATCATTCAGATCCTCGTAAGATTTAACGGTATTCTTATGCTTGGCATTGAGCAGCACGGTTTGGCCCACTGTCAT
The DNA here is from genome assembly GCA_030066155.1 of Desulfobacterales bacterium. GTDB lineage: Bacteria > Desulfobacterota > Desulfobacteria > Desulfobacterales > JAFDCJ01 > JAFDCJ01. The sequence continues at coordinate 1,127 of JASJCE010000453.1, read as the reverse complement.
GAAGGGATTGGCAAAATCGACCTGGGTTTTGCGCGTCTCGGTGACAGACATTCCGCCGAAAATAATGTCAAAGCGGCCCAATTTCAAAGCCGGGATGATGCTGGGCCACAGGGTGTCAATGAATACCGGTTTGACCCCTAAGGCTTTGGCCATCTCAATCCCGATATCGATGTCAAAGCCGATCAAGCTGAGTTGGCGGCCCTTGCGCCGAAATCCGCCGTGGCGGATCCTCTTCTGTCGCAGTCCGCTGCGTTTGTCGATCATCTCAAAAGGCATATAACCCGCTTCCAAACCAATGCGCAGTTCACCACGCCGTATAATACCTTCTAAGGTCGAGTCTTTGGACAATTCCACGTCTACGGCCAGCGCCGGCGTATGCCCTAGCACCAGCCATAGCACGGACAGCATCAATATCATTATCATTTTAAAGCAGATCGTCTTAAACATGTCCATATCTCCTTTAAGGTTTGGTCTTGGACGGTTGCAAACGATAGCCCGTCAATTTGTTATGCGGCGCCGCGTTCAGCCGCCACGTCGTCTGATTCGACCTCCTCCTCTATTGGATCGATGGTAATATTGAACCAGCCGTAGAGCATCGATACAATCGGCGTGAGCCAACAAAAGAAGTTAAATGGCAAATAGGCAATGGTCGGCACGCCCAGTGTGGCAGCCTGGTACGCACCACCCGAATTCCACGGCACCAGATTGGCCGTTACCGTGGCACTGTCCTCGATGGCGCGGGATAGGTTCTTGGGGTGCAGGTCTTTGTCGATATAGGATTGGGCGTACATCTTGCCGGTCATCACGATGGCCATGTATTGATCGCACAGAATTAAGTTGGACGCCACGGCCGTCAGGATGGTGGATGTAATCAAGGAGCCGGTCGATTGGGCTTTTTTCAGGATCACGGCCACGACGACTCGCAGTTGATTGGTCTTTTCCATAATCCCGCCGAACATCATGGCGCAGATCACCAGCGACACGGTGTACAGCATGGATTCAAAACCACCTTTGGTCAACAGGTTGTCGACGGCCTCAATCCCACTGTTGCTGACATAGCCGCCGTAAGCCGCTGACAACAGATTCCCGAATGTATTTCCCTGAAAAATTGCTCCCAATACGCCGGC
>JASJCE010000452.1 GCA_030066155.1 Desulfobacterales bacterium | reverse complement strand
TTGCTGACTGAAATCGCCATTTTTGCCCTGGCCGCCATGAGCGTGTATTTCCTGTTCGGACCGGGGGGAATGGTTTCTTTCGGTCATGCAGCGTTTTTCGGGGGCGGCGCATATGCAGCTGCCCTGACGGTCCATTATGCTCAAACCCCTATGGAGCTGGCTTTACTACTGGCGCCGCTGCTGACCGGATTGCTGGCCGTAATCATTGGCTGGTTCTGTGTGCGGTTGTCCGGTGTGTATTTCGCCATGCTGACCCTGGCTTTTGCTCAGATCTGCTGGTCAGTCGTATTTCAATGGGGCGAGTTTACGGGCGGTGACGACGGTATATTGAGCATCTGGCCGTCGCAGTGGGCTGATGATAAAATTGTCTTCTACTATCTGACCATGCTGCTGTGCATCGGCGGGATACTAATTCTGAGATTTTTTATTTTTACGCCTTTTGGTTATACATTGCGCGCCTGCCGGGATTCCGCCCTGCGGGTGGATTCCATCGGGATCAATCTACGCCGGCACCAGTGGCTGGCATTTATTGTTGCCGGCGCGTTTACCGGTTTGGCCGGTGGAATCTATGTTTTTTCGAAGGGCAGTGTGTTCCCGGATGAGATGGCCATTCCACGGTCATTCGATTTTCTGTATATGGTGCTGCTGGGCGGTGTCGAAACCCTGTTCGGACCGGTGGTCGGCTCTGCCGCATTTACCTGGCTGCATGATAAAATCGCAAGGATCGATTTCTGGCAACTCATATTGGGATTGATTTTTATCCTGCTTGTCGTGGCCTTTCCCCAGGGAATCGCCGGCTCAATTTACAGCCGGTTCGGGAAGTATTTCGAATGACGATTGGTCCGCCTCCGGCGGATCGAATTAAGGCATTCTATCTATTAAAAAAAGGATACAAAACTTATTCCAAATTATATAATCGACGGAGCGATAGCGACTCCGAAATTTTAGGCATTTTAGACACTTTAGTTCATTTTAAGCAATTCTCTGAACTGATCCGGATCGTATTAAAAATGTGAGTTGGTAAAAGCTCTCCAAAATTAGGTATCGGGAACACCCATGGCCAAAGTCCTTGAAGTACAAAAGCTTTGCAAATCGTTCGGCGGTGTTGAGGCCGTCAAAAACTTGAGCTTTGATCTGGTTGAGGGGCAGTTGCTGGCGATGATCGGTCCGAACGGGGCCGGCAAATCGACCTGCTTCAACCTGATTAACGGCCAGCTAAAGCCGGATTACGGCAGCGTTGTCGTTATGGGTCACAGGATCAACGGTTATCGGCCCTGGCAGGTCTGGAGTCTGGGTGTCGGACGCACGTTTCAAATTACGTCGACCTTTACTTCAATGACGGTGTTGGAAAATATAAAAATGGCTATCCTGTCATTTCACCGGCGGACTAAATCCCTGATTACGAGAGTCCGCAGTTTATACAGCGACGAGTCCATGGAATTGCTCAAACTGGTCGGGATCGAAGACCAGCACGATCGGGCCTGCGGCGTTCTGGCTTACGGCGATCTTAAACGGGTTGAACTGGCCGTTGCCCTGGCCAACCGACCAAAACTGTTGTTGATGGACGAGCCGACTGCCGGCATGGGGGCTGCCGAGCGTCAGTCTCTAATGGAGCTGACGGCAGATATCGTGCGGAGGCGAAACATCGGGGTGCTGTTCACCGAGCATGATATGGATGTTGTGTTTACGTACGCCGATCGGATTATCGTTCTCAATCGCGGTGAGCTGGTGGCCGAAGGCACACCGGATGAGGTGCGCCAAAATTCAAAGGTGCAGGAGATCTACCTTGGGAGTCGGGCATAGCACAAGGGGCATAGCGCATAGTGCATGGAGCAAAGGGCGAAAAGGAAATCGGAATTCGGACCCGGCGTCGCCCCTGACAGATCGGACTATGCCGCGGCTAGTGATGCGGAAGTGGGAAAAGAACGATATGAAAGGTAAAAGGATAAAGGCGAAAGGTTAATGGAACCGCAATCAAATAAGAACATACTCAAGGTAAGCGGGCTAAACACATTCTACGGCAAGGCCCAGATTTTATTTGATTTAGCGCTTGATATGCGTCAGGGTGAAGTCGTCGTGCTGCTGGGCCGCAATGGCGCCGGCAAAACCACTACATTCAAAAGTATTATCGGAATTGTGCCGCCTGCCAGCGGAAGTATTACCTATAAGGGGCTGGCAATCGAAAAACTGCCGCCATTTAAGACCTGCGTTCTGGGACTGGGCTACGTGCCTGAAGACCGGCGGATTTTCAGCAACCTGACGACGCTTGAAAATCTTGAAGTCGGCAAACAGCCGGCCAGGAAGGGACTCGAAATGTGGACGCCGGAGCGCTTGTTCGAACTTTTTCCGAATCTTGCCGAACGTCGTTACCAGGCAGGGGGGACGCTGAGCGGCGGCGAACAGCAGATGCTGACCATCGCCCGCACATTGATGGGCAATCCCGAAACGGTCATCCTGGACGAACCCTCCGAGGGGCTTGCCCCGGTCATCGTCGATCAGCTGGCCATCACGATTCAAAAGCTGAAAGACGAGGGCGTCTCTATTCTGCTGGCCGAACAAAATTTGAACTTTGCGAGACATGTCTGCGACCGTGCCTATCTGCTGTACCAGGGCAGCGTCTGCCACGAAAGCACGATCGACGACCTTTCAGATGCCGTTTATGAGAAGTATTGTGCCTTGTAGGGGGGGCGGTTGACGTTATTTGTTATTCGTTATTGGTTATTTGATGAAGGGCAGGTAAGAGGGTAAAGGCTTAAGGATAAAGGAATGCGGTACATTCTATTAGGAAGGAAGAATGCCGTATCTGCATAGCACATGTAAAACCAGGTCTGCGCCAGGGGTTTCAGAACACCTTAATTGAGGGATTTAGAATTAAGGGATTGAGGAATTAAGAAAATCAGGAATTCGAAAATTAAAAAATTAGATCGATAAAATACCTTCAATCCCTAAATCCCTAAATCCCTAAATTCCTAAATTCACACCACCTCCAGCCTCGGATTCGGGCTGTATTGCCGGCCGACTTTAGCGCAGGGTTTACCTGCCAGCAGGACGACGTCGGCCGTGAAGGCGTTGACGCCGCGCATCAGGTAGCTGCCGACACCGTAGGCATCGACAGGGACCTGGCGCTTTTCGAATTCGTATATGCGCTCCGGGTTGAATCCGCCGGAGACGATTATCTTAACGTGGTCAAAACCGTGTTTGTCCAACTCCCGGCGGGTCATTTCCACCAGTTGAGGTGTCACGCCGGTGGGCTTGAAATTTTGCATATTGGGAATAATCGATTTGTCGACAAGTGTATTGGATGTATCCAATCTTACGCCCCAGAGACGGTCCCCCATGGCTTCACAGCACTGCAAAGAGGTGCCGACGCTATCGTTGTCAAAATCCACCAGGGCCACCAGATCGACGTCCGGATAGGTGTCGCCGAACATGGTGATGGCCCTGACCGTGTCGCCTCCGACGGCGGCGATCAGGGCATGAGGGACGGTGCCGGAAGCTTTGGCGCCCCACCATTGGGCCTGGGCATCGGTCGACACGCCGGAGGCCCCGCCGATATGGGCGGCATATCCGTCGCCGCCCTGTACAGCCCAGTGATCGAAGCGGGCCGGGAAATACAAAACGATTTTACCGTTGGCCGCATCCACCACACCGCGGACGTTACTGGCGATCTTGGTGCGTCGGGCCAGGATGCCCAGATACACCGTTTCCAGATGGGCAAACAGGCTGGCGTCGCCGGTGATGTGCATCACGGTTTCCCAGGGAGCGATGCGGTCGCCGTCATAAAGCGCTTCAACCTTAAGCTTTTCGAATCCGCTGTCCCAGAGCTCATCCAGTTGGCTGTGTATGTCCATCTTTTGCTCAATTGCCTTGAGATATTCTTTCTGATTTCGGATAAAGTGCTTGCGAGCCTGGCTTTTATGCTCGATCAGCCGATCGAACAATTTATAGGCCTTGGGATAATCCGTATACCTCCCGGCTGCCAGTTTCAACACGGCGACGGCTTCATCTACGCCGCATAACACGGCCTCTTTTTTTTGGAATACCTGCATGGTCACGTCCGGATGCAGGTCATGGTTCTCAAGGGTGACTTTCTCCCGCCAGAAATAGATGTCGCTACGATATCCGCGACGCAGTTCCTGGACCGGTAGATCAAATACATGGGCATCCAGACGATTGGGCATTTCGCGTATCCTTGTTTAAAAGGTTCAGCGTTCAGAGATTCTGGGTTCCGGGTTCAAAGGTTTAGGTCTTCGCTCTGCGGGCGACGGCCCCGTGCGGGGGTTCATAGCATCAGCGTTTGTCGTCCAACAGTTACATCTGCCCGAATCGGAAATAATTGTTATCCCGGCCAGTAGGCCCTGAAACCGGCAACTTTGAAAAAGGACTAATAATTTCTGTTTAGTTGAAGGCGAGTATGGCTAAAATCAGGTTGTATGTCAAGGATTGGAGCGCCCAACGGCGTTCGGTTAACCTAAAATCGAAAGGATGTTCATCAGAATTGCGTGGCGAGTGCTTTTAAGTACGATGGGATAGCTAAGCGGATAAGCAAGGAACATAAAACAACAGCGACTAAAATTTTATTCCAGTGCGCGATCTCCCAGGTTGCCGTAGCGATGGTAGTTGTTGCAGATGCTTTGCTGCTGAAAATATTGCAGCAGTTCCAATCTGCCGTCCATCATCACCGGTGTTCGCGCGATGTAAAATCCGGTTTGAGCCGCTGCTTCAAAGACCGCCAGAGGGACTCTTTCCGGCACCGCATAGCGAATCCGGTCCACCTTGGATATACTTTTAATCAAGCGATCATCCGGTTCCTGGAAAACGGGGGCGTCATTTATCAGTCTCTGACCCTCTTTTCCCTGCAAAAATCGGGTTACCGGGTTGTCGAGTTTTTTGGGAATGCTGACCCAGAGCTTGCAGCCCGATATCCTGACAGCAGCAATGCGTGCCAGGGTTTCAAACAGGCTGTCATTCTCGTGCAAACGAACGACGACGGTACCGACCGGAAGATAGCGCAAAATGTTATCCTGGCCGCGGAGGTGAAAATAATCGATTTCTCGCGCGAATTCCTGTTCGTAATGGAACAGGTAGCTTTTGACGGCCCGAATTGTTTTGTGCATGTCCATCTCCAGGCCGTCAAACTCACCCCAATCCAATTTGCGCTGCCAGTTTTGCACCAGCTTGAGCATCGGGTGGGCGTGCTGCAGGGGACCCACCGTCGGCATGGATTTTTCCTGAAAATCCATGAACTGCGCGACATATTTGGGGCTTCCGGCTTTGATGCCTGCACCTAGAGCGGATTTGCCCATCCCGCCGAAGGGCTGGCGCAGGGTGATGGCGCCGGTGGTTCCGCGGTTGATATAGAGATTGCCGGCCCTGACATGCTGCAACCAGTAGTTCTGTTCGCGACGGTCCAGGCTCTCGATGCCGGATGTCAGTCCGTAGCCCGTCTGGTTCACCAACTCAACGGCATGTTTCAGGCTTTTGGCCTGCATGACGCCCAGCAAGGGGCCGAAAAATTCCGTCATGTGAGTGTAACTGCCGGCTTTTACATCCCATTTGATGCCAGGGGTCCACATGCCGGCATTGCCGTTAATGTTTTCGGGTTTTAAGGCCCATTTTTCGCCGGGCTCCAATTCCGACAGCGCTTTTGCCAGGTCGTTGCGCGGCGGGTGGATCAGGGGCCCCATGCGGTTTAAAAAATCCCAGGCCGATCCGGTGGCGAAACTGCGCGCGGCATCCACCAGCTGTCGTTTGAAGTTCTGATCCTGATAGACTTCGCGTTCGAGAATCAAAAGCGATGTTGCCGAACATTTCTGTCCGCAGTTGCCAAAGGCAGAGTAGATCACGTTGCTGATGGCCTGATCCCGGTCGGCCATGGTGGTTACAATTGTGGCGTTTTTTCCGCCGGTTTCCGCCGCCAGGTGGACGTCCGGCTTCTGCTTTAAAATCGCCAGGCCGGTGTCGGTGCCGCCGGTCAAAATAATGAAATCAACGTCCGGGTGAGTGGACA
>JASJCE010000451.1 GCA_030066155.1 Desulfobacterales bacterium | reverse complement strand
CAGCTTGGAATGCAGGATCGCCATGCAGCCGAGCCACGGCGGCTGCTCCCATGAAGCGACCTTCGACCACATCGCTGTGCCAGTGCACGTTGCAGATATTGCGGCTTTCACCGAAGGCCCGGCCCCGGGCGAGGATCGCGTCGATCCGCTCGGGGGCAATCTCACTTAGGATAAGCGCCCAGGCCCACCCTAAAGCCGTATGTCCGGAAGGATAGGAGCCGTCCTTTCTTAAATGTTCTTCCTCGTCTGGCGTGCAGATTGGCTCCTCATTTACCATGAACGGGCGGGCACGCTGGTAATGGTTCTTGGCTGCATAGGTGGAAAGCCCCGCATCGGCCAGGCTGCGGCGCAGCAGCATGTAAAGATGTGGCATATGCTGTTCCGTGATCGGGGCACCCAACGCACAGGAAAAAGTACCTGCTGCCTCTGGGAACATCAAATTGGCGTCTTCAATTGCAAGCTCCCATCGCGGTGTGCCGCGCAGGGCGAAGCTTTTTCGGCTCACTTCCTCATCAAGTGCGAAAGCAGCCGAGCCTTGGGCAGGAGGTGGTGGAAGGAGTACCAGGCTATTTGGAAGAGCTTCTGGCTTTAAGTAGCCGGCCAAAATCCCCGGTCGTATCTCCGGCACACCGACAGGCTTGCTTTGTGTTTGGAAACCCCCGCAACTCAGGATCACAGAAAACACCACCAGGATCGATGTAATTTTTTGTGCATAACCAATCATGAAAATAGCCCCTTATTTTGAATACGGAAATCGAAAAATAGAATTGACTTTATAGAATGCGAGATTCTGTTTAATCAAGATACAAACCTAAAGCCGCTGGCCGTTATGGATTCCCCGTGGCCAAATCCATAAAAAAGGCCATCAAAGATTATTCTTTAACGGTCCTTGTCCGGTAGCAGCCAGAACAGCTATCCAAAGCTCGCTGTCGGGATTGACCTTTTTTCGTCTGCCGGCAGAGGATTCCATTGGAACATGCACGAAGTGGTTGTTCCAACTTCCGATGAGTAGCTTGGTTTTTCCGGCCATTCCCGCATGAACTGCGTTGCGCGCTAAAAATCCACAGAAAACGCTGTCATTGGCATTGGCTGGTAAACTGCGAATCGTGTAGCTAGGATCGATGTATTTAAGGGAAATGTTTATTCCTTTGGCATTAAAATGTTTGGCAATTGCCTTTTTCATGAATATGCCAATATCTTTTAAGCGAATGTTGCCCGACTCGTCCCGTTCGTCCTCCGCAATATTCTCAAAAAATTGTTGGCCTGCGCCTTCAGCCACAACGACCACAGCATGACCGCGCGAAGCCAACCGTGCCTCCAAAGCACTCAAAAAACCGCCGGGGCCGTTCAAATCAAAGTCTACCTCGGGGATCAGGACAAAATTCACATCCTCCTGTGCCAGAGTTGCCGTTGCGGCAATAAAGCCGGAGTGCCTGCCCATGAGTTTAATGAGTCCAATACCATTGGGGTACCCTAAAGCTTCATTGTGCGCACCGATGATAGCCTGGGTGGAAACCTCCACAGCAGTGTCAAAACCAAATGACCTCGAGACTAAATATATGTCGTTGTCAATGGTCTTTGGAATACCAATCACACTGATCTTGAGGTTGCGTTCAAGGATGGTATCGGCGATTTTAACGGCTGCGTTCAGGGTCCCATCGCCGCCGATCATGAATAAAATACCAATGTTCAAACGCTCCAGGCAATCGACGATTTCATCGATGTCCTGAGGACCGCGAGAGGAGCCTAAAATTGACCCGCCCATGTCCAAAATGTGGGATACCGAGGTAGGGCTTAGCTCCATTATAGGATGTCCGTATTTGGGAATAAATCCCTCCAAGCCGTAGCGGATGCCGAATATATTGCGTACACCGTAAAGATGGTACAACTCAAGAACGATGGAGCGAATGATGTCATTGAGTCCTGGGCAGAGACCGCCGCACGTTACCAAAGCGCAACGCAATTTGCTGGGATCAAAATAGATCTTCTCTCTGGGACCGGCCAACTCAAAGTATGGCGGTTTTTTGCCTTCGTACAGGTAGTATTCCAGCTCTTCGCTATGAATATTGATGAGTATACCCTCATCATTGGAGATAAATTTCGATCGGGATGCCCCGGCGGCATGTGCTAGCGGAGAGGGAATTTTGGCTTTTCCCAGGCTCATGACAAGGGTGTTGATTTCTTCGCTGGCCATCGGCTTTCTCCTTCAAAAATTTAGAAACAACATAATTACTTAAACCATTACTTCTTTTTCATTTGAATCCACATATCCACCTCGATAGCTAATCAAATAAGCATATAAAAACTGTAACGCAAGTCAGCAAGCGTTCCGACAAATTTTTTAATCATTTTATTTTGCATTGGCCGGTAAGAAGCGGAATTATTTATATTTATACAAAATGTAAGAAATCCGTGACCATTATGTAATTTTCCGATTCAATTTTTTGCCCCTCTCGTTTAAAGGGCGGTTGATTTTTGAGCCGCCTTTTAGAATTGTAAACAGACAGATGAGAATCACCCCCCCATCCCGACGCGCTTTAATGTGTCAGAGACTACCTTCCAGTCTACTCCGGTGCAATCTTGCTTATGATCAAATTCCATGAAAGCCTCATTGTATATTTTACAGAGAATCTATCCGAGCCAAGGATCGTTACAATCAGTCCTCGGTCAATATTAGTATTATGCAACCGAACACTTATTGCCATAATTCACGAAATGTCCGATTGCATAATGCATACGAAAGTCCCCAGTATTTTGCAAGAGCCCCAATTGTGTAAATCGTGCTTGCTCCCACAGTCACAGAAGACCATTGAAATATTGTATATTACATAAACCAATTCTCAATTTATTCACTGAATAAAATCGAGCGGGAATATTCGTGGGACTTCAGTAAATAGATGCTATTTTGTCTGGGTTTCTAAATGATATCTGAGGCGGAAAAATTTAGGAGGGCTATGCAAATAGGTTGGAGGTACTACAGATTTTGTGCCAAATTCCAATACCCCTATCTATGGAATGGGTCAATAATTATAAATTTTCCCGTATCACTCCGTCCAATACTTGCCAAATGCGATCTAACCACTCGATGTGTTCGGCTTTCATAAGGCAGGAACGGAGGCAGGTGACGTGATTATGATCATAATCAATTTCCCAGGTTTCATTAAGCATTGTTTTCGAAAAGGTGGCCACGGCCAGATGGAGATTTTGTCTGGCTGCGGCTTGAAATATTTCCTTTGAACGAATAGAAATCTCGCTGGCTTTTCCTGCCAGTGGGGCCCAAATAACAATATCGAGTTCTGGGGGGAATGCGGTGAGAAATCGTTGATCGCTCTGGATTTTTTCAAACAGGGCAGTGGCAGCCCTACGTCCACTCTCCAGACCCCGAGCCAATTTCCCTTTGCGTGTCAACGGAAACATCCGCATGGTTGCCCACAAAGCTACTGCTGAGGCTCCGGCGCGGGAACACTCCAGACTGATCTCTCCAAGGTGTAACTCAGCAGAACTAAAATATGTATATGGTGAATCATGTTTATAGAACCTCCCAACAGATGGATCTTTGAAAAGTACACAGCCGCAGCCGTAAGGCTGAAGCCCATGTTTATGAGGATCAATCACAATCGAGTCAACTTCACCAATTAGGTCGAAGGCCGCCCGGGCTTCGACATCCAAATTCTCAGCAAGGATAAAATAGCCACCATAAGCAGCATCAGCATGAAGACGGAAACCGTATTTGGACTTCAGGTCAAGAATATCGGGTAACGGGTCGACAGATCCTGTTGCTGTTGTTCCCATTGTGGCGACTACTGTGCCGACGTCACCTTTTTTTAAAACGTCTTCAAGGGCGTTCAAATCCATCTTGGCCCTGCTATCGCAGGGGATTGATTGAAAAGGCAGATGTAGAACCTCAGAAAGCCGATTGTGGGTATAATGTGCCTGCTCTGAAGCAACGATCTTTTTGCCGGAATTAATGTGCCCCGCGACCCACAAAGCTTCCATATTAGCCATTGTGCCGCCCCCACACAGATGTCCTAAATGAGTTTTCCATCCGAACATCTTTGCAATGCCGGCAACGGCTTCCTTCTCCATCGCTGAACTTGCACGTCCGCCATCAAGAGCGTGGTTGTTCGGGTTAATCCACAGTGCAAGCATATACGCCAAGCGCGCAATAGAATGTGGCGGTTTGAGCATTTGTCCAGCATAGAGCGGGTGATGGTAGGGATAATTGTCACGCATTTTTTCGGCGACTTCCAACATGATGGTTCTTAACCCCGACATATCCAAATCTATGTCGCTATCCGGTAAATTATTGAATCCTTCTTCCAAATGTTCTAAGGCTTCATGCAGTATGCTCAGACTTTGTGTTTCCAATGCCATAGGTCTTTTCCTCTTAGATATAGCAATCGTCGTGCCCGTTCAGATATCTTGCCCTACTGAGATGTTATTTTTTAACAGGGTCCTTTTATTGAGAGCCAGTATCTCTTGTGCCCCGATTTTCTTGATTCAATTCGTAAATCACATGGTTTAGAGCAATGTTGGTCTGGAAGTCACATTTTAACCTGATGCGGCGATCTTTAAATTACTTTTCCCGTTCTGAATAACCCCAAAAATGGATCGAACCTGCCGGCACAAGCGCTCAAACTGATAGGGATAAAGCGACTGGGCACCATCACTTAAGGCTTTTTCCGGTGCGTTGTGAACTTCCACCATTAGGCCATGGGCCTCTACAGCAATCGCTGCGCGGCTCAAAGGAATAACCTGATCCCGGCGTCCGGCTGCGTGGCTGGGATCGATAATGATAGGCAGATGACTTTCCTTGCAGACCGCTGGGACCGCAGAAAGATCCAGTGTGTTACGACTGTGGTGGACAAAGGTTCGGACCCCTCTTTCGCATAAAATTACCTGATTATTTCCCCCTTCCATAATATATTCCGCTGCCATCAGCCATTCGTCGATGGTTGCCGCCATACCGCGTTTGATAAGAATGGGTTTTTGAGCTCGGCCGGCCCGTCTCAGCAGACTGAAATTTTGCATGTTGCGGGTCCCAATTTGGATCACATCCGCATATGCCTCAACCAAATCAAAAGTTTCACAATCCATCACCTCCGTGACAATGGGCAGGCCGGTTGCGTCTCGCACCTTTGCGAGTATTTTTAAGCCCTCCTCTCCCAACCCGTGGAAAGAATACGGAGACGTCCGTGGCTTGAAAGCTCCGCCTCTAAAAAGCTGAGCGCCGGCCTGCTTCACGTGTCTGGCAATGGTTAAGGCCTGATGCTCGCTTTCCACCGCACAGGGGCCAGCAATTATTGTGAACTGACCATTTCCGATCGATATCTCACCAACTGGGACCACGGTATCTTCTGATTTGAACTCACGACTCACCAGTTTATAAGGTTTCGTAATAGGAATAACATCCTTGACACCCGGCAAACCCAGAAAAAGGGAGCCATCTACAGGCCCCTGGTTATGCAAGATGCCTATTGACACTCTTTCACCTCCTGGGATCGCACGAGCGGTATAACCCTTGGATTCAATAACCTTCACCACCGAGTCAATTTCTTCAGCTGTCGCTTTTTGATTCATCACTATTAACATGTGCTTTTCTCCTTGTCTTGTATCCTCGTTTAAAATTTTAAAGGCAGGCTGTGGCCAGACACTCTTTATAAACAATAAGGGCGGCAAGAAAATTCCACCGCCCTTTTTTCAAAAAAAAGGACCGTGGGTTTTGGGTGCCCACGGTCCTATCGAATCTATTATACTAGTGATTTACATCTGACCGGCACACCCCTCCCTGCCAGGTTGCCACCACCAGTACACATAAGATTTTTTCATCGTTGAATTGATCCGATTCATCATCGCTTCGCTCATCGTCTACTTTTAATTTTACATCTAATGCTAAATACAGGTCTTCGTTCTAGTTTGTCAAGCTGTAATTTATAAAAATCGGACTTGAAATAGATAATGAGTCACGATTTGATTCGTGCTTTATTGAGAAGGTCCTTAATTCAGAAATC
>JASJCE010000450.1 GCA_030066155.1 Desulfobacterales bacterium | reverse complement strand
CCTGGCCATACTCGAATTGTTCCGATATCTGGGCTTCGTCGGATTCGAGTACACCCTTCCGGTATTTATCGACCACAGCTTTTTTATACTGGGCGCCTACGTCGATATGCAGCGCATCCTGATTGTCGTAATCGGTGTCTGCCTGATTATTGCCCTGTGGGCCTTTACACACCATACACCATTGGGACTGGCCTTCAGGGGCATTGCCCAGGACGAACGCACGGCCCTCAGCCTGGGCATCGACTCGGACTGGATCGCCACCCTGGCGGTGTCATTCGGGGCTGCCCTGGCGGCCATCGCCGCCACAATCATCATTCCTTTGGGCAGCATTTCTCCCGGTGAAGGCTATGAAGTGCTGATCAAGGCCCTGGCAGTCTGCATCATCGGCGGATTGGGCAGCACCGGCGGCGTGATTGTGGCCAGTTTTATCATTGGATTTGCCGAGCGTTTTACAGATGCTTACATCAGCTCGCATTGGACCATGATCGTCAGCCTGGCCGCCATCCTGATCGTCTTAGTCGTCAAACCTTCCGGATTGTTCGGCGAACAAAAGGAATTGGAGGAAAGAATCTAGTCGATTGGGGATTGCGGATATTGGATTGCGGATTTGGAAACAATATCACCACGGAACGACACGGAAATTCACGGAAAATAAATCCGTGTGCTTCTGTGAAAATCCGTGGTGAAAAAAAAATCGATCATAATCCATTAACTATGAGCTATTTTCTATGAGCTATCAACTATCAACAAATAGCTAAACAATGGAAAAACGCAAAGAGAGAATAGATCGGGGGATTAAGGCCAGATCGGGGGATATCTTTGCCTTGAGTTCCTGGCGCGAAATGCTGTATCTGGCCGCGCCGCGGCTGATACCGATTGCCGGGTTTTTGGTTTTGCCTCTGATTCTGGGTATCTACTGGCAGAAAGTGCTGCTGTCGGTGGCGGTATTTGCGCTGCTTGCCATCAGCTGGGACATTCTGGCCCAGACCGGTATGATATCCCTGGGACAGGCCCTGTTTTTCGGCATGGGAGCCTATGCATCAGGCGTCATAAATTACTACCTGGGTTGGCCGCCGTTGTTGGCCATTCCTCTGGCAACCGTAGTCGGAGGTGTAATCTGCACCGTTTTTCTGCTGCCGGTGCTCCGGCTGCGGGGTATATACTTTTCCATGGTCACCCTTATCATTCCGCTGATGCTGGTTCGCATCGTCGAAGCGACGAAAATTTTCGGCGGCACGGAAGGCCTCAGCGGCATCGCGGCACTGCCATCGAAGTGGATCGAGCTCTATCTCATCATGGGGGCTTTAATGGCCGCCCTTTTTGGATTCCGGCGCATGATGGGATCCGATTACGGGCTCATTTTGAAGGGCATCAACGACAATGACCGCTCGGTCATGAATGCCGGCATCAACATTTACTGGTTCAAAACCCAGGCTCTTTTCATTGCGAGCTGCATCGGGGCCTTTACGGGCGCATTTTTGACCCATGTCTACATGTTCGTCGGCATGCCGGTATTCGCCCTGGATTATTCCATCCTGCCGATCGCGGCGGCGGTCGTGGGCGGCCCGGGCACCCTGGCGGGGGCCACCCTGGGTGCCTTTATCCTGGTGCCATTGTCGGAACTCCTGCGCGGCATCGGTGGATTGAGAATTGTGTTCTACGGATTGTTTCTGGTGGTTTTTATCGTCGCCCTGCCCGAGGGACTCTTTCACTACATTCAACGCAAATATCATCAATTTGAAAGATGGGTAGAGGTGGAGTAATGGGGGCGTTACCATTGCTAAGGGTCAATGGAGTTGGCAAGAATTTTGGCGGTGTACGGGCAATAGACAATTTGAGCTTCGACCTGATGCCGGGCGAATTGTTGGGTTTGATCGGGCCCAATGGTTCCGGAAAAACCACGGCGGTCAATTTGATAACCGGTTTTGTGAAACCGTCCCAGGGTAAAATTAGTTTTCGGGATCAGGACATAACCGGGCTGGCGCCCTACAAAATTGTTCGCCTGGGTATCGCCAGAACCTTTCAAATGGTCAAGCCCTTTTATCAGCTGCCGGCCTATAAGAATATGATCATTCCCCTGTATTCGCCCCGGGTCAAACAGCTGGTCGGCGGCAAATACGGTGACCGCGATGCCGTGGCCCTGGATCTACTGGAAGAAGTCGGCTTCGAACGGGACGCGCTCGTGGCGTATAAAAGTGCCAGCGTACTGCCCCAGGGATACCTCAAGCGTCTCGAGCTGGCCAAAGCGATTGCCTTGCAACCGGACCTGATATTGCTGGATGAGTTATTCTCCGGCCTCAGCCTGGCCGAAGTTGCCGGTATTGTACCGATTATCGAGAAGCTCCGCCAGGAGGGCAAAACCATTATCATGATCGAGCACCGCCTCAAAGAGCTGTTTCGAATTGCCGATCGGGTTCTGGTACTCAATTACGGCAAAAAAATCGCCGAGGGCCGGGCAACCGAGGTTATGGAGAGTGATGAGGTGAGGAAGGCATATCTGGGAAGTGAGGGATGAGAAAAGCTGGGAGGCTGGGAGGCCTGGAGGCTGGGAAGCATAGAGGCCGGGAAGCTGGGAGGCTGGGAAGCATGGAGGCCGGGAAGCTGGGAGGCTAGGAAGCTGGGAGGCTGGGAGGCCGGGAAGCTGGGAGGCTGGGAAGCTGGGAGGCGTGTTATAGCTCATAGCTGATAGATCATAGCTAATGTTTGTCGGCATGATGGCTGGCCAGGTAGAAGAAAAAAAGCATTTTACTAAAAGTTGGGAAAACCCTTTCTCGCCTTCAAGCATCCAAGACATATAGCCTTATAGCCTTCCCGCCTTCAAGCAACGTCTCATTTCCGCGCTTACGGATTATCAGTAATCACTGGCATGGAGTACGGACAAATGTTGGAGGTTCGTAATTTAATGGTTTTTTTCGAAAATGCCCTGGCGATAAATGATTTGTCGCTGGAGGTCGAGGCGGGTGAATTTGTGGGGGTGATAGGCTCCAACAGTGCCGGCAAAACCACCCTCATGAATTCACTGTCCGGTTTGATTATCGATATGCGGATAAAAGAAAAACGCCGGGGCGGCGAACGCATCACCATCTATGGCAATATCTACTACCAGGGCGATGATATTACTGAAACCAAGCCCAGTGATCGCGTCAAAAAAGGCATCGTTCTGTCCCGGGAACGGCATCCGGTATTTCCCGAAAGCTCCGTGCTGGAAAATTTGAAAATTGCCGGGTACCTCAAAAAACGATCAGAGGTCCTGGAAACAATCGAGTATGTGTTTGAACTGTTTCCAGCATTGAAAAACTTGAGATCACGCAAAGCCGGCTTCCTGAGCGGCGGTGAGCAGCAAATGCTCGCCATCGGCATGGCGCTGGTGGTCAGACCCCAATTACTGTTGTTGGATGAACCGCTCCTGGGCCTGAGTCCCATGATGCAGCAGGCCGTCCTCGAGGCAATCGTGCGCCTGAGGGCATCTTCCGGAATTACGGTACTGCTCAGCGAACAGTTTGCCAGACCGGTTTTGCCGTTGATCGACAGAGGCTATGTCGTCGAAAACGGCATGCTTGCCATGTACGGCACCGGCCAGGAACTGATGGACAATCCCGAAATCAAATCGGCCTATTTCGGCATTTACTGAGGCGGCCATAATTATTTAGACACGAAATGCTGAAATATTAAACGTTGTATTCACCGCAGAGACGCAAAGAGCGCAGAGGATTAATTTATTCATTTGCCGCTGAGCCCCGCAAAACTGAAGCGGGATGTAAGCGAGGGCGGCAAATGAAAATCCGCAACCACTTCGTGGTGGGATTGGTATACCGTTCGTACTTTTATGAGTATCTTTTAACCGATTCTATGCTATTTCGCCCGAAGGGCTGTTATTTTTTCACTTTCTGGAGGTCTTCCTTTACTATTTGATAGTCGGTCATCCCGCTTCAGCGAGGCCTCTCAGCAGAAAGTGAAAAGAAAAATCAACTCTGCGTCCTCGGCGGCTCGAGCGCAGCGGGCGGTGAATCCATGTTTAAAGACTAATGTACCTGTTAGCTAGTTAGTAAGTATACGGCGCCCGCTAAAAAGCAACAAAAAAAATTAAGCCGCGTAGAGTTGGATCACCAGGGGAATTTCGAAAAACTGTAAATATTATGGATTGTAAGGGACGGATAAAAAGGGCGGATTAATTTGGATATTAAGAAAAGCATCTACCAAAATTTTGCGGAGACGGCAGAACGCCGCGGGAATCACACGGCAGTTGTCTACCTCGGCACCCGGTATTCATACAGCACAGTTCGGACATTGGCCGAACGCCTGGCAGCCGCCCTGTCAAATATGGGGGTCGACAGCGGACAGCGGGCGATGCTGTATATCCCCAACAGCATTCAATGGGTGGTGGCCTGGCTGGCCTTGCAAAAGATCGGTGCGGTGTGTGTTCCGATCACACCGATTTATACGCCCCATGATCTGGCATATATAGCCGACGACAGCGATGCCGAGACGATCATATGTGCGGATACCAACTTCGGCTATGTAACCAATGTACTGGCAAGTTCCGGATTGAAACGGGTAATCGTTACCAATGCGGCCGACCTGCTGCCGTGGTGGAAGCGCTATTTCGGGAGGCTGTTCGATGTGATCCCCAGCGGCAAATATATGCTTGATGATCGAACGTATTCCCTTAAAAAATTGCTGAATCGAAACGGTTTTTTAGGGGCATCCCCCGCAAATGATGCTGCCGGCGGTCGCGCCCTGGCCGAGATACTGTACACCGGTGGTACGACCAAATTTCCGAAGGGCGTGCCCTTTACGCATGATCTGTTTCTCGTTTCCGCCGACGAGCAAATCCGCCTGAGCGAGCCTCTGATGGCGGTCGAGGAAAACGTGATCATGGGCAACGCCCCCCTCTTCCATATCCTGGGGCAAACCTGCAGCCTGGCGACGCTATTGTCAGGCGGCAGTTTGATTTTGCAGCCCCGTATCAATCTCGATGCCGCCTTTGATTCCATTCAGCGCTATCAGGCCACATCCATGATCGGCGTGCCGGCTCTTTATCGCATGATTCTGGAGCATGTCCGCCTCGCACAATATGATCTGAGTTCTTTGAAGTTCTGCTTCTGCGGGGGCGACGTCCTGCCGATCGAGGTCAGCAATCGCTGGCAGGAAAAATTCGGCATACCGATTTATCAGGGATATGGCGCCACCGAAACCTGTGGCGGGGTGTCCATGTGCCCGACAACCGTCGCTAATCCTCCCAGAAGCGTCGGCCGAGTCGTGGCCAGCAAGAAAGTCAAAATTGTCGATCCGGCCACGCTGGAACCGGTGCAGACGGGCAATCCCGGTGAGCTTCTGGTCTCCTCGGAGTTTATGGTCACCAGCTATCTAAACAAGCCTGAAGAAACCGCCACTTCTTTTGTCGAACTGGATGGGGACACGTATTATCGCTCGGCAGATATCATGTCCATGGATGCAGACGGCAACTTATTTTTCGTGGACCGTACCGTGGATACCATCAAACACAAAGGCTACCGGGTTTCGGCTTCGGAAATCGAATCCACCCTCCAGGAGCATCCGGCGGTAATTGCGTCCTGCGCCGTCGGAGTACCGGATGAGAAAGTCGGCGAACGCATCAAGGCGTACGTGGTGTTGAAGGCGGATATCAAGGGAATAACCGGCTACGACCTGATCAAATGGTGCCGCCGGACGCTGGTATCATACAAAGTTCCGCACTATATCGAATTCCGTGACATGCTGCCCAAATCCAAGGTTGGCAAACTGCTACGAAGGGAAATCCGCAGCGAAGAGAGACGCCGCAAGGAAGCATAATTTCTCCGCCCTCAATGAACTAATTCGTACAGAATTGAAAATTTCACGTTAAGAACCCAGGATAGGTTGTTTTCCTCGTCCCGGCTGAGAAATTATTTTTGACAAAACCCTCGCTTTCCCCTATTATACCGCTTTTTGATTTGCGCCTGCCGGCGAGAAATGTACGGTGCAGTGGATCGGCGATCTGTGGTTTAAGCTCA
>JASJCE010000046.1 GCA_030066155.1 Desulfobacterales bacterium | reverse complement strand
GGATCACACCGGTTAACAGCACCAGAAAGGCGATGGCCAGAAAACAGACGACGATAATCGGGTACATCAGCGCCGATTTTATATCGGATTTCACGGTGTGCTCGTGTTCGATAATGTATGTCAAGCGATCCAAGACATCATTCAGGGCCCCGCTGGTCTCTCCAGCTTTAAGCATGTTGCAGTAAAGCGGAGAGAAAACCTTCTGATGCTCGCGAAAGGCATCATTCAGGCTGGACCCTTCCTTGATATCGCGATGGATGCGAGCCAGGATCTTGCGCAGTTTGGGATGTTCGGTCTGCTCCTCCAGAACCTTGAGCAGCGACAGCATCGGCACTCCGGCCCGAATCAAGGTGTTGAATTGTTTCGTAAACAGAATCAACTCCGGCGCTTTGACGGGAGACAGGAAGTCAAGAATACTGCCAAGCTGAACTCCGGCACTGGCCGTCCGCTCCTCCCGGACCCGGGTCGGGATATACCCCTGCGAGGCCAGTAGACTGCTGGCTTTATCGGCGGAATCGGCTTCAATCTCACCGGTAGCCGTTGCACCGGATTCGGTGATGGCACGGTAACTGAATTTGGGCATAACGGACGCTTTCTATTGTAATCGCTAAACCATCACGGCCGAAGCCGCTTCTTCGAGGGATGTGATCCCCTGAATGACTTTTTGTGCCGCACTATCTTTCAGTGTCGTGAAATCACGTCGTTCTTTCAACAGCCGGGTGATTTCATGCGCCGACGATCGTTTCAATATCAGATCCTGAACAAAATCATCGATAATCAAAACTTCATAAATCCCGGTACGCCCTTTGAATCCGGTATGCATACAGCTGAAACAGCCTTTTCCATGTTTGAAGTCTGCCTTCTCAAAGTTTTCAAGTCCCCAAAACTGCAGGGCTTCCTGGGATGGCTGATACCGGGTTTTACAGCTCGGACAAATCGTGCGCACCAGTCGCTGGGCAAAAGAAACGATCATGACCGAAGCCACCAGAAACGGCTCAATCCCCATGTCGACAAAACGGGTTATCGCACCCGGAGAATCGTTGGTATGCAGAGTGCTCAGGACCCGGTGGCCGGTCAAAGCCGCCTGAACAGCGATATTTGCGGTTTCAGAGTCCCGGATTTCACCCACCATGATCACATCCGGATCCTGGCGCAGAATCGATCTCAATCCGCTGGCAAACGTCATCCCGGCCTTACGATTCAATTGAACCTGACGAATTTTTTCAATGCGATATTCCACCGGATCTTCCACTGTAATAATGTTGATGTCCGGCTGGTTAATGGTCTTTAGTATAGAATACAGGCTGGTACTTTTGCCGCTGCCGGTGGGGCCGGTGCTGAGGATCATACCATGGGGTTTCGATATCATTGCCTCCAGCTTGTTTTTGTCCGTTTCACTCATCCCCAGCCGCTCGAGCGAGTAAATGCTGTTGCTGGTGTCCAGCAATCGCAGCACCATATTCTCACCATATATCGATGGAATGGTCGAGGCTCGAATATTGATATCTTTATTCTTCATCTTGACTGTAAAGCGGCCGTCCTGAGGAATTCTGGATACGGCAATATCCATATTCGCCAGTATTTTCAGGCGCGAGATAATGGGCAGGAACATGGATTTCGGCGGCGCGGGGACTTCGTGCAGTCGGCCGTCCACCCGAAATCGAACCTGTACGGATTCTTTTTCAGGACTGATGTGAATGTCACTGGCTCCCTCGCGAACCCCCTGAGATAAAATGGAATTAACCAGCCGCACAACCGGGGCTTCTTCGGCCATGCCCTGCAGGGAGCTGACCTCCACATCTTCAGTTGTCGGCGCTTTTTCTTCGGAGACCTTATCGATCTCCATTTCTTCCATGTCTTCCAGAACGCCGCCGATACCCGCGTATGTACCGTAAAGACTGCTCAGCAGCTGGTTCAAATGCTGCTCGGTGCAAATAATCGCCTCAACTTCACAATTGGTATAGACCTCGATTGCATCCAGAGCATTGATGTCCAGCGGATCCATCATGGCAATGGTCAGCAGCAGGCCGTTTTTCTGAAGGGGAGCCGCCTGATATTTATGGGCAATTTCGGCCGGCAGCAAATTCGATAGGTCGACGTCAATCGTGTATTTATCCGGTTGGTATTTTTCAAGTTTTAGCTGATTGGATACCAGATCGACAATCTGGCTTTCACCGACAATCCCTTCACGAACCAGGAACTGTCCCAGTTTTAAATGGCTCTTTTTTTGAAAGGGAAGCGCTTCTTCCAGCTGCTTTCGAGTCAGCAGGCCGCCCTCAACTAAAATCTCACCAAGTTTCTTTCTTGCTCTCAATTTTATTCTCGTATGAATGGCTCCCCAAGGGGGTCTCATTTAAAATACGGGTTGGCGAAATATACCGTCCGCCGATCCCACTGCGTCAAAAGAGTGGAGTTGTCAACCAGCTCACCGGGTAGTTGCTGCAGACGGCGACGGGCAGCCACTTCATCATAAAAGAGTTCATCCAGCAGCACTGCAAACCGGGTGCCGTCCGATGGATTCCAGTGCGGTATCATGCGCACGCCAGGAGATCCATCCCGTAGAGCGCGTAACCTATCGAAAGCTGCCTCAAGGGATATTCGGTCGTCAACTCGAACCCACCACACCGGTTTATCCACCGGTGTGACACGGGCCGGGATCGCCGGCAACGATATGATTTGCCCCACATTAACCCGATCCGGGTCTTCTATATCGGGATTGGCGATGATAAGCGATTTGAAATATTTCGAATTAAAATCGCCGTAAACACTCATAATTACCCGCGACAGGGTTTCATTGCGTTTCAGGGTTAATTGCCCCAGAACGGGGGCGTAATCGGATTCGGTAATGATAACCGGGGCGCTACCGGCAGCAGCATTGTCCGCAACCGCCAGAACCGTCGCTTGCGGGGTCGGTTGCGGTGCGGACGGCAGCGGTTGGAGTGGCTTCTCGGTCGCCGATTCTGTCCCGAGTTGCAGTGATGTTTCAGTTTTGGTAGCTTTACGCGCTTGCCGATCCGGATCACTGCCCGACGCCGGCGCTGGGGCCGACGTTTCCGAAGTTGACTTTCCCGCAAATTTGTCGGGTAATGATGGCCGGTTGTCGAGTTCAGGTGCAACAATCTGAGCTCTGAAGGTTTGCGGAGGATTTTCAGGCTTGAGTAAACCGGCCTTTAGATTACTGTCCCGGGTGAATACGGTTTGCAATCCCCCGCTACCTTCCTTTTGCAGCCACCGAATCGGATTTGAAGGTAGAAGTACCAGCAAGGCCACGAAAACCGCGACAGCCGCCGTAGCCGCGGTCCAGACCAGCCTGCGGCGGTTGGATTCTTCCGGAAACACTCTGCGGGCGCAGGTGCTGACCAGTCGGTAGCCGCACTTCGACCGATTCTGAATGATCATTGCCAATATGCTTTGATGACACAGGTTGATGATTTTGCGCGGATAGCCGCCGCTGATGCGGTAAATCATCCATAGTGCAGGTAACGTAAAAAGCCGAAATTGTCGGGCCGAACTGCAGGATTTTTCAAGACGAAATTTGATCATCGACCGCGTATCGCGGAAGTTTAGAGGCTTGAGCAGATGAAACAAATTAATGCGATCGGCAAAATTGGGATATTTACGTATGATGCCCTCAAACTCTGTCTGAGCAAATATAACGATTTGCAGCAATTTGTATTCGTTGGTTTCATAATTTAAAAATTCGCGCAGGATCTCCAGACAGAAAGTCGGTATTTTCTGGCCCTCATCGATAATCAACACCACCGTTTTATTTTCATCCACTCCCTTGCGGAAGAGATATTTCTTGATCTGCTCCTTGATCTGCCACTCATGGGCGTCCACCGCTGGCTTTTGTCCGGTAAACCGGTCACTGACAGTGGATAGAAATTCAGTGGCATTGAGAACGTGCGGATCCAGAATAAGATGGGTTTCAATTTCTTCCTTCTGGGAAAACCGGCGAATTAATTGCCGGCACATGGTGGTTTTACCGGTGCCCACATCACCAATGACGACATTCAGCCCGCGTCGCAGCAAAAGGGACAGTTCCAATTTCTGCAGACAATCCTGGTGCTGGCGGGAGTGAAAGAAAAACTCGGGGTCCGGTGAGTTGGAAAACGGCTCTTTCTTTAAATTAAGTATCCTGAAGTAATCCATGAAACTATTGAATATAGGGTTTTGCGGGTGACAAACGCTATCCTCCGAAAGCTCTGGGCTTGAGAATGTGCGGGGTGATGAAAATGAGCAGCTCTTGCATTTGATCCGCATTGCTCTTGCGTTTAAATAAATACCCCAGGCCGGGAATATCCTCCAGAAACGGAGTTCCGGTCTGGTTGCGCCGCGATGTCTCCTGGCTCAGGCCTCCGATAACAATGGTTTGTCCATCGTTCTGAATGACATTGGTTTCAGCTTTTCGAGTTCTGATGGAGGGATTGCCGAGTACGGTCCGGGAGAAGTCCGGTTCGTCCTTGTTTACCTTTATGATCATTTTTAGTGTTTTGCCGTCGATTACATGGGGTGTCACATCCAACCTGAGAACGGCCTTTTTGTACTCCACTTTTACCTCACCATCCTCCACCGACTGGTAAGGCACGTCCTCGCCGCTTTCGATATAAGCATTCTGATTGTCCAGAGTGGTAATCGAGGGGCTGGATAAAATATGCAGTTTGCCCTGATCCTGCAGTGCCGACAGCTGGGCTGACAGCAGATATTCTCCGACTCGGGTATAGATCAGACCGAGGGTCGTCGGATCAAAGCCGCTCAGGGGCAGTGCCGGCAGATTGACGACGGATCCCGAGGTCACGTCAATCGGGTCACCGATATTATCCCCGTCGGCCAGGCTCTGCTGTCCCGAGACAATTGTCCTTTTGTCACCGCTTTTGCCGGCATAGACCCCGCCCCACTGGATCCCCAGTTCCCGGGCGACGTCCTTGCTTGCTTCGACAATAAAGGCCTCGATCAACACCTGCGGCGTCGGGCGATCCAATCTTTTGGTTATGGCCAAAATGCTGTCCATATCGCTCCTGAGGGCCTGCACGATCAATGAATTCGTGTGCTCGTCCACCATAATCGATCCGGTACGGTTGCCGCTTTTGTCGACGGAAACGAATTTTTCTAAATTATCCTTCAGCCGTACGGCTTCCATGAATTTAACGGCGACGATACGGGTTACAGGCATCTGGGTCAGTCTCAAGTCTCTTGTGCGAGCCTTGCGCCGGATGTCCGCCTCCAGGTCCTCGGCGGTCATAATGCGGATAATTTCACCCTCCCAGGCATAGCTCAAGCCGTGCGTTCTGAGGATGCCCTGGAAAACCTGATCCCAGGGCGCCTGATTTATGTTGATGTTTATTTTTCCGGTAACCTTTTCGTTCAAGATGATGTTTTGATTGGCAGCCTTTGCCAGGGCCCGCAGGAGCACGGACACCTCAATACTATTCATTTTGAGGCTGATTTTGCGGGTCGGAAGGGATCTTTTTACCTCAGGCTCCAGGTCCTCCACCGGTTCTTTGGCCGCAATTTCAAAGGGCGGCTCATCAACCGGAGGCGGTTCTACCGCCGAATGACCTTTTGATTCTTCGGCTTTAACACGCCACTGCTCATAAAAAGGGTCTTTGACGTCCTTCAGATCTTTTGATTGAGAGCAGCTGCTCAGCCATACCGCCGCGCCGATAAGCCAGAGAACGACCCAGAACAGTTTTAATGTACACCTGAAGATAGCCATAAATAAAAGATCCTATTCAATTTCTTCCATGGGAAGGATTGCTTTTTTATTTTTGTGGACCGGTGATCCAACGACAACATGATTGGGATGTATATTGCGCAAAATCAATCCGCCCGGCTCAAGTTTGTCCCCGACCTCATATTCCAAGTCGTTTATAATTGCCAGCCGCTTGTCTCCCATTTGCAAAAAACCGGTATACAGAAGCCTGGTGTTTAAAACGAGTGGTTGGCGCGCGACTTTTTCCGCCTGCGACATTTTCGGCGCAATCTGAATTAAGGGATCCCGCTGCCAGGGCTGCTCAGCCTTTTTCAACATGTAGGCCTGTTTTGGGGAGAGGCCTTTTTTGGTTTTATCGGCGACTTTGGTAATAAATTTATTCAGCGCCTCCAATTCCGTATCACCGCTTTCTCTGGTGGGCACAACTTCCCGCGGGCCGGCAAAGAAAACGATGTAAGCACCGTAGATGACTGCCACAATCATCAAGCTAACTATGATTTTTTCCCTTGTTGTCATAATCTGTGCTGTAATATTGGCGTATCGTTTAACCTGTGACCGTTCCCGGTTTGCGAGTTATCTCCGGGGGGGTTGTATATTGCATATCGCCAGAACTGAATATAAAGTTTAGTTGTTTGCAATTCGGAGCCCGCGATCTGGACGGCGTGACCCATTCGTTCTATTTCTTTGCCATCCATAGCTTCAGCCGGTATTCACGGGAACCGGCAATTGCTTTAACATTTATCTCTTCAACCTGCTCCAGGGCCGGAATTGTTCCCAGATCCAATAAAAAACTACGAAAATTCATAAAGTCTCCCACAGCTTGAACCCGTATTAACAGGAATCCGGTATTTTTCATGATCTCATTGACATCAGTTTGAATATCCCTGATTTCCAGCTGATGACGACCGGCCATATCCTGCAGAAGGGTTGACACGCGGTTGATATCATCGCGTTTCAGTTTCTCTTTTGGAACGGCCGGCAGCTCTGTCGGATTTTTTTTCTTTACCCGCTGCAGCAGGCTGTCAAATACCGGTCGCAATATTCGCTGTTGCTCGATGCGCTCGTTGATCTTCTCAATCTCCTTATCCAGTTCCGCGCCGGCATTGTTATTCGGGATGATAATCAAAAAAACAAATACAACGATTCCCGCTCCGCACAATAAAAAACAGATCAGACTCTGGGTCGGCAGTATGGCTAGAAACTTCTTCATTTTTGATATTACGAAAGTTTAAATCGAGCTTCAAATTCCAGCTCATTGGCACCATTCATATTTTTAACCGATTTCTTGCTGATGGTCGGTTTTTCAAAAAGAGGAGAATTACCGAGCGACATCAAATAACTGGCGAGCGTCGATTCAAGGGTCAGCCGGTCTCCACGAACGACGCCGCTGATGATCATATTCCGTTTTTTTTTGGATTTTTTCTTCGTCAGGTCCCTTCCCACCTGTGCCGACAGGCTGACTAAACGAATGTTTGGCGGCGTCAAATCGGCGATTTCACCAATGACCGCAAGGCTGACATATTTTTGGCCGATATTTTTGATCGCTTTATTTCGGTTGACAATATCTTCCACCAATTTGAGTATCAGGCTTTGATCTACTCTGAGGGCAATATTTTCAAGTTGTCGCTTGATTAGATTCTTTTGGTGTTCCTTCTCCTCCAACGCGCTTTTTTGCAGAAATGAGAAGCCCACACATAGAATCATCACCAGCATAAAGCCGGCGATGACACTGCGGTTGATCCGCTTGCTTCTGACGGCCTTTTGCTTGTCTTTGTGTGTGTACAAAAAATTGGGGGTTAGCGTATTGCTGGAGAGTGCCATGCCCATTGCCGGAACATAAGCGCTTTGTTCCGAGACGAGCTCCGGACTTGGTGCAAGG
This sequence comes from Desulfobacterales bacterium, assembly GCA_030066155.1. Lineage (GTDB taxonomy): Bacteria > Desulfobacterota > Desulfobacteria > Desulfobacterales > JAFDCJ01 > JAFDCJ01. Next base: position 11,564 of record JASJCE010000046.1, on the reverse strand, counting down.
GATACGAAATTAGGGCGGTCCGCGAAAGGATTCACCGTCTCGGTTGGAATGCCGAGTTCTTCGCCGATATAGGTTAAAATGCGCTGGTGCGGATTCACCCCGCTGGAGATATAAATTTTGCTGACACGCGCATTATCAAAATTTAAAGAGAAATGCCGCAGCGTTCTTTCCACCTGCCGGACCAGTCGCTCCAGAGCCGGCAATATCATTTTAAAGATTTTATCTTCTTTTAGCAGCCGTTGTTTGTCATCCAGATTAGCCGCTGAATTGTAATGAATGACACCGAAAAAAAGTTGATGCGCATTTTCCAGCTCAAACTTAAGCTTTTTTTTGATAGCCCTGATTCTGGCAGTATCTTTGGTCGGTGATTTAGCAATGGTAAGTTCGAATAAATTACCTTCGATCTCGGTCCGCAGCGCCTCAATCATCGTTTTTGCGCCGGCTTTAATTCCGCGCGATAGAACCAGATTTCCTTCTGAGAAAATATCGATGCGGGACCAATCACGCCCGATGTACAGACTGGCCACATGGCTTTCCAGAGCGTCAATCCGACCGGTTCGCAGCAAGGTCTGGAAAGCAAACGGAACAATCGATATTCCACTTAAGGGAAACCCGGCTTTATTAAAGAGATCTTTGAGCTCCTTGATTTCTGATCGGGGGGCCGTGTAGGCCATGACGTCAATTTTAGTCGTGTTACCATCTTCGACCTCACCCAGCAATTCAAAGTCAAACAGGTTATCTTTATTGTCGAAGCTGGAAATTCTCTGAAAAGACCAGTAAACCGAATTCGCAATTTGTTTTTGGCTGACTTTGGGAATTCGGAGTTGGCGGGTTTCGACCCTGGCGGATGGAATTGTGCACCAGACTACCGGATTTTGTGAACTGCCACAAAAATTCGCCAGTTCCGCACGCAAGAATTGAAAAAATTGCGGATTCTCCCGCGTGACTTCGGCATCGAAAGGAACTCTGGCATATTCAAGCATTTCAAATTTTTGATCGGAAATTCGATGAATTTTTACCAGTTTAAGATCATCGTGCCCCAGGTCTACACCCACCGAAATCACTTTCTTGAATGATACCGAATGTTTAAATAATCCCTTAAGCCGCGGCACAATCGTATTCTGAGATCGCCGGTCGGCGGTTTCAATATCTTCACGGCTATCGTCGCGAATCAGGTCTAGCAATCGTTCGGTTGACGATATTTCATCACTTTTTGTCAAAATGGCTCTCCGTCTGGCCTAACGCTGTCTGGAATACTTTCCGGCCGGTGCGTTTTATAAGCCGAATCAATGCGTATCCAAAAATATAATTTACAACGCATTTATATCAATTATTTAATAAACTGCCTGAAATGTCAAGAAATAAGGCCTTTTCCAGCCGATTCGTTACAGATTGAATTTTGGAACTTGTAATTTTGATATTGTTTGTAATTTGAGTATTGTAATTTGGGATTTTGAGATTTTAGTCACGTATCCAGCAAGACAAATCGCTTCTCTCCATATCAGTTAGAGTTGAATTTGACGTTTCCCTGCGCCTCCCACCTCACCGGTTGACAGATCCGACCATGAATGTTATAAAAGATCAATATAACAACATGATATCTTTAATAATACAGAATCGGCGCGCTATGGCGAATACGACCAAGAAACAACCCAACGATTATCGCTTCGGGTGTGTCGAACCGTAACCTTGCAAAATTCATCGGGATCAGCCCTAACACCGTTAATGCTTGTTGGAATTTTCCCGTCTGTCACGTCAGCGCAAATCGTATTCTTGACTAATTGTAAAAATGATACTAACTAATACTGTTAATCGTCGACAATTGGCGTCCGCGCGCTGACGATATAGAACCGGACGCTTATGATCGAAACCCTAAATTCAAATTCTTACCGGGCAGAATAGCTTAAGATATATGGATTCGACAATTATCGGTGTCAGCAAGAATATTCAGAGAATTAGAGAGCTCATCGATCAGGTCGCGGATACCGGCTTGAACACCGTCGTCTATGGTGAAACCGGAGTCGGAAAAGAGCTGGTGGTCCAGAATCTATACCAGAAATCCAACCGGATTGGAAAACCGTTTGTAAAGGTCAACTGTGCCGCCCTGCCCGACACCTTACTGGAAAGCGAAATGTTTGGCTACGAGCAGGGCGCTTTTACCGGGGCCGAACGGCGGAGGAGAGGCAAATTCGAGCAGGCCAGTGGCGGTCTGTTATTCCTGGACGAAATCGGGGATATGTCCCTGCCCTTGCAATCGAAACTATTACATGTACTCCAGGGCGGCGATTTCAGCCCGCTGGGTTCTGAGAAAACCGTTAAAATGGGGGCTTGGGTGATCGCTGCCACCAATCACGATCTGGAGACAGACATGGTAAACGGCGATTTCAGAGAAGATCTGTATTACCGGTTGAGCACCATCAAAATTCATATTGAACCTCTACGAAAGCGTCCTGATGATATTCCTTACCTTATTGATCACTATGTTAAAACTTACACAGCTCAATTTGACGGTAAGCAACTGTTAACCCCGAGTCAACAGGTAATCGACAAGCTTGCTGCATACCATTGGCCGGGAAATGTCCGCGAGCTTCAAAACGTGTTGAAACGGCTTATGATTCTGGGCAACGGTGAAGACAGCCTGGATGATATGCTCATGGGACCGCCTGCTCGTTCCCGCGACGGGGAATTGGCGACAGTTGCCGATCAGCCACCGTCTACCGCGGAATTTTTGGGCTTTGATTTGCATAAGCCTCAGGACCTCGAATCATTGTCATTGAAAAAAATAAAGAAAAAGGCCATGGACCATGTGGAAAAGGAGGTTATTTCCTATGTCCTCGAGAAAACCGGCTGGAACCGCAGTAAAGCGACCAAAGTCCTGAACATCAGCTACAAAACCCTCCTATACAAAATTAAAGACCTGGGGATAGAGCCTCCGGAAAACCCCGCTGATAAGTCCTGACGACATTATGCTTACGAAGACAGCCCCGCCGTTTAGACCGGTTGGTATTTTTTTTCTCAATTTTAGGCACTAAATTTCACATACCTGATACGTTATTGACTTTGCAGATACGACCGGTCAATTTATGATGATCGCTCGTGAAAAATATAACTGTTTGTATTTTATCTATAACATAATGTAAAACATCCATACTGCGGTAACTTGGCCTGGCGGACCACCGGATCATTTCACTGGCATGAATAATGCTTCACTGTAAAGTTTGCAAATCTTTGGGTATGATGCGGCGGCCGTTTTATCGATCAACCTGACTGCGGAATAACATGGAAACAAGCGACATCGACATGTTGGAACGGCTGATCTCTTTGGACAATGGCGGCAGGAGGTCCGGAGGCGACCGCCGGAATTACTCCTACTCGCTTCATATTCCAGAGCGAAGAAGTGGTCGGGATAGACGGTCTGGCAAAGATCGAAGAAAAACTCGGCGAAAAAAGGCCAAGCTACAATTGTAAAAGTTTAAATCCCGCCTGTTGGAATTAACATCGGTCCCTGCTCAGATCATTATCTGAACGCTCCCCTCGGCATGTCCCGCAAAACCTGACTTCGCATTGGCAAAGAATCCTGTTCCCGAGTACCGGGTTTTCGTTTTATAGCGGTTGTCGCCCTCTATAATTCCAATAAAAAATTGATCTTGAGAGAAAAATTTTCCTTGCCGCCCTTCACAAGGTAGCATATGGAAACGTATATAGGATACCGTGCTGTAAAAATTGGAGAAACGATGAATGGAAACTACGATGCATCACAAAGCGGCGAATAAGATAAAAGTCCATTTCTGGGACCAGATGGTCCTGATCGGAATCGGATTAGCCCTTTTTTACACGGTTTTCGATTCCGTTCTATATATATTCTTATCGTATGATGTCGATTTCTTTCAACGACTTTTTGGCCCCGACATCAGTGAAATCTGGACCCGCATAACCATTGTTTGTTTGTTTATAATTTTCGGCGCTCATGCCCAGTTTACCATAAACAAACGCATCCTGGCAGAATCGGCACTGCGGGAGAGTGAAGAAAAATTTCGCTCGATAGTTGAATCCGCGCCGGACGGATATTGCGAAGTCGATCTGGACGGCAATATTTCATTTTTCAACGATTCCATCTGCACCATTTTAGGCTATTCGAGGCCGGAATTGGCGGTAATGAATCAACGTCAGATACTTGATGAAACCAATTTGCAAAAGCTGACGGATACGTTTGATAAGGTCCTTGAGAGCCGCAACCCGATAAAATCGGTGAGTCTGACAATGATCGGTAAAGACGGCTCTAAACACCATGTTGAATCATCCATATCGCTGTTGAACGATCCCAAAGGCAATCCCACCGGGTTCGGCGGATTCATCAGAGATGTCACCCAACGCCATCGTGCCGAAACATTGTATCGCGCCAAAATGGCCGCTGAGGCGGCGAGTCGGACCAAAAGTGAATTTTTGGCCAGTATGAGTCACGAAATCCGCACGCCGTTAAACTCCATAATTGGTCTGGTAGACTTGATGCTCAGTTCAAAATTGCCCCCCAAACAGCGGGAGGACCTCGATGTCGTTAGATCATCGGCCTATTCTCTACTTTCTATCATCAATAACGTTCTGGATTTTTCCAAAATCGAAGCCGGAAAGCTGGAACTGGAACGGTCTCCCTTTAGTCTTGAGCGCTTCATGGATGATTCTTTAAAAATCATGGGTATGAAATCGCACGAAAAAGGGATTGAGTTAGTTTACCGGATTTCACCTGAAGTACCGGATCGGTTGCTGGGCGATCCGACCCGTCTGCGCCAGGTCTTACTCAATTTAGTTGATAATGCCATTAAGTTTACGGATAGGGGAGAGGTGGTTATCTTCGTTGAAACCCAAACCGTGACCGAATACGATGTCGTTTTAGATTTTGCGGTAGTTGATACCGGTATCGGTATTCCAAAAGAAAAGCAACGCGCTATATTCGGAGCCTACAACCAGGTAAGTCCCGATACCGTACGTCGCTTTGGCGGCAGCGGATTGGGTCTGGCGGTGACGGCCCAATTGGTTGATCTGATGGACGGCCGGATCAAAGTCAAAAGTCAACCGGGCAAAGGCAGCCGTTTTCGCTTCACAGCGCGATTTATCCGGCAGCAAAACGGCGGGTCTCGCGGACAGCAGCAACCGAGAGATCCGGCACTCTCGGAGTTAAAAATTTTGATCGCGGATGACAATGCCTCCAATCGCAACATTCTAAGAGAAATATTGGAGGACCGCCGCGTACACACCGTTCTGGCTGCCGATGCGCGTGAAGCCAAAGATGCGCTAATGAAAGCGCAGACTGATTCGAAGCCGTTCGATTTTATACTTATAGATTCGGATATGCCTGTAATAGACGGCTTTGAAACGGCCCGCTGGATGATCGCAAAAAATGTGTCAGGTGCGGCAATCATCGCTATGCTGACATTTCCCCACCTGAAGCGCAAAGCCGAACTCGAAACCCTGGGAATTGATACGTGCCTCGTTAAGCCGTTGGGTGCATCAGAACTGCAGGGGGCGATATTGAAAAAGCTGGGCGTCGACAGCACTGGATCGGACCCGACTTCAACGCGAATGCCGAGTCATGATCGGAAAGCGAAACGATCTTTAAATATTCTGGTGGCTGAAGATACGCCGTTTAACCAGAAGTTCATTCTGCGATTGCTTGAGCGTTGGAAACACCGGGTTAGGCTGGTCGAAAACGGCCGGCAAGCATTGGAAACCATGCAAGACGAAATCTATGACATCGTATTAATGGACATACAGATGCCGGGAATGGATGGTTTAACCGCCACCAAAAAATTTCGCCAATGGGAATCGGAAATTCGGAAGACGGACGATGGAAGGCGGAATGAAGCCGGGGAGGATACCAATTTAAAATCCGACACCCGAAATCAGATATCCAAAATCGATAGGCTGCCGATCATCGCATTGACGGCCCATGCCGTAAAAGGTGACCTGGAGCGTTGCCTCGCTGCCGGAATGGATGACTATATTTCCAAACCCATTGATTCTGGAAAGCTGTTCGAAGCGATCGAGAGGCTGACCCGCGCACCTGAGGATGGCAAACAAAAAGCAGAAGACAGACAGGCGATCGACCGGGAACTCCTTTTGAAAGCTTTCGACGGAGATCTGGACTTTATGGAAGAGGTGGTTGAAGTGTTCCTCAGCGACTACCCCAGGCTGATAGATGACCTCCGGCAGGCTTCTCGGGATCTTGACGGTGACCGCCTAATGCGGTCCGCCCACAGTCTCAAGGGTGTGCTAAAAAATTTCCGGGCCGATGCCGCCGCCGGGATCGCTTATGAAATTGAAAAAAAAGGAAAAGAATCAGACTTCGCAGGTATTCAGACAATGATCGCAGCACTGCAAGATCATGTTGCCGGACTGGATAAAAACCTGCGTAATATTATCAAGCAGCGACCCGACTGAATTGGGAGATATTAGATGAAAAAGAAGATCCTTGTCGTCGATGACGATCGTGTCATGCTGAAATTTATTTCCAAGCTGCTGACTCGTGAAGGGCACGATGTCCAAACTGCGGATGATGGCTTTGCAGCTTTGAATCTGCTGTCCGCATTTGTACCCGACATTATGTTTTTCGATCTTATCATGCCGAAAATTGACGGTGGCAAGCTGATTAAAATTGTGCGCAGTATGCCGCAAATGGAAAACTGTAATTTGGTCATTATTTCTGCCGCCGTTGCCGAAATAGATTTCGACTTCGAGGAGACTGGAGCTGACTCCTACATTGCCAAAGGCCCGTTTAGTTCGATGGCCGAACATATCAAGGCTGCAATCGAGATGGCCGACACGCCCCGCGAGCGGCAGGTATCGAAGCCGATCCGAGGACTTGAAAGTGTTTACGCACGTCAGTTAACCAAGGAGCTGTTGTCCCGCAACCGACATCTGGAAACGATTCTTGAAAGCATGGCAGAAGGCATTCTGGAGGTTTATTCCAACAAAATCGTCTATGCCAACGGAGTCGCGGTCTCTCTGCTGGGACGTTCTCTTGAAGAAATACTGGCCTCCTATCCACCTGACCTGTTCGATAATGAAATTGGGCGACAGTTGGACAGCATGCTTCAAAACCGAACCGAGGAGCCAACCGGAATTGGCGACAAAACACCGGTGGAAATTAACGGACGGCAAATAACGATTAAAATACTGCCGGTTAAAGGTGAATCCGCCACCGTTATCATCATGATCACGGATATTACCGAGCGTAAGCGACTGGAAATGCAGCTGCAACATGTGCAAAAAATGGAGGCGATCGGAACCATCGCTGCCGGCGTGGCGCACAATTTCAGAAATACACTGACTGAAATTCTGGTTAACAGTCAGCTGATACAAATGAATTACGAAGACGAATCCGGCCTGCATGAAGTGGCTGACCGGATCAACAGTTCCGTGAGAAGGGGCTCCAGCCTGGTTGATGGTTTGCTGCAGTTTTCTCGCAAACAAATTAAGGAGGAGTTTGAATTAATCGATTTGGTAAAAGTCATCAATGAACTTGTTCAGCTCATCCAAAAGTCATTCGACCAGAAAATTGAGATCATATCCGATCTTCCGCCCAAATTGTTAATCATGGGTGATGCCACCAGTATCAGCCAGGCGTTGATGAATCTGTGTACCAATGCTCGTGATTCGATGACGGATGGCGGTCGGTTGACGATTCGGGGAAAGCTGGAGGACGGAAGAATTGTTGTGACGGTATCTGATTCGGGCCAGGGCATGGATCGGGAAGCGGCCGAAAAATGTTTTGATCCCTTTTTTACAACAAAGCCGATCGGCAAAGGGACCGGCCTGGGGCTTTCCACCACCTATGGCATTATTAAAAGTCATGAAGGCTTAATCAGCGTCAACTCGCGGCCAAACCGGGGAGCTACGTTTAAAATTCGTCTCCCGGCCGCTAAAATAGAAGAACAAAGCCAGGAAGCCGAGTCGCCAGCGATCGTTCGAGGAAACGGACAACGGGTGCTCGTTGTCGATGATGAGCCTGAAATCTTGAATGCCATGGAAGGGCTACTGGATTATTTGGGGTATCAGCCTGAATTTGCGGCAAGCGGTAAAGAGGGCCTTCAAAAATATAAGCAAGTCAAACCGGATGCGGTTTTAATGGACATCAATATGCCGGAAATGGATGGCGTCGCTTGCATCGAAGAAATTTTTAGATATGATCCCGACGCCAATATCTCAATTATCTCCGGCTATGAAGCGGAAGGCATCGACGGTCTGAGTCAGAAGTCCAAAAAATCAATTAAAACGTATCGAGCCAAACCTCTGGGACTGGGTGATTTAAGCGATCTGCTGGCAGAAATGCTGAGAGAGTAGTAAATCCTCGACCCAAGGTATAGACTTTCTGCCTTCATCCGAGGGATTAAACGTTTAATTGCCTTAAAACGCCAGTGTTCAGGTGTCAGGTTTCAGCCCAGCCGCCGGCCAAAAAAGGGCCGGTCAAATCGAAAACGAAAACCTGAAAAAGCGAATAACAAATTTCGAACAAGGAATAACGAATTTCGAAGTAAGGTATTCTATCATTATTATTTTTAAAAAAGACTGAGCGCAGCCTCCGGCTCGTAAGGGTTGTAGCGCCTACGCCTCGGAGAGCGATTCCACACTTCATCATTCGAAATTTCTTGTTCGATATTCTGCGGTTCGCTGTTACAACTATGTATAGTTCATACAAGGTGTCGGATTTAGGAGGCCAGATGCCAGAGGTTAGAAGTCAGTAGGCAGACGGCGATCTTATTTCAACTGGAATATTGGAATGACGGAATATTGGAATGATGGGGTTGGGATATTGGTCATTGAGGTAACATCTTAAATTGGCCAGGCCATAAGATAACAAATGAATTTTATCCTTTGAAAAATCAATATTCCAGCTTTCCACTATTCCAATTTTCCTTCTATGGCGTCAAGTCTTGGGTTTGAGCGGCGGTTCCATAACTAACTTAAAAGAACAAAAATTCGAGAGTCAAACTATGCATTACGAAGGCAATATTATCAGACCCCCAAGCGAAGCCAACAGCATTTTGCTCCAGGTAACGGTGGGGTGCTCACGTAACAAGTGTACGTTCTGCGGTACTTACCGGGGCGAGCGCTTCCGGATAAAACCGGATTCGGTTATCATGGCGGATATCGAATTTGCCGCCCGTTACTGTCGTCGCCAGAGGCGCCTGTTCCTGTGTGACGGCGATGCCCTGATTATTCCGCAAACCAGACTGTTGAACATCCTTCAGGCTATACGCGAGCGATTGCCGTGGGTTACCCGCGTGGGAACCTACGCCAATGCCAAAAGCTTGCAAATGAAGAGTCTGGAAGAACTCCAGATTCTTAAAAAACACGGTTTGGGTATTGGCTACATGGGGCTTGAAACCGGTGACGATGTCACCTTAAAAATGATCGACAAGGGTGCTTCGGCTGAGTTGATGATTGCCATGGGCCAAAAAGCCAGAGAAGCCGGCTTCAAGCTGTCAATTACGGTCTTACTGGGAATCGCCGGCAGGCAACGGTCTCAGATTCACGCCGAGGCAACGGGTCGGGTGCTGTCGGCGATCGACCCGGAATATGTCGGCGCCCTCAGCCTCATGCTCATTCCGGGTACACCACTCTTCGATGACTATCAGGCCGGATTATTCCCCTTGCTCGAACCCGGGGAAATGCTGGCCGAGTTGAGGAGTATGATCGCCGCCACAAACCTGTCAAGGGGGCTATTTCACGCCAATCATGCCTCAAATTACCTGCCGATCAAGGCCAGGTTGCCGAAAGACAAAGAGGCCACTCTGGCTTTGATTGATCGGGCCCTGTCGGGAAAAATCGATTTAAAGCCGGAGTACTTGCGAGCCCTTTAAAAGTTATCGGAGAAGGTCGATTATGTATTTTGCCAGACTGATTTTCATCGTCATCACCATTATCGCACTAAACGCCGGTGGCGGGCTTTGCTCCGACCTCTCCGGCGACGCGCGATTCCCCCCTTTAATCAGCAGTGTTCGCATCAATGCTCCCCTTGATTTTTGCGGCGAACCGGTAGAGATCGAAAATTCGGAGGTCCGTGAACGGCTCGAAAAAGAGATGCTGCTTATTCTGTGGGGCCGCCCCCAGATTGTACTCTGGATTAAACGCGCCAAACGGTTTTTCCCGATTATCGAAGAAATGCTGCAGGAACAGCAGATGCCTCCCGACTTGAAATATATTGCGATTATTGAAAGCGCGTTGCGGCCCCATGCCGGTTCTCGCAAAGGTGCCATCGGCTTCTGGCAGTTTATGAAAGCGACGGGCCGCAAATATGGATTGAGCATCAACTCCGAAAAGGATGAGCGCCGTAACATATTTCGATCGACAGCCGCCGCAATTCACTATTTCCAGGATCTGTATCAGATGTTCGGATCCTGGACGCTTTCAGCGGCCGCCTACAACATGGGAGAGCAGGGTTTGCAGTCCGAAATTCTGGCTCAAGGCACCAATAACTATTATCAGTTATACCTGCCGCTGGAAACCCAGCGATATATCATGCGGGCCGTCGTCGCCAAAATAATTTTAAGCGCTCCCCGCGATTACGGATTTCAATTTTCAGAGGCCGACCTATATCCCCCGCTGAAGTACGACCGCATCCACCTTGAATGTTTTCAGGAAACGCCGCTGGCCCTGGTTGCCCAGGCTGCCGGCACTTATTTTAAAATGATCAAGGATTTAAATCCGGAAATCAGGGGGCACTACCTGGCCGCCGGTAGCCACTGGCTGCTGATTCCCCAAGGGGCTGCAGACGGTTTTCACGCGCGGTTTAAGGTTCTCGTCGACCGTTGGCTGACCGAAAAACAGGAACGCGTTTACGTGGTCAAAGCGGGTGATAACTTAACATCCATTGCCGAGCGGTTTAATGTACCGCTGCCGGCCCTGATAATCTGGAACCGGCTGGCCAACAAAAAACATATCCATCCCGGCGATCGTCTGGTCATATACGCCGATTCCATCGACTCACCGGAGGAAAAGAAGCAACCAACGAATGTCGAGTAAAAATCCCGGGCCGGAGGGCGCGGCTTTGGTCCGCCTCGGAGAAGTTATAGAGGCAATCAACATGATCAGCAGGGTTCACTTCTTCGCCCTTCAGTCTTAGCGGCGCAAGCAGATTTCAGGAGTGAGCCAAGCCTCGGGGCTGAAAGACCCCCGTTCGATCGAAAAAGAAACTAACGAACGTCCAACATCGAACGTTCAATCATCTCGAAGGCAAGCTATGCAACGTTTCATACGAGCGCCGCCGCTGGCCAAAAAAAAGGCCAGTCTGATCAAATGAGAAACTGATGAACGTCCAACATCGAACGTCCAACGTCCAACGTCGAATATTGTATTCTATCGATTAAAAAAAGAACGACATGCAGTGCCTGTGTTGCTCCAGCGAATACACCGTTGCGAATTTGACCCGACTGCCATTTGACAAGCCCGGATACACGCACACCGGAGGCTTTTATTTGTTCATTAATTAAAATCGATAAAGCGCAGCCTCCCCTCCGGCCTGTAAGCCTATGATGCCTACGGGCTGGAAGCGGGCTCGTAGGGGATGT
>JASJCE010000449.1 GCA_030066155.1 Desulfobacterales bacterium | reverse complement strand
GTTGGGGTCATGCCGATAAATATCCCGAGGGCAAATCCCAGAGCGACTTCCCGCGGCGCACCCCGTATTCGGATAAATCTCTCATAGAGCCGGCGGATGAGGCTGAAAAGGCTGTCCTTTGGGGCCGCTTTAATGTCACTATGCTTTTCTAATCTGTCGACCAATAATCATCTCCGATATTCCAGATCTCCACAGTGTCCGCTTTCAGCATTTCCGTCGGCGGTATGACCTGGTCCAGCAGACTATTCATTCCTTTTCGGATTTACAACTTTAAGCGAGAAATCAACCCTGTTGGGTTTCGGCCAGGCTATTCGTGATCTTTGGAGTACTGCAAACCGGGCAAATTGAGTTGCGGTATGAAACCCAACATGCTCCCATTGGCCTCAACCCAACCTACGAAATTATCAATTCTGAGTTAAGCCAAATATGCATTTTAACGGCCATAGTTTCGTTCTTTAACACCTCGAGTTAAACCCTTAGATAACATTTTTGAAGATTATTTCAATCAGAAACCACACGCACCTCCAACGGTCCGATTTGATCCAGATGCACATCGCGCTGGGGAAAGGAGATGGTGACGTCGGCCTTGCGGAATTCGCGGTCGACCGCTCGGTTCAATTTATGCAGCATCGGTATCCAATCATTGATATGGTTGACAAAGACCCGCAACTCGAAGTTGAGACTGTTGTCGCCGAATCCCAAAAAAACGGCCTGTGGTCCCGGATTTTCGAGAACGAAGGGACTGGCCTGGGCGGACTTCAGCAGCAATTTTTCCGCCAGCTCGGTATCGGAGCCATAAGCAATGCCAATGGGTATTTTAATCCGAATAATGTTATCGGACAGCGACCAGTTGATCAACCGCCCGGTGATAAATTCTTTGTTGGGCACAATCAGTTCCTTGCGGTCCCAATCCATGATGGTTGTGGCCCGAATTTGAATGCGCGTAACGGTTCCGCTGACATCGCCAATCGTGACGGTATCACCGATTCGAAACGGCCGCTCAAAGAGCACGATCAGACCGCATACGAAATTGCCCACAATCTCCTGCAAACCAAAGCCCAGGCCAACTGACAGGGCCGCAATCAACCACTGCAAATTGGACCATTTGACGCCGATAGTCGTAAAAACAACGATCACCCCGACCGCGGTGATAACATACCTGAATATAGTGGTAAACGCATGGCGGGCTCCATAATCCATCGAAAACCGGCTGAGCAGGAGGACATCCAGCAGCCCGGGCAGATTTTTAGCGGCAACGATGATCACGATGGCCAAAATGGCGGCCAAAATCAGATCATTGAGCGTGACGGGTATCACCGCGCGCACCCCTTCGACCTCACCGCTGTAACTCCACAGTTTGACGTTCTCCAGAAAATTAAGGGCCGGCAGCACATTATTCCAGATCAGCCAGAGTCCGATTAACGTCGAAAAGAAAATGATGGTTCGCAACAACATCTGGTTCTTTTCGTATATCTGATCCAGATTGATCTCCGGCTCTTCTATGACAACGGCTTCACCTTCGATTGCGTCGGGGATATCGTCCGACTCCCCTTTCTGGAGTTCGGCTTCCTTTTTGCGCTTGACATCCTCGAACACCAGCCGGCGCTGGATGATGAACAGCCACCGGAGCACCAGGTCTTTTGCAATAATCAAACCGAGAATCAGGGCGATGGTTTGGCCCCACCGAAAAAGTAAGGCTGACGCCGAATAGTAGTAGCCCATGGCTGCCAGAACGATCAAAAAAAGCGGTACGCCCATGGCCAGGGGATACCAGATAAACCGTAATCGTACCAGCCAGCTCTTTGAGCGGCGGGTTATCAGCATGGAAACAATCGCACCTGAAAACCGCAGCAGATAGGCGATCAGTCCAAAAAATCCCAGCATGTACGTTATCATAGCCAGCCGTCCCAGCGAGTCGGTATAAACAGGCTCGTTTTTGGCTTGCACGGTGTTCACGATAAAGCTCGAAATGACGAGCAACGGGACAAACCACCGCAAATTGCGCCGCAGGGTCCGCCTGACACTTTCCGCCCACTTGAAATGGACCTTGGCGATACCGTCTTTCCAACAAATTTCGTATATAAACAGGCTGCCGGCCAGCGCACCAAACGCCATTATCATTCCGTTGCCTACAGCAAAAGCGAATTCCTCAGAGGCAGATATTCGGACCAATTGCCAGCCCGTTAAACCCAGCAACAGCGGCCAGCCTAAAGGTGCACGAACGGTAAGTGCCAGAGCCCGCAGTGTCAGAAGAAAAGAATCGGTTTTTACAGAGTAAACATTGCGCGCGATCCGTGACAAATCCCGGTGAGCCCACGGTCGCAGGCAGACAAGAATTGCGGGTATCAGCAGGCCCAGCAGCCATTGAATGGGAGACTGCATCATGGACTGCATCAGTTTATGGGCGACCTGCCACCATTCACGCGGGCTCAAAAGCCACTTGAATGCCGAAGGAAGATTTTGCAGGTCCTGAATCCGAATACTCTTGGCACTTCGAATCCAGAGCAAATGTTCATCCAAGAACTTGGCTTCCTCCCGGGCTTTGGCGGCGATTTGCTGTTCTATAAATTCAAGGCGCTGCAGATTTTTAAACGATCGTTGAGCAGCGGCCTGCAGTTTCTTGACCGTTTCACGCCGCTCGCCCAGCAGCCGACGAAGTTCGGTTTGCAATAGATTGAGTTCTGTATCCTGAATTTCAGTTTCAGCCTGTAAGATTTTTTGCACCGCTTGATCGAGATCAGTCAGTTCACGTCGCTGGCGGTCAAGATCCAACAGAATAGCCCGGATTTCACCCATTTGCTGGCGACGCAAGCGTGAATCCCGGCGAAAATTTTCAATACTGGGCAGGGTTCGGCGTTGTTCGCGTAACGCCATGCCGAGCGCTTCAGAGTCCAGTGGGTACTTCACCTGCTCTCGCGCCAGAGCAAAGTCTTCTTCCAGTTGAGTTAATGCGGCTTGTTTGAGTTCCAGCCTTTCGATAATCTCGGTTTCTTCGGCGGTAATCTTTTCAAGCAGTTTCCCCAGTTCAATCGCAATATCGTACTGCTTTTGAACGACCGGCGGCAGGTCGGCAGCCAGCTTTTTTTCCTGCTCGGCAACTATGCGCTCTTTTTTAGCTTCCAATTCACGCAGTCGCTGTACTTCATCCTGCCAGTTTTTTAATACCGATTCCTGACGATTGACTTCGCGGGCCGCGACGTCGCGCGCAGCTGTGGCAAGGGCCATAAAGGCATCGTGGTTTGCCAGTTGTATTTCGAAGAGCTCTAATTCCGCATCGAGCTTTTCCTGCTCGGCGGCAAGCGCCATTTTTCGGTATTTAATCAACAGCGGCGGATCGTCGGGCGAAGGCGGTTTTGTTAATTCTTCCTCAATAACCACCAGACGTTTTTTGGCCTCAGTCATCGCTTCCGGTAATTGTCCGGGCCGGTCCTTGATTGTACTCAACAGTTCAGACCAGCGATTTAGCTCAATCTTTGCTTCCGCTAATTCTGCCTCCAACGTCATTAACCGGTTTTCGCGTTGATCGGGCTTCATATTGGATGCAGTCGTAGCGACATTGTCGGAAGTCGGCAGGGGACGGTCCAGTTCGATTTCGGCGGCCTTGATCCGTTCAGGAATGGTTTTTACCTGCCTATCGATATCCGCGATCTCCTGTCGCAGCTTGATTTCCGTTTCTGAAAAGTTAATGGTGCGATCCAGCAGGGTAAGAGCCGCTTTTTTTACATCTTCAGCTAAATCGGCATTATTTTCCACTTCTGCACGCAGGGACTTGAGTGAATCCGGTGTCAGTTCGCCGGAAACTCCGGTATCAATGACGGCATTGTCAGGTTTTGAAGCGGTTTCGGTTTGTGACTGTGAAAATCCGGATACGGGTAATCCCAAAAGCAAAGTGAGTAAAATAACGGCAATCGTTTTTTGGGGGGATAAACAACTCATATTATTATTCCTTTTTTGGGGGTCTACACCCGCATTTATCGCAAACAGCCGCATCCTGATATTCTGCATGAATCATGAGCGTTGTTTGGGTTAAAGGATCCAGGCTTTTTCGGATATGGGGTCATAAGAAAATTTAAAATAAGGTATTCCAATCCCAAAAGCAAGAAAACTAAAGGCAATCCGCACGGTTCTGGCGCATACTTCAAGTTCAACGTATTTGTTATATTATTTTAATAACTTATGTAAATTCAAATTAATGGCTCAAGTCTATATTTACCGCTTTTCTCAAGAAACCATGCCCCGCGGCATTTTTTCCAAAGGAAAAATTCAGATGTGTTGACTTAAGTCAATGTACCCAAAATGCTGTTGGCGTACATTGGCTATCATGGATAGTTGCCGCCTGAGTCGTTCGGATCGCAAACTGTAAACTGATAGCAAGTTAGGCCCTTAACGGGCTTTATCTGACAACATGTTGTCAGATACAAAAGGTTTCAGTGTTCAGGTTTCAGGATTTCGTAATCCGCTTTCCTTACACCCGACACCTGACACCTGTCTACGATACCGTCTGAAGCGAAGCGGAAGCGAGGACACCTAAAATTTATGCGACTGCAAGGCCATCGATTTTACTGCCCCGAAGGGGCCTCTTTTTGCGAGTATGGTCTCGCAAAAGCTTAGGCCCTATTTATTGAAATCTCATCATGTTTGCGAAGGATTTGAGTATTGACAACTGGGGTAAATTCAGATCGATAGAATACCTCAAATATTCAATAATCAATATTCATTTCCCGCTCAGCCGGGTTTGGCGTCCCATGGGAAAGGATTTAAAAAACGAGAGGCGCCCAAAAAGCAGGCTAAACTGCTGGGAAGTGATGATGTGCGGTCGGGAGGAAGGCGGGAACAATATCGCTGAGCGCGGCGTTTGCCCGGCTGCCGCGGATCGGTCGTTTGACGGCATCAATTCCGGCAAATGCGGTGGCAGAATTTGCTGGGCGGTAGCCGGCACGCTCTGTGGCGGCTGCGTCCAAGGTTCGTTTGCCGAAAAGCGCTGTTCCTGCTTGAACTGCGACTTTTATCAGATGGTCCAGGAAGAGGAAGGAATATCCGACCGGCAAACCAAGTTTCTGCAATTCCTCTTCCGCGAAAATCGCAGTCCTTTTTTTGACAAAATGACCTATCGGCATGTTAAAGCGGGTGAGCGAATTGTGGTTCAGGGTGCCGAGGAGGACACGGCCTATATCATCCAGCGCGGATCGTGTCTGGTCATTGTCGAAAAGGATGGTGAACTGCACCCCGTGAATCACTACGGCGAGGGCGATATCATCGGGGGCCTTGGAATCTTGACCGGGGAGCCCCGGCGTGCCCACGTGGAGGCGGAAACGGATATGGACCTCTGGGTAATGACCAGAGAGCAGTTCGATGAAATGACCGAAAAAGACCCTGACCTTTTGGAGTTTATCACCGAGCTGGTGGCTGATCGGTTGGACAGCCGCCGGCCGACGGCCTACCGTACCATTGGGAAATACGTGGCGACCGACATCATCGGCCGCGGCGCGTTCAGCATCGTCTACAAAGGCATCCACAAGGGTCTGAACATGCCTGTTGTTATCAAGATGATGCGGCATGACATGACATTGCATGCGGATTTTCTCGACAGTTTTCACAATGAAGCCAAAACCATCGCCGGCCTCACCCACGATCATATTGTCAACGTGTATGATTTCGAGGAACGCTGCCGCACGCTCTTTATCATCATGGAGTACCTGAGGGGAGACTCGCTGAAAGATTTGATTTCGCGCCTGAGGTCAATTCCGCCGAAACTTGCCGTCGATTTTCTCGCTCAAATCTGTTCGGCACTTGCCTACGCCCATCAGCACGGTATTGTTCATCGTGACATCAATCCGTCCAATATTATGGTGCAGCCTGACGACAAACTCAAAATTCTGGACTTTGGCCTGGCCTGCCCGGCCGGAACGGAGGATTTCTCGAATGCTGGCACGCTCTACTACATGGCCCCGGAACAGATTGACGGTGGACCGGTGGATCAACGCACCGACATCTACGCCCTCGGCATCACTGCCTACGAAATGGTGACCGGGCG
>JASJCE010000448.1 GCA_030066155.1 Desulfobacterales bacterium | reverse complement strand
CGAAGTTTGTTGACGACCAGGGTGGCCAGTGCTTCGCCGTCTACGTCTTCGGCGATTATCATGAGGGGCTTGCCCATTTTGGCGACCTGCTCCAGTACCGGCAGCAGATCTTTCATATTGCTGATTTTTTTCTCATTGATCAGAATATAGGGGTCTTCGAGAGAGGCCACCATTTTTTCGGGGTCGGTGACAAAGTACGGTGACAGGTAGCCCCGATCGAACTGCATCCCTTCTACAACTTCGAGGGTGGTATCCATGCTCTTGGCTTCTTCTACCGTAATAACGCCTTCTTTACCGACTTTATTCATTGCCTCGGCAATAATGTTGCCGATGGTCTCGTCGTTGTTGGCGGAAATGGTGCCGACCTGGGCGATCTCACGCTGGTCCTTGGTGGCCTTGCTCAAATTCTGCAATTCTTTGACGGCGACGTCGACCGCTGCGTCGATGCCGCGTTTGATCGACATGGGATTGTTACCGGCGGCAACCAGCTTCTGACCTTCCTCGTAGATGGAGCGGGCCAGAACAGTCGCGGTCGTGGTCCCGTCACCGGCCATGTCGCTCGTCTTGCTGGCAACCTCTTTCACCATCTGGGCTCCCATATTCTCGAACTTATCCTCAAGTTCGATCTCTTTCGCAACGGTTACACCATCTTTGGTAACCGTCGGTGAACCCCAGGACTTGTCCAGAACTACGTTTCTGCCTTTGGGGCCTAAAGTTACAACTACAGCGTCAGCCAGTGTTACAACGCCGTTCAGCATGGATTCACGGGCTTTCATGTCATATTTGATAAGTTTAGCCATCTTATATATTCCTCCCTGGGATTTTAATTAATCGATTACTCCAAGCACGTCGTCTTCACGCATGATCAAATACTCTTCACCGCTGACCTTCACCTCGGTGCCCGAGTACTTGCCGAAAAGAATGCGATCACCTTTTTTGACTTCCAGCGGTACGCGTTTGCCGTCTTCACCAACCTTGCCGTTGCCGGCCGCGACAACTTTGCCCTCGGCGGGCTTTTCTTTGGCCGTATCCGGGATAATAATGCCACCTTTGGTGGTTGTTTCCTCTTCGACGCGTTGGACTAAAATTCGATCCTGTAATGGTCTCAATTTCATTGTTTATACTCTCCTTTTCAATTCTGAAAATAACTTTGAAATACGGTTGAACTAAAACAAAATCATAGTGTTAGAGGTCGCCGTCATCAGCGACGGCATCGTGTTTCACCCCCCTTCAATTTAACTTTTTAATTTTAAAAATTGGTATAATTTTAGATTGTTAGGTAAGGATTCTAATTTTTCGTTGAAATAGTAATCACCCTTTTGGGTTTGTAAAGAGATTCCGCTCGAAAAAGTTGAAAAATTTTGCACCTCGAAGAATATTGCTGATAACGGGCGGCAACTTCGGCCGGCAGGTCAAAATCGAGAGGCTTTAATTACGAGGTAACGGCGGACCAAACACCCTGAAATCGGATGTGCTTGCAGTTCGCGGCATCCGATTTATCTCATTTTCTGAAATCTGATGAGGGTGTCAGGGGCAGGCCCGGGCGGATCAGTCGGAATCGGTCTTGGAAGCAGTGGAGCCGCTGTTCGAACGCTTACTCTCGGTGGTTTTAGCGGCTTTGTCCTTTGAAGCGGATTTGGCGGATCTCTTGGATTTATTGGCGTAGTCGGTTACATACCATCCGCTGCCTTTCAAGTGAAACGTGCTTTGGGATACGAGTTTGGTCAGTTTGCCCTTGCAAAGTTTACATTTCGTAAGGGGTTTATCCGAAAATTTTTGCAGGGTCTCTTCGATGTTTCCACATTTGATGCATTCATATTCATAAATTGGCATTGAGACTCAACCTCCTAAGATTAACCGGACTTATACAATCGCCGGGTTGTATCTGTCAAGTTTGTATTTGATCAGGATCGCGCATTCCTTCGTACGGAAGGCGCCAGTGGTTATAATACTCGAGAACACGTTTAAGGCCTTTAACCTGTACCGACTTGAGTATATCATGGGTGCGCCGGTGAACCCGCATTTCCTCGGCCATGCGCTCGCTATCAGAGGCCTCGAAGCTCTGTAGAAATTTACTGAACCGCACGATATGAATCAACTCATGGGTGATGATATAAAGCGCAAATGGAAATAGCTCGATACCATCGGACTCCTCCAGGGTTACCCGGATCGTGTGATCCTGCAGGCATATTTGGTAAAAATCATATGAGGCTGAGCCGAGAGAGGTATTTTTGCGGCGTCCCTTGTAGCGGATTATCTGGGCGAAAGGGCCGTCGATCTTCTCCTCCGGTTTCAACTCGGCCAGGGTTTTCACATCGTAGCGCGGTCCGAGCCATTGACTCGCCGACATCTTGTAGTAATTGCTAACCAGTTCTTCGGCCATAGCGACAGCGTTGTTGATTATTTTTATCTCTTCGGATCCGAAGCTGTTCATCCCCACCTTACCAGATGTACCACCTAAATGTGCGGCTTGACGGTTTGCAGCGCCCGTGAGGGGCGAATCATCGTCCGGAATATCGTCAAATCATTCAGGGTTTAATCCCCGGATTCAATATGCTTCACGTTTGATGCGAATACCATATGGATTGTCAACGGTTCTGACAATCGTCCATTTTATCGAAGGCGGCAGCCAGAGCATCCTGCAGCCGCCGGCGTTCTTGCGCGTCATTATTTACAAACTTAATACCCATACCGCGATTGACAACTTTTTCACTTGGCATATTGAAATTCGACCAGACCAAAGTGGCATTTAACACCACCGCACCGAGTTCAGGCAACTGTATTGATATTTTGAACTGATTCTGCAAATCCGGCAGTTCCCGACAAACGACAAATGCGCCACCGAGGCTGATGTCTTTAAGCTGAACGGCTGTCGGGTGCTTCAGGCCCATAATCGCCGCCGGCCAATTTATCTCAATCCGCGGATGGCGTCGTTTTTCGGCATAGGCAACCTGGGCGGCAGCTGTGATGCCCTGGCGGGATGTGTCCGAGGTCATGCGTCTTTTCAGATAAACGAAAACAAACCAGAAAATGACCAATCCGACAAAGATCGCCCCGCCGATGCCGACACTGTTTAGCATAAATTGGTTGTCCATCAAGGCCCCTCAAATTGCAAGCGCGTTTACTTCCAACTATACCATAGACTCCCCGTATGTTCCACTGCAGTTGCAAGCCACATTCAAGTCGTATTATATCGGCTGTCATTCATATTGCGTTTGATCCAGCCTCAGAATGACGGGACCGTAGTTCGATATCTAATTTTCATCAACGGTTGATAAATGCTATAAAAAAAAGTAGACACATCTACACTTCTTGTGTTAATCAGTCAGGTTAACATTGTCGACGATCAAGTCGTAGCTCAACGCCGACGGCGCGTAGCGGTTTAGACGTTATGTTCGATTTAAAATAGAAAAGGAGGTGATGAATTGGGTAGTGTGGTTAAAAAACGCAGAAAGAAAATGAGAAAGCACAAACATCGAAAATTGTTAGCCAAGACACGTCATCAGAGAAGGAAAGGTAAATAATGATACCGGCAGTCTTTTCTGGACCGATATAAAAGCACCGCAGCGGGGCAATGCTGCGGTGCTTCTTGGTTCATTGCGGAGTCAGAAGAGATGGAGACGGCTGGTTACTCAGAGAAACCTTTCAAATATTTTAAAAATTCCGAATCGGTCGACAGAATCAGGGTATTCGAATTATTCATGGATTCACTGTAGATTTCAAGAGTCTGGACAAATGAATAAAACTCGGGATCCGCACCGTAAGATTCGGCGTAGATGCCGGTTGCCTCGGCATCGGCCTTACCTTTAATTTCCTGGGCGGAACGGTAGGCCTTGGAGCTGATTTCCTGCAAATCTCTTTCTTTGTCACCCAATATTTTTTGCGCTTCACCTTTGCCCTCAGACCGAAATTTCTCGGCAATCTGATTCCGCTCCGCAATCATCCGTCCGTAAACGGATTTGCGGACCTCCTCAACGTAATTGATGCGTTTGATTTTGATGTCGACCAACTCGATACCGAACGGCGCCAGTTTCGGCTGGGCTTGAACCAGGATGCCTTCCGTAATTTTCTCCCGGCCGGTAGAAATTGTTGCGTAGACTCTTTCCTGGCCCTCCGGACCGATTTCAGCCGTCTCCAGTGTTCGATTGGATTTACGCACAGCCTCAATCAGGCTGTTGGACGTAATAAAGTTGCGTACGGCCGGATCGATGATGTCATTGAGTTTGCCGACAGCGTTGAATCGATTATTGACGGTTTGAAAAAACTTTATCGGATCCACGATTTTCCACCTGGCGAAGGTGTCGACCCAGATAAAGGTCTTATCCAGGGTCGGAATCTGACCCGCATCTCCGTCCCAGTCCAGAAGATTTTTGGCAAAATAATTGGCCGTCTGGATGAAAGGAATTTTAAACTTGAGTCCCGGATCCTTTTTGGGCTCGCCGATGATGCGGCCGAACTGTGTGATGACAACCTGCTCGGTCTCATTCACGATGTAAGCCGCATTATATACCAGCACAGCCGCCACAACTAAAAATACAACTATTATGCCTTTATTTTTCATTTTTGGATACCATTCTGATTTGCCATGTTAAGTAAGGGGAGAAAGTTCTTCTGGTCGGCGTCCACGATGTACTTCGGTCCCAGCTTTGGAAACAGTTCCCGCAGGGTTTCAAGATACATGCGCCGTTTGGTTACGTCCTGGGCTTTAATATACTCCTGATAGATGGAAGTAAAGCGAGCGGCGTCACCCTCGGCCCGGTTGACGCGGTTCAGGGCATATCCTTCGGCCGCCTTTACCGTTCGTTCCGCTTCACCGCGGGCAGCCGGGATCGCCTTGTTGTATTCCTCACGGGCCTGATATATCATCTGCTCTTTTTCCTGGGTGGCCTGGTTAACTTCATTCCAGGACGGCTGAACAGGACCGGGTACATTGGTTCGTTTCATTTCGATAGTAACGATGTGGATGCCCGTTTCCGCCTGATCCAGCTCTCTTTGCAGCAATCCCTTAGCTTCGACGGCAATTTCATCTCGCTTGTTGATAACTTCGTCGATACTGCGGTCGCCGACAACCAGCCGCATGGTAGCCTCCGACATGTCGATCAGTATCTGGCGGACATTGCGGACCTTGAAAAGATAGTCATACGGGTTTTTGACCCGGTATTGGACAATCCAGGGAACCAGAGCGACATTCAAATCACCGGTCAGCATGAGGGAGACATTGGCGTTCTCCCCGCCCGATCGGAATCGGGATCGGCTGTCCGTTCTGGTTGACGTGAAGCCGAATTCTTCCGTTTGGATTCGCTTGACATTGACCTTGGTCACTTTTTCGATGCCAATCGGCAGCTTGAAATTGAGACCCGGTTGGGTTGTACGAACGTATCTCCCGAAGAGTTGAACAATTCCGACTTCATCCTGTTTGACGGTGTAAAAGGTGCTGGAGGCCACAAGGATAATGACAATGACCGCAATGATCAGTGGTCCGCCCCCGGGCATTTTGACTTTCTTTAGTTTATCCAGTAGCTCATCCATCTGAGGCGGAGCGCCGCCCCCACCCCGACCCTGTTGCTGTTGCTTCAGCTTGTCCCAATCCCAACTCATAATTTTTATCCTATAATCCGTTGTTCTGATATCGGTGCCCGTCTTGATACTTTTCCCCAAAATATCGTTTTTGCTTTCCGGCGCGACACCCGGCGTTTCATAACGCACTGTTTGTAGAAGTAAATACTGAATTTAATCAAACAATAAGTTACCCGGCCATCCAAGTCAAGTAAAAAGCTTTTGGCAGAGATAACGGCTGACGTTCGTCAGAATTCTGTTTTGCTTGACACGGCGTGCATCGATTGTCATAAAAATGGATATTGCTCTGTTCGGCTAAATGGCCAATTTAGCGATACAATTGTTGACGCACACCTGGAAATTTTGACCTGCCATTTGTTGAGGTAGATTTGCATGACGGGAAAAAGACCCAAAGCGAAGTTCGTTCACATCGGCAGTGTTCTCGATACGGTTCTCAAAACATATCGGCGTGAGACGGATACC
>JASJCE010000045.1 GCA_030066155.1 Desulfobacterales bacterium | reverse complement strand
AACCCGCAAATCGCAGAGCTATTGCTCGGAGAAGAAGACAATCTGATCACCAGCCTTGAACGTGAGATCGGAAAGCAGATCGTCATCTATCCCGATCAGGAGTTTCATCCGGAACAATTCGACATCTTTGAAGTTCTCAATCCGTAACCTTTCGTTCATCATCTTTTCGAAATTCCGGTATTAATATTTATTGTTGACATAACAGCTTTATTATGTTTTATATTTTCGGTTTATAGCAAGCAATTTAATAAAACGATGATTAACAAGGGATAGCTAAAATGAAGCGTACATTTCAGCCCAGCAGAGTCAAACGTGCCAGGAATCACGGTTTCCTGAAACGCATGTCTACCAAGCAGGGCCGCAGAATTATCAATCGGCGGCGGGCCAAAGGCCGGGCTCGACTGGCGGGTTAAGGGCAAGTTTTTCGACCGGGGAATTTGGAAATGAAGCCCGGACGACGAGGATTGCGTCATTAGGGGCCGGTACTGCCCTGATTTTACTGCTGGCAACCGGTTTGATCTTTTCACGGAACGCACGTTGGATTTTTCCCTCACCAAGGCAGATCGAATTTTAAAACGGCGTGAATTTATTACGTTGTCGGAAACCGGGCGGAGGGTCCAAAACGAACAGTTTATTGCCGTATTTGCCCCGAATCAACGTAGCCGATCCAGAATTGGCATCACCGTCACAAAGAAAGTAGGGCCAGCAGTCAAAAGAAACCGAATCAAACGTCTGGTACGTGAGTATTTTCGACTGAACCGAAAAAAAATAGTGGGGAATTGGGATATTAATATTATTGCGAAAAAGCAGGTTGCAGATATTACTTCGGAGCAGACGTACCGATCATTAGAGAACATTTTTGAGCGCATTTTAAGCCATGAAGGCCATACCTAAACTATTTCAGGTCGCTTTTACCGGCTTGATACGGGCATACCAATTTATTCTGTCACCGATTCTGGGGCCAGCGTGCCGCTTTTATCCCAGCTGTTCGGAGTATGCTCATCAAGCGATTATGCGTTATGGGCCGATAAAAGGTTTGTATTTGGCGGTTAGACGGGTTTTGCGGTGCCACCCGTTTCATCCGGGTGGCGTTGATCCGGTTCCATGACGTGGGCGGAGATAGCGGCCATGATGGAAACCGGACGCCGGCCCCGGAAAAAATGCGTTATAAACCGGATTTCGCTTATCTGGAATTGTTCTTCAAATCCGAATCCCGGGCTATCGGTTTACTCTGCTTCTCCTTTACCCAATCCCCCGAAAACGAGTCCTAATAGTGATTTCTTTGCATTTAATGAAAAGATTTATTTATCACCAAAACACGAAAGTTGGAAAACACGAAAATTTTCATAGCTTTATTTCGTGCTTTCGTCATTTCGTGTTTTCGTGATTGTCTTTTCTTTTTAGGTTCTCCGCCTCCGGCGGATCCAGGTTAGGTTTGGCGTCAAGTAAATTTTAGGAGATGATAATGGATCAAGCGCGGTTAGTAATTGCTATTGTCCTGTCTGTGCTGGTTTTCTTAGTCTGGCAGTTATTTTTTGTCGACCAGCAAACAGTTCAAAAGCCAGCCCAGAAACCCCAGCAGTCACCGGCAAAAGCAGTACCGTTACAGCCAGAACAGCCTTATCCGGGGGAGACCGAAAAAGCCAAGGTCAGCCAGCCCGATATTGCCGATGCCACGGTCACCACCCCCGGCCGAATCGCGCAGACGATTACGGTGGATACCCCCCTGTATCAGGTCAAACTGTCGGAAAAAGGTGCCGGATTGACCAGCTTTATTTTAAAACAGTACCGGGAAGCCGTTCAGAAGGATTCCCCCTTAAAAGAGCTCTTGCCTCAGGATAAACCGCTCGAGACAGTCTTAACCGAATTTGATGGAAAGAGCCTGGGCGATCTTGACAGAGCGGTTTTTTCCAACAACGTTAATACCGATTCGGTTCGAATTGAGGACACATCAAGCGCAATCACATTTTCATGGAAATCCGATAAAGGTGTTGTGGTTGAGAAAACATACACATTCAATCCCGGCTCCTATTTGATCGGGCTGGAGATCGTCATCAAGAACGGCTCGCAGCAGAGTATCCAGGACAAATTGTTTATTGCTCTCAAAGGAGCCGCCCCCAGTGACACGCGCATGTACGGTTTTGAGGGTCCGAGTGCTCTAATCGACAAAAAATTAGTAGAAGTTGACATCAAAGATATCAAAGACCAAAACACCTATTCCGGCAATGTCAAATGGGTCTCGCTCCAGGGCCGCTACTTCATGATGAGCGTCATTCCCGAATCTGTCGGTGCGGCTAGCATGCGGCTGTTTACCAGGGACCCGAATTTGCTGGAGGCCCAGTACGTATTGCCGGACGGTACCGTTGGTCCGGGAACCCAACATTCGTATCAGTTTTCATTGTTTTTCGGTCCGAAAAGCATGGACGTTTTAAGTGATGCGGGCCATGATCTGAAAACAGCCCTGGATTTCGGCATGTTCGATTTTCTGGCCAAGCCCTGTGTTTGGTTGATGAACAAATTGTACAGCGTTATTCCCAATTATGGCATTGCCATCATTTTTCTGACGATTTTAATCAAAATTATTCTGTGGCCCCTTGGATCCAAAAGCTATAAGTCCATGAGCGAAATGAAAAAGATCCAACCACTGATGAAGGAAATTCGGGAAAAATATAAAGACGACAAAAAGAAAATGAACGAAGAGGTGATGAGCCTCTATCGCACTTACAAGATCAATCCTCTCGGGGGCTGCCTGCCCATGGTCGTTCAATTACCGGTGTTTTTTGCGCTCTACCGAATGCTCTATCAGGCCATCGAACTGCGTCATGCCCCCTTTTTTCTATGGATCGAAGACCTGTCGGCCCCGGACCGCCTCTTTCGATTTGATATTGCCCATATACCGTTTATGGAACCGCCATACGGCATACCGGTTCTGACGATTATCATGGGGGCGACAATGCTTCTCCAGCAAAAAATGTCGCCTCCCATGGGAGACCCGACTCAGGCTAAAATTATGATGTTTATGCCGATTATTTTTACCGTGATTTTTATTAACTTTTCGGCCGGCCTGGTGCTTTACTGGCTGATCAACAACATACTTTCGATTGCACAACAGTATTACATTCAGAAAAAGTTTGCTTAGAATTCTGAAACGGAGGTTGTACTCTATGTCTTCGTTTGAATATGAAGGGAAAAATGTCGAGAAAGCCGTCCAAAACGCATGCGAACAGCTTAAACTGACCCCAGATGAATTAAATTATGAGATTCTTTCTTACGGATCCAGCGGAATATTTGGCTTTGCTGGTGCCAAAAAAGCTCGAATTCTGGTTAATATAGCCGAAAGCCAGGAAGATCTGGAAACGGAGGACGAATTAGCCGAACCGGACCGATTTTACCCGGATGATGTCGGGACATCGGACGATTCACCCGTTCATGCCCGTGTCAATGAGCCGACTCCTTCAACGCCATCCGGTGAACCATTGGAAGTTGGACGTGCGGCCCTGGAGCGCATCGTCAATGCCATCACCTCGGATGCCGAAATACAGATTGAAAAGGACTCGCAACGAATCCTGTTGAAGGTGGCCGGCGGCAATGCTGCCATGTTGATCGGAAAAAAGGGCCAAACCCTGGAAGCGATTCAGACGATTGTCGATAAAATCATCAACAAACACCATAATCACAACCAGAACGGAAAGATCCGGGTGCAAGTCGATGTCGAAGGGTACCGCGAGAACCGAAAAACGAATCTGGAAAAATTGGCCCTGCGGCTGGCCGACAAATCCAAACGGATTCGGAAGCCGATTTCTCTGGGGCAAATGAGTGCTTATGAACGTCGAATTATCCATCTGGCCCTGAAAGACGATCCCGGCGTTCGCACCAAAAGCAAAGGGGACGGATATATGCGCAAACTCGTGATTTTTCCCCAAAAGAACCATTTACAGCGAATAAATTAGACAATGGAAAATTCCACTATTGCTGCCACTGCAACTCCAGGCGGCCGGGGTGGAATCGGGATTATAAAAATATCCGGATCAAAAGCCCTTTCGATTGCTTCGGCCATATTTACGCCAGCTGAATCCACATCTCTATCCGTTCCCGCACCGCCTGTGGCGGGCGGGCCCGGGCCGGCCGATGCGATTAAATCCCACCGGCTGCACTATGGACACATTGTTGATCCTGAAAGCCGGCGGGTGCTGGACGAGGTGCTGCTTTCCGTGATGAAGGCACCGCGGTCCTACACCTGCGAAGATGTTGTCGAGATCAACACCCACGGCGGGCATGCGTCCGTTAGAGCCATACTCGATCTGGTCCTGCGGCAGGGCGCACGCCTGGCCGAGCCGGGCGAATTCACCCGGAGGGCCTTTATCAACGGGCGCATCGATTTGACCCAGGCCGAAGCCGTAATCGACGTCATTAACGCCCGTACCGAAAAATCCCTGCATCTGGCCGCTGCACAAATCAGAGGCACATTGCGGCGATCTGTCGAAGAAATCCGGGATTCTCTAATTTCGCTTCTGACGCGCACGGAAGCCAGCATCGATTTTCCGGACGACGTCGAGGAGCTGCTTGAACCCGAGGCGGTAACCGCCGAAATTGATGCTGATGTCATCGGTCCCCTGCAGGACTTGATTCAAAAATACACCGATGGGCATGTATTGCGTGACGGCCTCAAGGTTGGCGTTGTGGGACGGCCTAACGTCGGTAAGTCCAGCCTGCTTAACTGCATGGTTCAGAAAGAGCGGGCAATCGTTACGGAGCTGCCCGGAACGACACGCGATACGATCGAAGAAGCCACTACGGTTGACGGGGTGCCCATCATTTTGTTCGATACCGCCGGTATGCATGAAACGGTAGATCCGATCGAGCAAATCGGCATCAGCAAAACCGTCGAAAATGTGAATGGCGCTGACCTGGTTCTTTTTGTGATTGAAGCCGATCACCCGCCGACGGTTGACGACCATCAGATCTATGAGCAGTTTAAACATAAGCCCATGCTATTGGTGGTCAACAAGATTGATCTGGTAGACCCGGAGGTGGCGGAAGCGGTACCGACGGAATGGCGTTTCGCAAAAAGCGTACGGATTTCGGCTTTATACGGCCGCGGAATTAATTCGTTAAAAAAAGAGATTCTGGCAACGGTTATCGGTGACAATCCCATCGATATTGAATCCGGAATTGTGCCGAACCTGAGACAAAAAAGCATTCTTGAGAACAGTTTGGCAGCTGCCCACGCAATCCGATCAGAAGTCAATAGTGATATTGCAATGGAGTTGATTGCGATCCATGCCCAGGAGGCGATCGACTCACTGGGCCAGATACTGGGAACAAATGTGAAGGTGGATGTGCTGGATCAAATTTTCAGCCAGTTTTGTATCGGTAAATGATAATTGTTTCACGTGAAACATTAAAAAAGGTTAAGGGTTCGACGGTTCAGAAGTTAAGCAGATCGTTCGTTGATTGTCTAACATCCTGAGCCTGGGACCATTGAAACCCAGACAAGGAGTTTTTCCAAATAATGGACTTAGATCTAAATCCGTATTTTAAAAAATATGAAGCATTGGTTGCGACAGCCGATGCCGTGTTCGAGCGGGTTAAGCAAGCTCATGCAGATTGTGTCAAGTGCGGGGAGCGATGCGCCGACTGTTGTTTCGCACTGTTTGATTTGACCCTGATCGAAGCGTTGTATATTCATCACAAGTTTAAGGAAAAATTCAAAGGATCGGCCAAAGTGGAGCTGGTTGAGAAGGCCAACCGGGCTGATCGTCAGGTATACAAAATCAAGCGTAAGGCCTTCAAAGCCCTCCAGGAGGGTAAAAACGAGGGCGAAATTTTGGCCGAAATGGCATTTGAGCGGGTTCGGTGTCCCCTTCTAAACGAAAAAGATCTTTGTGATCTATACGAAAACCGTCCGCTGACCTGCCGGTTTTACGGTATCCCGACCGCCATCGGCGGCGCCGGGCATACCTGCGGTAAATCGGGATTCAAAGAGGGGGAACCGTATCCGACGGTTAATCTGGACACGATCAACAACCAGCTGCAGCAGATATCGGCGGAATTGCTGCGGGATATCAAATCCAAGAATATCAAATTAGCAGATTTGCTGGTACCGCTGTCTTCCAGTATGGTGATGGATTTTAATGAGGTGTTTCTTGGGGTCGCGGAAGAGCCGGAGAAAGACGCACCTCCCAAGCGCCGATCGAGGAAAAGAAGATGAGCGAGATGTCTTCCCGGGAGTCTGATGATCGAAAAAAAGCCGTATTTGACGCCATGTCACCCAGGCGGCAAAAACATATTTTGAAAAAAGGGTATGACAAATGGGATCCGTTTCAGGAGCCCAAGGATCCCATCGATATCCGCAGGGATAAAACCAAACGCACGACTCAAATGCTGGTGAGAGAATTTTTGCAATCCCAGAGTTCGGAGGGGTACAGTAATGCTTACGGCCGGGGTGTGCTCGAAATGGCCCTGGGAATCGTCAACGATGACGATCGCTTCATCGGCATGTACGAATTTGCAAGATGGCACCAGGAGCTCTTAAAGCGGGAAGGGCACGAATAAACTTCGATTAATGTAATTTGTTCACTACAGCTTCAAGATAATTAATTCCCCCGCATTGAAGCTGTTTTTCAACGTATCGGTTTGAATTCTTAAAATTTGAAGGCGAACAAATTACGCTTCAATAAACCCGCCCAGCGTAAATTCCTGGTATTCGGTTTCACCTTCCTGGTAGGTCTCCAGCATCTTGTCGAGGGTGCGGCGGATATTGTTCTCCTTCCAGGCGCGCCAGCTATCCATATCCTCCCAGGTGCTGATTACCATCAATGTTTGGGGTAGATCGGTAGACGTTAATGTTTCGCCGGAAATATAACCGGACTGCTGCAGTGCGCTCGAACGCATCTCTTTGAGGAGCGACAAAATCTCGTTCTTTTTTCCTTCGACAAATTTCCTTTTGATGAGAATTTTGGCTTGCATGATGACCTCCTATGATTGGGAAAAGATTTCAGGCGGCCGAAATAATAACTGTATTTACCTCAAAGTGATCCTGCATGGCAAGCTGAATTTTAGATGAAGAAACTCCACAAAATACCGGCACAAATGGCCGAACCGATAACTCCCGAGGAATTGCAGGCCATGCCGTGCATCAGCAGAAAATTGGTCGGATCCGATTTCAGGCCCATCAAATGAACCTCACGAGCCGATCCTGGAACGGCCGACACTCCGGCGGCACCCAGCAGGGGATTGATTTTCTGTTTAAGAAAGAGGTTCATGATTTTGGCAAAAATGACTCCGGAAGCGGTGGCTATGGAGAATGCCACCGAGCCCAGAAAAAATATTCCCAGGGATTTGGGCGTCAGAAAGACATCCGCCTGGGTACTGCAGCCAACGGTAAATCCCAAAAAAATAGTTGCGGTGTCGATAATCGCGGATTGCGCGGTTCTGGCAAGACGATCGACGACGCCGCACTCCTTTAAAAAGTTACCGAGAAACAGCATCCCCAGCAGCGGCAGTGCGGTCGGCGCCAGAAAGCAGCAGAGGAGAACACCGGCGATGGGAAAAATCAATTTTTCTTTGCGGGAGACCACCCTCGGCTCCGGCATTCGGATAAGCCGCTCCTCTTTGGAGGTCAGCAGTCGCATGATCGGTGGTTGAATAACCGGAATCAGGGCCATGTAAGAGTATGCTGCTATGGCGATTGGGCCGATGAGATGGGGGGCCAGTTTGGCGGTCAGAAAGATAGATGTCGGTCCATCGGCACCACCGATGATCGCGATGGCGGCTGCTTCTCTGGGAAGAAACCCCATAAACAGGGCCCCCAGCAGGGTAAAGTAGATTCCCATCTGGGCTGCGGCGCCCAGGAGCATCAATTTGGGCTGTGCCAGCAAAGATGAAAAATCCGTCATGGCGCCCAGACCCAGAAAGACGATAGACGGATAGACGCCGGTTGTAACGCCGAAATAGAGATAATGTAAAACGCTGTTGGACTCGTAGATACCCAGTCCGAAACCTTTGAAAAAAGGGATATTGCCGACTAAAATGCCGAAGCCGATGGGTACCAGCAGAAGCGGTTCATATTTCTTGGCGGTTCCCAGATATAGAAATGTGCAGCCCACGACCAGCATGATGATGTGGCGATAGTCAGCCAGGAAATATCCGGTGTTTGACAGAAACTGAAATAGGAGGTCGAACATGGGTTTTACCTTATTTTACCTATTTTACAATTTATTCCAGGTAAAAGTACCGTCTCCCTGCGAGATCAATACATTGGCCTCCCACAATTGCCTGATCGACAAATGTGGATGAGCTAAATCCATTTTTTGTGATATTTGGTATAATTGTGACAACTCAAAGGGGTCATCAAGTTGCTCGACAAGCGGCCGATAAATCGGGATCAGATCATCTACTGACGGAAGGTAGGCCGTCTTGATCGCGGGTGTCGCCACTTTGGGTGCTTCAACGGCAGGTTGCGCGGCTTCCTGCTGCTCCGGCGGCGCTTCTCTTTTCTCCATCAGCTTCAACAATTTGTGGATCTGGGAAATCACAAAAGACAATACGACCAGACCCGAAAATACGATCGTTGCACCCACCGCAGCCATTGCCCATCCATTGTTTGCTGCTATATTGTCAAAACCGAACACGTTTATCCTCCTTGATATCGGATTTTGCACAGGTCTTATCAAACAGCCTTATGGACATATTTATAATGATAAGTCAATATTTTATTCCATTCGGCTACCGCTCCCCGCGCCGGTAGGGTTCAGCCAGCATGGCCGGCGGGTTGAGTTTGCGGCTGTCGCGCAGCGCTCCGATAAACAGAACCAGCAGCGTGGCAAGGTAGGGCAGCATGGCCAGAAAATTAGGTGAGATGCCCAGCGGCTGAAGCAGGTACTGAACGACAAATATGCCGCCGAACAAAAACGCACCGATGATGGCGCGCAGGGGATTCCAGAGTGCAAATATTGTCAGCGCGATCACAATCCATCCCCTGCCTCCCGTCATGCCTTCGATCCAGGATTTGCTGTAGGATGTGGACAGATGCGCGCCGGCCATGCCGGCCAGTGCCCCACCCGCAATGACGCACCAGTAACGAATGCGGTATACATTGATACCCTGGGTTTCGGTGGCTCTTGGATTTTCTCCGGCGGACCGGATGGTAATCCCAACGCGGGTATAATCGAGGATGAACCAGGCAATTAGAGCCAGTGCAATCGCCAGATAGAAATACGGGCTGTGATTGAATAATACCGGGCCCACCACCGGGATATCAGCCAGCAGCGGAATCGGCCAGGTTTCCATTTTTTGCGCCAGGGGTTTGCCGATATAGGGTTTTCCAACCAGCCCGGAGATGCCCAGGCCGAGCATTGTCAGCGCCAGCCCTGACACCACCTGGCTGGCGTTCAGCGTAATCGAAACAAAAGCATGCAAACTCGAGATAAGGGCACCGGCAAAGATGGCCGCCATCAGTCCGAACCAGGGATTGCCGCTGATAAAAGTGACGATAAACGCCGTAACCGCGCCGACGGCCATTACGCCTTCAACTCCGAGATTGAGAATGCCCGATCGCTCGCAGATCACTTCCCCGATGGTTCCCAACAGCAGGGGGGTACCGGCGATCAACGTGCGCTGGGCAACAGAAATGATGATGTCTTCCATGAGTTATCCGATTTAAAAGTTTTACGCTTCAACTATGATATAGCCGCAAAAAGGCGCAAAAAGCACAAAAGCCAAATTATAGGGATAATAACCACAACCGTCGCTTGCCGGATTTATTCAGCTAAAACCTCATCAAATGAGTAAAAACACCCGGAACGCGAATATGCCGGAGAAATTTTTTTTCATCACTCCAATACTCCAACACTCCAGTACCTCCGCTAAATTCCAGCCCCCCTTTTTTGCAGTCGAAAAGCGTGCCTCTAAACTTAATAAACTATCCCTCTTTCGCCCGCCATTGAAGCCGCACTTGATTTTTTAAGAAAAAATCACCCATTATCAGGAAGATCAATAAGGTTCCATTGAATATGTGAACCGTTGCTGCCGGTAAACCGAGAGAAATTTGGATCGCATCGCCGCCGACTAAAATACCGGCGAAGAAAAAGGCCGACAGGATCACATAAAACGGGTTGAGCTTGGCCAGCCACGCGACAATAATTGCCGTGAAACCGTAACCGGATGAAATAGATGCCGGGTAGCTCAGGTAATGGTGAATACCGGCGGCCTCGCCTACGCCGGCCAAACCGGCCACGCCGCCGCTTATCGCCATGATAACCAGGGTGGTCTTGAAAAAATCGATTCCTGAATATCTGGCGGCTTCCGGATTTTCGCCAATGACTCGAACCTCATAGCCGAATCGGGTCTTGTAAACCAAAATCCCCAGTACGACCACCGTAAAGATGGCGATCAGCAGGGTTACATAGTGAATGCGGGAACCGGGGATCAGAGACAAAGTGGCCGAAGCCGGCAAATCATCGGTATAGGGGAATCCGAATTTGGTTTTTCCGCGCCAGGGACCGACGACGAGTAGGATCATAAACTCATTACAGATGTAGTTCATCATCAGGGTCGAGATGACTTCATTTATTGAAAATTTTATCTTCAGTATAGCCGGTATCAGGCCCCAGATGGCACCCCCGATAAAACCGGCTGTAAACATCAGCGGGACGATTGCAGCCGGCGGTAAATGCGGACCCCAGTTCAGACCGACCCAGGTTCCAAAAATAGCGCCCATCAACAACTGGCTTTCTGCCCCAATATTCCAGAATTTCGCTCTAAAGGCCAGTGCCAGGCCACTGCCGATCAAAATCAGCGGTATGGCTTTGGTGACGGTTTCTTTAATCCCATAGATACTGCCGAAGGACCCGCTGAAGATTTTGGCCAGGGCATACAGCGGGTTGACACCGAAAATGGTGAAAATAAAACTGATGGCCAACAGACCGGCGGCCAACGAAAACGCGAGGGACAGCACGTTATGCCTGGGAAGAATGTCGATCCTATCGGCTATTTTGATTTTCAACAGATTCCTCTTCAGAATGACGAATGACGATTGAAGAATGACGAATGGTGGAAGTCGCTTCGCTCAATCTTTTTAAAAAGACAGAATTCATTCATTCGACGTTGGACGTTGTACGTTCGATGTTGGGCGTTCATCAGTTTCTCTGTTGATCAGACTGGACACTCGCGGCCCCAGGGGCGACGCATGTAAGCAGCTTATAATTGTAGCGATCCGGCCATCATCAAGCCGATATCCTTTAATTCCGGAGCATCGGATTTCAGCACCCCCATGAATTCGCCTCGAAACATGACGGCAATGCGATCGCACAATTCAAAAATTTCTTCCAGATCCTCCGATACCAGCAGAACTGCTCCACCATCCCGGCGTCTGCGGAGCAGCTGTTTGCGCAGATATTCTGTCGCTCCGACGTCGAGACCATAGGTCGGGTGGGATGCCACCAGCAAAGCGGGATTTTCACTGATTTCCCGGCCTAAAATCAATTTTTGAATGTTGCCGCCGGATAGGTTTTTCGTCTGAACATTGATGGATGGTGCCAGAACTTTAAAGTCGGTCAATAAATTCTGGGCGTGCTGCTTGATTTTGTTGTATGCCAAAAAAAATTTGCTGGAAAATTTTTTCCGATGGTGCTGTTTCAAAATGGCGTTGTCATACAGATATAACCCGGGAGCGATACCGAATTTAATCCGTTCTTCCGGGACATGGCCCACCCCGCAGTTGTATATGCAACGGGCTGATTCGTTGGTGATGTCCGTGCCATCGATGGTAATTTTACCGGATTCCACCCGCCGCAGCCCCGTTATCGCCTCAACCAACTCCCGTTGGCCGTTTCCGGAGACTCCGGCAATTCCAAAGATCTCGTTGCGATAAATCTCAAAAGACACACCCCTGACGACGTCTATTTCCTTGTCCCCTTGAACAATGACATTGTCGACCTCGATAACTTTTTGCGTCGATTCCATCGGTTCTTTTTCAATTCGGAAAATGATGTCGCGTCCGATCATCATCCGGGCCAGGCTGTTTTTATCGACGTCTTTGGTTTGGGCCTCTCCGACGATTCTTCCTTTTTGCAGCACGGTTACGCGATCGCAGATGTCCAGGATTTCTTCCAGCTTATGGCTGATCAAAATGACCAAATGTCCCTGATTTTTCAATTCCCTTAGGTTTTTAAAAAGATCCTGCGCCTCATGACTCGTTAAAACCGATGTCGGCTCATCGAGTATCAGCAGGTCGGCGCCGTTCATCAGGGCTTTGATAATCTCGATCCGCTGCTGTTCTCCAGCGGAAAGCTGCCAGACTTCCTTCGTGGGATCGATATCGAAATTAAACTGCCGGGAAAATTCGACGATGGTCTCTTTGATTTTACGCTGAGGATAGAGCGCCGCCGAATTTTCATATCCAAGGGCAATATTTTCAGCAACGGTATGATTCTGCACCAGCATAAAATGTTGATGGACCATACCGATACCATGCCGCCGTGATTCAACGGGGGAATTCATTTCAATATCCTTGCCGTTGATCCGGATATGACCGGAATCCGGTCGATAGAGACCATACAATATGTTCATCAGAGTGGTCTTGCCGGCACCGTTTTCGCCCAACAGCCCCAGAATCTCACCTTCGCGGATGGACAGGTTAATGTCTGAATTTGCTTTAACCCCTTGAAATAATTTATTAATCTTAATCATCTCAAGAGTTTTGATTTTGACCATGTTGCGTTATTCGGAGGAGTGTGTTTCAAGGATAGTTGCAGTTCCACGAAAAGAAACAGGGAGCGGCTATGGCGCCAGCTCCCCTCATTAAGGTCCTTTGCACTACTTCGGGATAGTGCCGACGACATTATCGACGTAATACATGATGCTCAGCAGATCACCTTTGGAGGCTCGCTGACCGGCCTTGATCTGAAGCTTACCGGTATTGTCTTTGATCGGGCCGGAGAAGGGGTCGAATACATCCGGGCCCTTTTTCATTTGATCGTATCGTTTGACCACCAGGTCGTATACTGAGATCTTTCCAAAGTCGGGCGTGTCAACCATTTTGGATTTTAATTGACCCTGAAACTTCGGGTTGATAATGTTGTCAAACGTGCCACCCAGAATGGCGGCATTTTCGGCGATCAGCCACCATTCATCGACGGGCTTCCAGGTTCCATTGTAAATGTCCTGCAGAATTTTGACATACATGACCCCCCAATCAACGAGCTGGCCCGACACCACCGAATCCTTGCCATATTGCTCCATTGGACTGTAATGACTGAAGGTATAAATCTGGCGTCCTTTTTCGGTGTGTTCCTGCCCGACTTCGATTACGGCGGGCGTGTCTTCCGTGAATGCCAGGGTGTCGCAGCCTTCAGCTATCAACGCTTCTGACGCTTCCCGGGCTTTGTCCGGTCCATACCATGCGTATATCCACTTAATATGGACCTCAGCTTTGGGGTTGGTTGCCTTGATCCCCAGCGCAAATGCATCGATGTGGCGTATCAGCTCCGGAATTGGAAATGCGGCCACATATCCGATCTTATTGGTTTGCGTCAGTGCTCCGGCCATGAGTCCATTCAAGTAGTATGTCTGGTATAGATCGGCGAAATACGTACCGACATTTGCAGACTGCTTGAATCCCGAGCAATGCATGAATTTCTTATCGGGATACTTTTTGCCGGCTTTGAGCGTATCTTCCATGTAGCCGAAGCTGGTTGTAAAAACCACATCGACTTTTTCACCCTGAACGAAGCGATCGATTATTCGGGCAGAATCAGCTTCGCCCACTGATTCGATAAAAACGGACTCAAACCAGGGTAACTTTTGCTCGGCAAATTTTCTGCCAATGTCATGGGCATGGGACCAGCCATAGTCTCCCACCGGACCCACATAAACA
Source organism: Desulfobacterales bacterium (assembly GCA_030066155.1). Lineage (GTDB taxonomy): Bacteria > Desulfobacterota > Desulfobacteria > Desulfobacterales > JAFDCJ01 > JAFDCJ01. The sequence continues at coordinate 5,300 of JASJCE010000045.1, read as the reverse complement.
AAACCGGCTTTCAATTTTTTATCGCCGGCATATGCCAACCCACCGGCCAGAATTAAACACAGGCCAATAATGGCTAAACTTCTCGCAATTCGCATTTTGCTCTCCTTTCTAATGATGCCGCATTATTAATCGAAATGGATAAGGCACTATAAAGACTAAGGGGTATGCGGTCAAGCAAAATCCTCTAATTTATCCGCCTTTCAAAATGGCTCTTTTCCGTTATTGAATTGCCGTCCAGCACGGAAGCTATTTACAAGGTTGAAGCGTCGCGGATAAATTACTTAATGCTCAGCATTTTAGTTTTTCAGCAACTGATCACAGCAGGAATCTAACGACCAATTTATGGATTTTGAACCAAACAGACTTTGACAAACACTATAATTTGACGTAGCCTTACAGTTTCTTGAATAATTACATCAAAGGCGGGATCAAACGGAACAAATTGATGACAATCGGTGTGGATTGTCAGATAGAACCTCATACGGAAGCTGAAATATTGAGCCCACGGAGAATGCCGAAAATGAAGAAATTTGAAATAAGACTTGCCGTATTTGCACTGATATTTGTCGGGGTATACCTGGGTGCGGCGGTGATCACGATCCAAAATAGACTCGCTGAACCGGAGCGAGTAGAACGGCTCGAATCCAAAAAAATTACATCCGCCGAAGGAAGATTGCTGATGGCGGAGTTATTTCTGCCGATGGTGATTCTTTTGACCTTAACCGTCTGCTTTATTGTCGTTCGCAAACAACGTGCAAAAAAGCTGTTGACGCTCGATGACGACGATGAAGACTTTGAAGCGCTTCAGGATGAGGTCTATCCGGAGAAAGTTCGTCAGCAAGATTAAGGTTTCAGTGTTCAGGTTTCAGGTTTCAGCCCAGACACTGACCCCCGCTGCAGCAGTGCCAGTTTGATTCATATTCGAAACTTTTTCGTTTCAACAAATTGAGCAAAAAAAATAAACGTCCAACATCGAACGTTCAACGCCGAACGTCCAATGAGGATGGCGCTTCGCTTAGTCGATTTAAACTAATAAATTATATTGAAGTGGTGAATTAAAGACCTCTAAACCCAAAAAAGCGCGGTAAAGATCGAAGGTGAGGTTTGCTGGCGCCGCGTGTTGCCTCGTATTTCTTTAAAAAGATAGAATACCATATTCGAAGTTGGACGTTGGATGTTCGATGTTGGACGTTCGTTCTTTTTTTTTGTCGAACGGCCACGTCCCGGCGGTATCAACGACTGGCCCTGCTTCCGGCCCGTCGGGTCAGCAGCCCGGCTTCCTGCTCGTAGAGCTTACAGCTCGGAGAGAGGGAGGACCCAGTTCTCGATTCGGAAAAATCTAGCCATCAATGTATTTCGCTTCTATCCATCCCTTATTGTAGTATCCGTCCGGCAGGTACCCCAGTTTCTTGCCGTTTAACGGTTTCATGAAGACCTGTCCCCATTGCAGAAAGAAGGTCGGCTGGGAGCCGTCCATCGGTATTGCAACCAGATCCGGATGACGGGTGAGGGCTTTTGTGGTAATGGTGCCCTTTTGCCATTGAAAGCGGGATTTTTTAGAGCGGCGGTTGTAATCCTTTTTGACACTCTTGGTTTCGACACCGGACAGCACCGTGAAATAATAGCCCTTGAAAGGCTTGACCTTGTAACCAAATCGCTTCTGACCGGCCGGATCCGAGTGGGCAATTTCCCGGCTGATCAAGGCTAACGGCTTTTTTTGTTTGCTATGATACAGGTAATACAGACCGGCCAAATCATCGCCGTAGTAAGATCGATCCTTACGCCGGGCCCGATCAATGGATTTGATGGTCTTCACGACGTCTCTTTGGTTTTCAATTGATCTTTTGAACGCGGAATAAGCCGCCTTATCCACCGGACGCCGTTCAATATCGAACGGAATCAATCGATCAATGGTTTTAGCTGATACATCGATTTGAAATTTGACCGGCACGCCCCAAAAGTAGATGCTCCGTTTGCCTCCGCGGTTGCGAATGTACTGGTCCTGCTTCAATCTTCTGCCCCGGGCATCATAGGCGGCGGTCTGAATGACATCGGCATGATCGGCGCTGAAGGTGATTTCATTTTTATTGAAAGCGATGGCAACCGCTCTGCCGGACGGCAAGGATTGCAGTGCCGGCTGACGGCCTTCCTCTTTAACAAACACGAGCCGTGATATGTCCGAGTGCAGGCTGAGCCGAACCTTGCCGAAAGCGGCATTGGTTTGTTGCAGCTGATCTTTTTCGACTGTGTAGCTGACGTGGGTTGAATCCTGGGCGGAAGTACCCGCCAGCATCTTCGGGCCGTTTTCATCGAAAAAGTGCGCTTCCCAGGCCGCATGACCACTAAAGGGATGACGCGGCAACTTTATCGCGAGACTGTCGTTCCAGGCGCGCTTCTGGCCCTCATTCCACTTCACCGCCAGGTTCTTTAAATCACCGGCGTTAAAATTGGCATAGTTTTTAACCTCATGGGGGTTGAAGCGCATTCGGGCCGGGATTTCGGGCTCCCGGGACAACGCCAGGGGTTTGCCTTGGTTTAAATCAACGTCGACTTCGAACGGATACTCGAGCATGTCACGGGTCGCCACAACCTTGAGGGTGTCGATCAGGCCTGCGAAGCGCTTAACAGCTGATGTGGTTGTGCTCATGGATTCTCTGGAAGCCAGCGCATTTCCGGTTTTATCATAGGCAATCAGTCGCATAGATGTGCCGCCGCTGCAGCTGACCTTGGCCACATCCTTCTCCAGGCGAACCAGGGTGACCCGCATGCCGCCGGCATCTTTAACCGTGCCGGTTTTGTCCTGAGCTGAAAATTCAACTACCCCAAGCGCTACCGGTACAGCCAAATTGAAATGGATACGGGCCCTGTCCAGTTCTTCCGGCGGGGTGCCCTTTTTGACATTGATGGTGATGTTACCGGGATACAGCCGGCCGGGTTGAACCCGATGCTCAACCGTCGTCTCCTCCATGCGGAGGACATCTTTTCCGGCGGGCGATCGAACGGACTTGACGTCGTAGGTTAATTCCGCCAAGGCGGCGTTGGGCAGATCCACCGTATCCAGATCGAGCATTACCCTGGGCTCATCGCCCATATCCCAGTATTGACCCGGAAACAGACCGTCCTTAATCAACTGAGGGGCGTTTGCTTTTAGCTTACCGGCGTCAACGGTTGTCACGACGTTAGGCTCGGTAGCATAAATGGTTTCGATATCCCCGGCCGAGGGGGACAGTTCCACAGCACCGGCAAAAAGCTGACCGATGGTGGCGGCGGACAGGGCGGTCAGGAATGTCTTATCCTCCGCTTCCGACCAGGTAAACTCAAGCATCAGCCGATCGTTTCTGAAATCAAGGCGATGTTGATAACGATCATCCTGAAACAGTTCGATGAGATTCGCGATGATACCAACCGTTTGCTCGTCGACCGGGTTTGAACTGGCCAGCCGTTGATAGATCTTTTCGCCGTTGACGCCGGACCTGAACTTCTGGGCGTAGCTTAACGACCGACCGTGCTGGCCGGAAAATCGAAATCCCAACGCCAGGATCTCGACCGCTTCCAGAGAGTCGGTCAGCTGGGATACGACGGCGGAACCCATACCGGCCATCATGGCGATCTGGGGAGTAGACTGCATTGCAGGATAATTCTGAATTTTCTCTTCCCAGCCCGGATTGATTCTATCCGGCAGGCGAATGGCGATCGCCGCCAGATTCTCGTCGTTTTCTATGGTTTGGGAAAACCGGGCCACGGATGTGCCGGCTAATTGGCGCGGATTTGCGGTAATCACATCGGCCAATGAGACCGGCGCCAGACTGGCGCCATCGTCAGTTATGATAACCTCATAAGGCTCGTTGGGCAGCTGGTATTGATCTTTGTCTTTGATGGCGTCCGGTTTCAAACGATAGCGGCCGTCTGACTTACGGCGAAAATATTGTGAAAACGGCTCCCGGCGCTCGATCAGATTCTCCAGTTGTCGACGGTTGGTGCCGGTGGCTGTAATTACCGGCAGCATGCGGTTATTGGGTTCCAGGTACAGGTAAAGATTCAGCTGTTCAAGTTCAATCGACTTTGCCAGCGACATCATCAGCTGCAATCGGGCTGTTTTTTTGGCGGGATCCACACGGGTATCAAGGGCGTTGAGTACTAAAGGCGCGTTTAACTGCAGCACCGCAAATGGTTCTATAACTATCGGAGGGGTGGAATCTGTGGTTTTTTCTTCAGACCCGGGCAACAGGCCCTGCACCCAATCCATATCAATATAGTTGAAATGCGCCAGTGCGCCCAACGCCACAACCAGCAATATAGCGGCAATCGCAGCGAGCGGCCATTTGGACTTGCCGGTGGGGGCGGCGGCCGCCGATTTCTCAGATGTCAAATCCACCGGTATCGACCGGCCTGTCCGGCCTTTGATGTCACCTGGCGGTCCTTGTCCAGGAGCAGTTTTGGCGGGCCCGGTGAGCGGCAACCGAATTTTGTGTCCGCAGGCCTTGCAATTAACCGCCGTGGCCTTCGGTGGAACTTTAGTGCGGCTGATTTTGTATTTTTTTCCGCAGCCGGCGCAGGCAAAGCGAAGCAGTTCGTCTGTTTTTGCCGCTGATGGCGCCGGTTTTTCTCCGGGCGATTTCTTTCCGGGAGCGATTGCTTCCTTTTTCAACGAGTGAACCGGAGATTTATCCGTGGCCCGGCTCAGTGGCACCGGTCGCGCGCAGGCTTTGCATTTAATCGATGCAGCGGTCGGCGGAATTTTGTCCCGCCGCAAACGATGGCTCTGACCGCAATACTGGCATGCGATGGCAACGATCGGAACCGGTTTCGGCGGCGTTTTGGCAGGCCTTTTTGGAAGTGGAATGTTTTGGCCGCAGGCACTGCACCTGGCAGATTTGATGCCGGCAGTCAGTTTGGCATCGTCAAATGTATAGTTCTTCCGGCAGTTGGGACAGGTAATTTTCATGTTGACGCCGTCACTGAATTCAGAAGTTAGGTGCTCAGAGGTTAAGAGGTTGATGGGTTCCCGGTTCATGGTTTAGGTTTCAGCCCAGCCGCCGGCCAAAAATACGGCCAGTCTGATCGGAAAAGAAACTGATGAACGTCCAACATCGAACGCTCAACGTCCAACGTCGAATGGATGAATTCTGTCTTTCTAAAAAGATTGAGCGAAGCGACTCCACCATTCGTCAATCTTCAATCGTCATTCGTCATTCCAGGTAGTTTCTCACGAGCGTCGCCTCCGGCCGCAAGCGTCCAGTCTGATCGACATAGAAACTTAAAGAATTTACCGCAGAGTTCGCTGAGAACGCTGAGGAAGA